>NZ_CP070977.1:3610746-3911642 GCF_018417535.1 Burkholderia pyrrocinia | reverse complement strand
CACGGCCACGCGTTCGCCGCGCGGGTTCCATTCGAGATAGGCAATATCGAGCGACGCGGTCGTCGCATGCGCATAGGTCGTCATCGTGCTCTCCGTCGGGTCAACCTGAGCAGATGATCGTAGGCCAACCTTTCATCACGATTCACGGAGTATCATGATTCACTCTTCGAGTATTACGTTGAATTAACCGATGGAACCGCTGACCGATCCCGCGTCGACCTCGCTCGACCTCTCACTGCTGCGCACCTTCCTCGAAGTCGTCGACAGCCGCGGGTTCGCGCCGGCAGCGGAACGCCTCGCGCTGACGCCGTCCGCCGTCAGCGGTCATATCAAGCGGCTCGAACAGGCGGCCGGCACCGTGCTGCTTGCGCGCACGACGCGCCGTATCGCGCTCACGCCGGCCGGCGACATGCTGTACGCGTACGCGCGCAACATCGTCGACATGGAGCGCGAAGTGCGCGCGAAGCTGCGCGGCGCGCCGGCGCACGGGCGGCTGCGCGTCGGCGCATCGGAGGATTTCGCGGGTGCTTGGCTGCCGCACGTGCTGCGCACGTTCCGCGACCGCCACCCGCAGACGTCGATCGAGCTGAAGGTCGGAATCACCGCGTCGCTGCTGCGCGAGCAGACGCTCGGCCGGCTTGATGTCGTGTTCGGCAAGCAGTGCCGGCAGGTCGACGCGCCGGGCGAACTGCTCTGGGAAGAACCGCTCGTGTGGGCCTTTGCGTCGGACCGCACGCTCGACGCCGGCGGCGAAGTGCCGCTCGCGCTGTTTCCGGAACCGTGCGTCTACCGGGAGGCCGCCGTATCGGCGCTCGCCGCCGCGCTGCGGCCGTTCCGCGTGCTGTTCGAGAGCAGCAGCATGGCCGGCTGCGTATCGGCCGCGCTCGCGGGCTTCGCGGTCACCGCGCTGGCGCGCAGCCAGTTGCGCGACGGGTTGCGCGCATGCGGGCCGCAGGACGGCCTGCCCGTGCTGCCGGCCGCGCGTTTCTACGCGTTCGCATCGAAACCGGACGGTGCCGGCGCGGCGCTGATCGAAGCGGTGCGGGAAACCGGGCGCAACCGGCAGTTCGCGGCGCCGGCCGACTGAAACAAGCGCGACGGCGCACGACTCACACCAGCCGCCCCGATCAGTCGCCTTCCGCGCCCTTCCCCGCCGCTGTCCCCGTCAACGCGTCCGCCATCAACTCCCCGAACCAATCGACGAACGCATTGAGCCGGCGCGACCGGTGCCGCCGGTGCGGATACACGGCCGACACGTCCATCGGCGCGGCACGGTACCCGGGCATCACGTCGACGAGCGCGCCGCTGTCGAGCAGATGCTCGACGTCGAACCGCGGAATCTGGATCAGCCCCATCCCGGCGATGCAGCCGGCGATATAGGTTTCGGCATTGTTGACGATCACGCGGCTCGGCAGCGTCATCGTGTGCCGCTCGCCGTCCACGCAGTATTCCCACCCGAGCTCGCGCCCCGTCGTCGGCGACGCATAGCCGATCGCCCAGTGCCCGTGCGCGAGCGCATCCGGATGCTCGGGCACGCCGCATTCGCGCAGGTAGTCGGGGCTCGCGCAGTTGATCAGCGTGAACTGCCCGAGCGGCCGCACGACGAGGCTGCTGTCCGCAAGCCGCCCGACGCGGATCGCGCAGTCGACGCCCTCCTGCACCAGGTCGATCGAGCGGTCCGTCGAGCCGAGCGACAGTTGCAGCTTCGGGTAGCGGCGAAACAGCGACGGCAGCGCGGGCGCGATCACGCGGCGCGCGATCCGGCTCGGCACGTCGACGTTCAGCCGCCCGACCACGTCGCGGTCGCGGCGGCGGAACAGGCGGTCGAGCTCGTCGGCCTCCGCGAGCAGGCGCCGGCCGCGTTCGAGCAGCAGCACGCCGTCGGCGGTCAACTGCACCTGGCGCGTCGTGCGGTGCAAGAGGCGCGTGCCGAGCCCCGCCTCGAGCTGCTGGACGGCAGCCGACACGGTCGCGCGCGGCATGTCGAGCGCATGCGCGGCCTTGATGAAGCTGCCCATCTCGGCAACCTGCAGGAAGATTCTGACCTGATCCAGCTTGTCCATCGGCGGGGAACCTGGGTTCGGACGATCGTCGCCGCCAGCCGTCGCGCATCGCGGCAGCGCCCGGCGGCACCGAGAAAACGGGCGCGCGGCCTCGCGGCTGCGCGCCCGTCCATTGTCCACGCAATCAGCCCATTGCGGTGCGCCGCGCGCCCGCGGCGGCGGCCGGCGCGACCCGTTGCGTGATCGCTTACTTGGTCGTATAGCCACCGTTGATCAGGATCGTCTGGCCCGTGATCCACCAGCCGTCGGTCACGAGATGGCGGATGAACGGCACGACGTCCTCGATATCGGTCAGGCCCGTCTTGCTGAACGGCGACAGCGCGGCCGCCGTCTTGTGATACGCGACCGCATCGGCGCCTTCGGCCGGATAGAAGAACGGCGTGTCCATCGGGCCCGGCCCGACGGCCGTCACCGAGATCCCGCGTGCGCCGTACTCCTTCGACGCCGCGCGCGTGAAGTGCTCGACCGGCGCCTTCGACCCTTCGTACGCTGCGTAGAACGGCGTGAACGCGCCGAGCAGCGACGTCACGAGCGTGACGAGCTTGCCGTGATCCTCGAGGTGCCGCCCCGCTTCCTTGATGAAGAAGAACGCCGACTTGCTGTTGACCGCGAACATCTCGTCGTACTCGGCCTCGCTGATCTCGGTGAACGGCTTCTTCAGCACCTTGCCGACCGTGTTGATCGCGATGTCGATCTTGCCGAAGCGCTGCTTCGCGTCGTCGAACAGCTTCTCGACCGCGGCGGCCGTCGTCAGGTCGGCCTGGAACGTTGCGGCTTCGGCACCGGCCGCGCGCACCGCGGCGGCCGTCTCCTCGGCCTGCGCCTGCGACGCCGCGCTGTTGTAGTGAATCGCCACCGCCTTCGCGCCGTGGCTCGCCAGGTCCCGGGCGATCAGGCCGCCGAGATTCTTTGCGCCGCCTGCGATCAGGACGACCTTGTCTGCGAGCGTGTGAGTGGCCACGATTGACTCCTTTTTTCGTTGAACGAAGCTTGGAGTGTAGGCACGCGCGACGCGTCGGTCAGCCGGTCGCGGCTGGATGGATTATCCAGAAAATCGATCCAATCCGAACGATGTCGTGTCATCGTCCGCACCGACGACGGCGCCGAAATCCCCATCCGGCCGCGCGAGCGCCGGCCGGCTCAGCGCGCGTACAGTGCCGCGTCGATCTTGCCGAGCAGCCACTGCATGCCGGCCAGATGCTGCTGGTCGTGGCTGCACAGGTAATGGACGAGCCCGCGCACGGTCAGCGTACCGTAGCCGTCGAACTCGCCGGTACGCTCGAACTGTTCGGGCGTGAGGCGCGATACGAGGTCCAGCGTCTCGCGTCTCGCTTCGCGGATCGCCGCGAGCACGTCGGACGCATACGCGTCGTTGTAGCGGCGCTCGATCGCGAGCGCGTTGCCATCGATCGACACGAGCAGCGGCCGGTCTTCGTCGAGCATCCGCCGCAGCCGCAGGTGATAGCCGTCGATCTCGATGTCGCGCACGTGGCAGAGCTGCCCGAGCGGCGAAAAGTGCTCGCTGGGGATCCCGGCCCAGTCGTCGGGCGTCCAGCGCGCATAGCCGTCGGGCACGGCCGCGAAATGGGCTTCGAGCAGACGGGGGAAATCGGCGAGTGCGTCGAGCGTCGTCGGATTCATGCGGGAAACTCCCTGTCGGATAAGGGCGCCGGCAGCCCTGGCACGGGCCTGCCGCCACCGTTGCGTCACTTCACGCTGAAGCCGTACGCCCCCTGCGTGCGGTGCCCGTCGGTCGCGACGGCCACCCATTTCACCGTATAGGCGCCCGTGCCGGCCGCCGTGAGCGGCACCGTCATCCGCTTGCGGTTCGACGCATCGATGCGCGCCTTGCCGTCCGACACCGGCTTGCCGTCGCCGTCGACGACGACGATCGAGCTGAACGCCGGCTCCAGCGGCTCGGTGAAGTCGATCGCGACGGCGGCCGGTGCGGCGGCCAGCGCCGCGCCCGCTGCCGGATCGCTCTTCGCGAGATGCGCATGCGCGAACGCGGCCGACGAAACGGTCGCGGCAAGGATGACGGCGGCAGCGTTGCGGCCGAACGGGAACGAATCGAAATGCATGGACTTTCCGTGAAGAATGAACGAGCGCCACGCGCTGCGCGGCGTTCCGGCAGCTTACCAGCGCAGGCGTGTTCATGCCGGTCGCGCGCCGCTTGATAGAATGCGCCCGCTATGGATCTCGAAAGCATTCTCTACACCCAGGGCTTCGGCTCGCGCCGCCAGTGCCGCGGCCTGATCGAAGCGGGCCGCATCGCCGTCGCGGGCGCCAGCGCGACCGACCCCGACGCGACGTTCGACACCGACGGCCTCGTGTTCTCGGTCGACGATACGGCATGGCCGTTTCACGCGCACGCGTATCTCGCGCTCAACAAGCCGGCCGGTTACGAGTGTTCGCGCGATCCGCAACATCACGCGAGTGTGTTCAGCCTGCTGCCCGCGCCGCTCGTCGCGCGCGGCGTGCAGTGCGTCGGCCGTCTCGACCAGGACACGACGGGCCTGCTGCTGCTGTCCGACGACGGCCAGTTCGTGCACGCGTACACGTCGCCGAAGCGCAAGGTGCCGAAGACCTACGTGGCAACCGTGCGCCATCCGCTCGACGATGCGCAACTGCACGCGCTGCGCACCGGCGTGCAGCTCCACGGCGAGCCGAAGCCGATCGCGGCGGTCGCCGCCGACGCACGCGACACGCACGCGCTCGCGCTGACCGTCCTCGAAGGCAAGTATCACCAGGTGAAACGCATGGTCGCGGCGGCGAGCAACCGCGTCGAGTTGCTGCACCGCGAAAGCATCGGCGGCTTCGCGCTGCCGGGCGACCTCGAACCCGGCGCGTGGCGGTGGCTCGATGACGCCGACCTTTCAGCACTGCGCAATCCCGTCAAAACCCTGTAAGGGAAAATCCGCACGACCGTTCGATGCCCGGCCGCGTCTCGGCCGCACGATCCCCCGCTATACTCGAATCACAAGCTGTACGAGCAGCGATGCAGGGGAGACATCATGAACATCAACCATTCTTTTGAACTGTCGTACGTGATGATCGCGTTCGCGGTCATCGGTGTCATCGTGATCGGCGGCCTGTTGGCCGCGATGCACCTGAAGCACAAATATCATCCGAACCTGATTGGTGCGCTGATCGGCGCGCTGCTGTGCTTCCTGCTGATCGAGGCGTTACCGGCGCTGACCTGACGCGCTGCCCGGCGCGAGCGTTTGAAGGAAATCGTCTACGGTCGGATAGCGCAACGTCACGCACAATTCGGCCTTGAGCCGTGCGTTGGACAGGCGCCGCGACTCACGCATGAACGACAGCAGCGTCGGTTCGAGCTGGCGCTCGGCGTCCGCGCGGCTGACGCGCGGCGGCCGCGGCAGGCCGAGCACCTGCGCGACCCGGTCGAAATACTCCCCCATCCGCAGTTCGCTGTCGTCCGACGCGTGCACGGCGCGCGCCGGCCTGCCGCACTCGGCCGCGCGGCGCAGGATCGCCGCGAGATCGTCCGCGTGGATGTGGTTCGTGTAGACGTCGTCGGCCGGCTCGAGCGCCGGCGTGCCGCGCTCGAGCCGCGCGACCGGCAGACGGTTTGCCGCGTAGATGCCGGGAATGCGCACGATGCGCGCGGACAGCACGCCGCGCACCGTCGCCGCGCGCAGTTGCCGTTCGGCCGATACGCGTCGGAACGCGCGCGGATTCGCAGGACGCAGCGGGTGTGTTTCGTCGATGCGCGCCCCGCCGCAATCGCCGTATACACCCGTCGTGCTTGCGTAGACGAGCCTCGGCGCGCGAAGACCGTCGGGTACAATACCCGCTGCCCGAACGGGCGCGCCGGCCTGTCGGGCAGCGGCGCGCAGCGTTCGGAGCCGGCCGACCGCAGGTGCCGGCGGCACCGTCGGCCGTCGCGCAGGTACGGTCGTTGCGGCAATCAGCGCACGCGTGCGCCGGTCGTCGCGGCCGTCGGACTGCGGCGGCGCGAGATGCAGGATCGTGCGGGCCAGACCCGCGAGGCGGCCGAGCGTCGCCGGGCGATCGAGGTCGCCGACGATCGGCGTCGCGCCCGCGGCACGCAGTTCATCGCGACGGGCCGGGTGGCTCGTCAGCGCGAAGATCCGCAGGTTGCGGCGCGTGTCGCGCCATTGCGCGACGCAGCGCATGCCGACGTCGCCGCAGCCGACGATCAGTGCGCGCGGCCGGCGCAGGATTCGAGTCGCGATCATGTTGGTTGCGAAATCAGTAGCCACCGTTGCGCGACGCGCAACGGGTTTGCATTGTAGCTGCCGTGCGCGACATGCACGGTCCCCACATTTTGTTCTAGTTTGGTTCTATGGCATTCAACGTCACTCTCAAGCAAAGCGGCCGGCAATTCCAGGTCGAGTCGGACGAAACCGTGCTGGCAGCCGCGCTGCGCCAGAACGTCCATCTGCCGTACGGCTGCAAGAACGGCGCGTGCGGCTCCTGCAAGGGCCAGATCGTGTCGGGCCAGATCGAGCAGGGCCCGCATGCCGCGTCGGCACTGTCCAATGATGAGCGCACGCGCGGCCTCGCGCTGCTGTGCTGCTCGAAGGCGCAGTGCGATCTCGAGATCGACGTGCGCGAAATCGCCGGCGTCGACGGCGTGCAGGTCAAGAAGCTGCCGTGCCGGATCGCCGCGCTCGAGCGCAAGGCCGACGACGTGATGGTCGTGAAGCTGCAGCTCCCCGCCAACGAACGACTGCAATACCTCGCGGGCCAGTACGTCGAGTTCATCCTGAAGGACGGCTCGCGCCGCAGCTACTCGATGGCGAACGCGCCGCACGAGGAAGGCCCGGTCGAGCTGCACATCCGCCACATGCCGGGCGGCAAGTTCACCGATCACGTGTTCGGCGCGATGAAGGAGCGCGACATCCTGCGCTTCGAAGGCCCGCTCGGCACGTTCTTCCTGCGCGAGGATTCCGACAAGCCGATCGTACTGCTTGCATCGGGCACGGGCTTCGCGCCGATCAAGGCGATCATCGAGCACGTGAAGCACCGGGGCATCACGCGCCCGATGACGCTCTACTGGGGCGCACGCCGCAAGAAGGACATCTACCTCGGCGAGCTCGCCGAGCAGTGGGCGCGCGAGATCCCGAACTTCAAGTACGTGCCGGTGCTCTCCGAGCCCGACGACGCCGACCAGTGGACGGGCCGCACGGGCTTCGTCCATCGCGCGGTGATCGAGGACCTGCCCGACCTGTCGGGTCATCAGGTGTACGCGTGCGGCGCGCCGGTGATGGTCGAATCCGCGCAGCGCGACTTCACGCTGCACCACGCACTGCCGGCCGACGAGTTCTACGCGGACTCGTTCACGAGCGCCGCCGATCTCGCGCATCCGGTCTGAGACCCACGCGCCCGCGTCCCGCGCCGCGATGTCACATCCGTGGCATCGCGGCGGTTTACAGTGGGGCGCGGGATGCCTTATGCTTGCGCACATGAACCGCTTCCTGTCCGCTCTCCGACGTCGCCGCTCGCCGCTCCTCCCGGATGCCGCAGGCTCGTCACGGACTCGCGCGTAACCCCACTGCTTCACCGGTTACGCACAAGCTGTTCGAACCCACCAGCCACGGCCTTCCGTGGCTTTTTTATTGCCCGTTTCCCTTTCAACGTCCGCTGGAGTCTGCTGCCATGCCCTTGAACGATTTTCCGATCGACTCGCTGATGTACATCACGAACCGCCCCGACATCGTGTTTACGCACGGCAAGGGTTCGTGGCTCTACGATCACACGGGCAAGCGCTATCTGGACTTCATCCAGGGCTGGGCCGTCAACAGCCTCGGCCACTGCAACGACGGTGTCGTCGAAGCGCTGAAGCAGCAGGCGGAAACGCTGCTGAACCCGTCGCCGGCGTTCTACAACGAGCCGATGGCGAAGCTCGCGGGCCTGCTCACGCAGCACAGCGTGTTCGACAAGGTGTTCTTCACGAACAGCGGCGCCGAAGCGAACGAAGGTGCGATCAAGCTCGCGCGCAAGTGGGGCCGCAAGTTCCGCAACGGCGCGTACGAGATCATCACGTTCGACCACAGCTTCCACGGCCGCACGCTCGCGACGATGTCGGCCAGCGGCAAGCCGGGCTGGGACACGATCTACGCGCCGCAGGTGCCGGGCTTCCCGAAGGCCGAGCTGAACAACATCAACTCGGTCGAGAAACTGATCACCGACAAGACCGTCGCCGTGATGCTCGAACCGATCCAGGGTGAAGGCGGCGTGATTCCGGCGACGCGCGAATTCATGCGCGAGCTGCGCGCACTGACGAAGCAGCACAACCTGCTGCTGATCGTCGACGAAGTGCAGAGCGGCTGCGGCCGTGCAGGTACGCTGTTCGCGTACGAGCTCGCCGACATCGAGCCGGACATCATGACGCTCGGCAAGGGCATCGGCAGCGGCGTACCGCTCGCGGCGCTGCTGTCGAAGGCCGATGTCGCGGTGTTCGAGGCCGGCGACCAGGGCGGCACGTACAACGGCAACCCGCTGATGACGGCGGCCGGCTATTCGGTGATCTCGCAGCTCGTCGCGCCCGGCTTCCTCGAAGGCGTGCGCGCACGCGGCGAATACCTGAAGCGCAAGCTGCTCGAGCTGTCGGAAGAGCGCGGCTTCGAAGGCGAACGCGGCGAAGGCCTGCTGCGCGCGCTGCTGCTCGGCAAGGACATCGGCCCGCAGATCGTCGAGAAGGCACGCGACATGCAGCCCGACGGCCTGCTGCTGAACGCCGCGCGGCCGAACCTGCTGCGCTTCATGCCCGCGCTGAACGTGACGACCGAAGAGATCGACCAGATGATGGCGATGCTGCGGTCGATCCTCGATACGCTCTAAGGAGACCGCCGCGATGGATGCCGCCGCCGATGCTGTCGCTATCCGCCCGTTCGAACGCGCCGACACCGATGCCGTACTCGCGGTATGGCGCGACGCGTTCCCGCAATACGAAGAAGCCGATGCGCCGCTGCACCGCGATCCGCTGCGATCGATCGAGCTGAAGCTCGCGACGCAGCCGGAACTGTTCTTCGTCGCGACCAGCGGCGCGCGCGTCGTCGGCACGCTGATGGCGGGTTTCGACGGACATCGCGGCTGGCTCTACTCGTTCGGCGTCGCGAACGACGCGCGGCGGCTCGGCGTCGGCCGCGCGCTGATCGCGCACGCGGAAAGCGCGCTCGCCGCGCGCGGCTGCCTGAAGATCAACCTGCAGGTGCTGCCCGGCAACGACGACGCGTGCCGCTTCTATGCGGCACTCGGCTATCGCGTCGAGGAGCGCATCTCGTTCGGCAAGACGCTGCCGGCCGCGTGATGCAGCCGGCAGCGGTGGCCCGTATCAGCGCGTGATCGGCCCCGCGCCCGGCAGCGGATTGCCGAGCGCGTCGGTCGGCACGGCCTGCTGTTCGAACGCCGCGAAATACGCGGCCCACTGCGTATCGCTCACGCGCACGATCAGCGCGCCGTCCTGCCAGACGTCGTTGTGGTCGTTATGGTCGTCGCCTGCGCGATGCAGGTAGTTCGGGCCCGTCGAGCCCTGGTTCATGTGCGTGTCGTGAATGCCGTTGCCTTCCGCATACGTGCGGCCGAACACGACGACGTCGAGGCCCTGCGACTGCGCGGCATTGACGAGCCGCAGCAGCGACGGGATCGGCTCCGGGTTCTCGGTGCCGTCCATCACCGCGCTTGCGCGCCACGCGCCCGTCTCGTTCAGGATGTCGCTGCGCAGGTAGTCGAGCGCGGGCAGCGCGGCCTGCCCCGTGAGGTCGGTGTAGCCTTCCGCCGCGGCCGCGAGCGTCTGCGTGACGGGATGGTGGAAATCGTAGACGAGCTTGTAGTTCAGCAAGTCGTCCGCATCGCTGGTGCCGACGTTGATCGCGACATCCCAGTTGCCTCCCGGCAGCGCCAGCGTCAGGTGGATGTGATACTGGATCTCGCTGCCGTGCGGCGAGCCCTTCAGCTGCGCCACCGATGTCACCTTCGCCTTCACGAAACCGTAATCCAGACTCATGCGTGTTCTCCGTGTCCCGATGGGCCGATGATGCTACGTGGCCCGTGTGTCGGTTTGCGGGCTGCCAGCGTCGGACGACCGACCCTGTCGTTTCCCGCGCCGCGTGCGCGGCGCAACTGTCGAATGGAGTCGCCTCCGCGCGCACAGTTCGACACGAATCGCACAACACGAAAAAAAAGCTGTCACGGTATCCCGTGACAGCCTTTCGAAAGCCCTGGCACGACGCACGCGGCATCTGCCGCCGCGCGTCACCGGGCCCGCTCATTCATCCGCTCATTCATCCGCTTACTCACCCAGATACGCGGCCCGCACCTTCGGATCGTCGAGCATCTGCTTCGCATCGCCTTCCATCGTGACCATGCCCGAATCCATCACATAGCCGCGGTCGGCCGCCTGCAGCGCGAGGCGCGCATTCTGCTCGACGAGCAGCACCGTGATGCCCTCCTTCGAGATCTCGCGCACCACTTCGAAGATTTTCTCGACCATGATCGGCGACAGCCCCATCGACGGCTCGTCGAGCAGCAGCAGCTTCGGCTTGCTGAGGACCGCGCGCGACATCGCCAGCATCTGCTGCTCGCCGCCCGACAGCGTGCCCGCGAGCTGCGTCGCCCGCTCCTTCAGGCGCGGGAAGAAGCCGAACATCCGCTCGATGTCCTTCTTGATCCCGTCCGCGTCGTTGCGCAGGTATGCGCCCATCTGCATGTTCTCGAGGATCGACATCCGCGCGAAGATCCCGCGGCCTTCCGGCACCATCGCGAGGCCGCGCTTGAGCAACTCGTGCGACGGCACGCCCTTGATCGACTTGCCGTCGTACTCGATGTCGCCTGCCGAATACGGCTTGAGCCCCGTGATCGCCTTCATCGTCGTGGTCTTGCCTGCGCCGTTCGCGCCGATCAGCGTCACGAGCTCGCCCTGACGGACTTCCATGTCAACGCCCTTGACGGCCTGGATGCCGCCGTAGTTGACCTGCAAGCCCTTGATTTTCAACATTGCCGCTGCCATCAGTGCACCCCTGCGCCGAGATATGCCTCAATCACCTTCGGATTCTTCTGCACGTCCTGCGGCAGACCCTCGGCGATCACCTTGCCGTAATCGAGCACCGTCATCCGGTTGCACAAGTGCATCACGAGCTTCACGTCGTGCTCGATCAGCAGAATCGTGCGGCCGTCCGAACGGATCTTGTCGAGCAGGCGCGTGAGTTCGACCTTCTCGGTCGCGTTCATCCCGGCCGCCGGCTCGTCGAGCGCGAGCAGCTTCGGGTCGGTCGCCAGCGCGCGCGCGATCTCCAGCCGGCGCTGGTGGCCGTACGACAGGTTGCGTGACGTGTAGTCGGCGTACTGCAGCACGCCGACGTACTCGAGCAGCTCGATCGCGCGTTCCTTGATCTCGCGCTCTTCCTGGCGTTCCGCCGGCGTCTGGAACACCGCGCCGAGCAGACCATGCTTGGTGCGCACATGGCGGCCCACCATCACGTTCTCGAGCGCGGTCATCCCGCCGAACAGCCGGATATTCTGGAACGTGCGCGCAATGCCCGTCTTCGCGACCTGGTGCACCGCGGTCGGCTTGTATTCCGCGCCGTCCAGCTTGAACTCGCCGGAGTCCGGCGTGTAGAGGCCCGTGATCACGTTGAAGAACGTCGTCTTGCCGGCGCCGTTCGGGCCGATCAGACCGTAGATCTCGCCTTCCTTGATCTGCAGGCCGACGTCGGACAGTGCCTGCAGGCCGCCGAAGCGTTTGTTTACGCCCTGCACGGACAGTCGGATTTGCTTGTCGCTCATGTGTTTATCCCCTTGTCCGTAGGTTAGGCGCGCACCGGCTTCTTGCTGGCGCGCTTCGCCAGTTTCGCGATCTTGTCCTCATGCTTCGGCGCGGGCCACAGGCCTTCCGAGCGGTACAGCATGATGATCACCATCGCGAGGCCGTACAGCGCCTGACGGATCACTTCCGTATCGACGATGTCATGACCGAACAGCGCATGCTGCAGCGGGCTCATCGTCGAGCGCAGGAATTCCGGGAAGATCGCGAGCAGCACCGCGCCGAGGATCACGCCCGGGATGTGGCCCATGCCGCCCAGCACCACGCACGCCAGCACCACGATCGATTCCCAGAACGTGAACGATTCCGGCGACACGAAGCCCTGGAACGAACCGAACATCGCGCCCGACAGGCCGCCGAACGACGCGCCCATCGCAAACGCGAGCAGCTTCACGTTGCGGGTGTTGATGCCCATCGCCTTCGCCGCGATCTCGTCCTCGCGGATTGCCGCCCATGCGCGGCCGATGCGCGAATGCTGCAGCCGCGTACACGTCCAGATCACCAGCAGCGAGCACAGCACGAACAGGTAGTAGTACATGTAGACCGACGGCAGCTGGAGGCCGAACAGCGAGTGCGTCTGCGACAGGTTGAAGCCGCCGACATGCACCGGATCGATCCCCGTGATCCCCTTCGGGCCGTTGGTGATGTTCACCGGACGGTCGAGGTTGTTCATGAAGATCCGGACGATTTCGCCGAAGCCCAGCGTGACGATCGCCAGGTAGTCGCCGCGCAGGCGCAGCGTCGGCGCGCCGAGCAGGATCCCGAAGGTGGCCGCGAGCGCCATCGCGATCGGCACGATGATCAGGAACGGGATGTGCAATCCGCCGGGTGCCAGGTTCGCGATCCACTCGAACTGCGAGGTCAGGTGCGGCGAGCTCAACAACGCTGCCGTGTACGCGCCCACCGCGTAGAACGCGATATAGCCCAGGTCGAGCAGGCCGGCGAAGCCGACCACCACGTTCAGGCCGAGCGCGAGCATCACGTAAAGCATCGCGAAGTCGAGCACGCGGACCCAGTAGTTGCCGCCGGCCGCGCCGATGATGATCGGCGCGGCGATCACGAACGCAGCGGTCAGGATGCCGATGACGACGGTCTTGGCGGTGTTGCGCTCTTCGACGAGCGACGTCGAGGATTCGATCGGTTGAATGGATGTCATGTTGTTTGCTCCCTTCCGTTACGCGCGATCCGCGACACGTTCGCCCAGCAGGCCCGACGGACGGAACACCAGCACGATGATCAGCACGATGAAGGCGAACACGTCCTGGTAGTTACTGCCGAATACGCCGCCCGTGAGGTTGCCGATGTAGCCGGCACCGAGCTGCTCGATCAGGCCGAGCAGCACGCCGCCGACCATCGCACCGCCGAGGTTGCCGATCCCGCCGAGCACCGCTGCCGTGAACGCCTTCATGCCGGGGATGAAGCCCATGTAGAAGTGCACGTTGCCGTATTCGGACGCGATCATCACGCCGGCCAGCGCGGCAAGCGCGGAGCCGATCATGAACGTCGCGGAAATCACGAAGTTCGGGTTCACGCCCATCAGGCTCGCGGTGTTCGGGCTTTCGGCGATCGCGCGCATCGCACGGCCGAGCTTGGTCTTGTGCACGAGCAGCAGCAGGCCGCCCATCACGATGAACGCCACCGCGATGATCACGATTTCGGTCACCGAGATCACGGCGCCGGGCGTCGTGTCGGTGGCCTTGATCACGTTGATCGGGTCGGTCGGCAGCAATTGCGGGAACGGCAGCGGGTTGCGCGACCAGATGATCATCGCGGCCGTCTGCAGCAGGATCGACACGCCGATCGCGGTGATCAGCGGCGCGAGGCGCGGCGCGCGGCGCAGCGGCCGGTATGCGACGCGCTCGATCGTGAAGCCGACGAATGCACAGACGACCGCGGCGATGCCAAGGCCGATCGTCAGCGTCGCGGCATTGCCGAGTCCGGGGAAATGGTTCTGCAGCACGGTAATGGCCGACAGGGCGACCATCGCGCCGATCATCAGCACGTCGCCGTGCGCGAAGTTGATGATGCCGAGAATGCCGTACACCATCGTGTAACCCAACGCGATGATGGCGTACACACTGCCGAGCACCAGCCCGTTGAGAACCTGCTGGACGAAAATATCCATTTAAAGCTCCTTGGCCCGTGCTGCCGGAGGACGATGCGCCCCGCGGGTAAGCGAGGAATCGCGCCTTCTCGGCGACACTGCGGGTACTAGTCGATACCGGTAAGGGTGAATCGTCCCGGCGCGCGTCGCCCAGCCTGTACGGCCGGACCTGCCGCCGGAACGGATACAAAAACGGCACCGCACTGTTCCGGTGCCGTCATGAGTCCCGTCGCTAAATCGTCACGACGTCGAGGACGGTGTTCGTGGCCTCCTTGAAGTCGTAGGGCAGCATGCCGAGACGGCCATCGTCCGGTTGCCCGGCATCCGTGCCTTTTCCCGTCCGGTGCGAGGCGAACCCCGCGCCCGGGCAGATCGGATTCCGCGCCGCGACGCCTGGCAAGGCATCGCGAAAGCCGCGCCCGACATTCGTCAGGACTGCGTCGGAATCCATCGTACGAACCAGACCGTGCGCCACGACACCACCGCTCGCGGCGACACGCTGTCTCGTCGAATCGAAATGAAAGGGGGCCGGTGACATCTGCGCGCTGCCCGCATCGCCGCATGCATGCGGCGCCGTAGCCGGCATCCGTCGATCGGCGCGCACGGTCGTCGTCACACCGCGACCGGCGGCTTGCTGCGATGCAACCTGCATGCCCGCTGCCCGACCGTTCGCCAGGCCAAGCGCGTTGATTTCCTCGATCGCCAAACGTGCCCCGTTTCCCTTGTCCTTGCCCAATTGCGCGATGCGGCACGCCGATGGTGCCGCACGACCGGTTCCGGCGACGCGCACGCCGCTGGCCGGCGGTGCCGCGCACACCGCAGCCTCCCTGCCCGCCCCGTCGTCGCTCTTTTTGCTGCAACCGGCAAGCATTGCAACCGGTGCGGCGACGGACTCGGCGTAAGCCAACTTCACATGCATTGAATGGTCTCCCGCGCCTTGCCAAAACCCGATTTCAAAGCCATTCCGGCCTGAAAACGGGCGCATTGTAACTCCATTTATAGAACGCCAATAATCCTGATTCGATGGGGTTTTCCTGCATTGCAACCAATTTTGAGAGACGGTCGGAAACAGGGAGAGCAACCGGGTTGCACCATGATTGCGAATAATGGTTGCAATTACAATTTCTATACGCAAAAAAAAGCGCGCCGGGAGGCGCGCTTCGGTGTTCCGCGGGTGCGATGCGGCAATCAGGCGGCGGGCGGCAGGTTCAACCCGCGCGGCAGCGGAAACGACACGTTTTCCTCGATGCCGTCGAGCGCGCGGACGTTGCGCACGCCGAGTTCGCGCAGCCGCGCGATCACGGCCTGGGCGAGCACTTCGGGGGCCGACGCGCCGGCCGTCACGCCGATGCGGCGCTTGCCTGCGACCCATGCGGGGTCGATCTGGTCGGGCGCATCGACCATGTACGCGTCCACACCGCGCTTCTCGGCCACTTCGCGCAGGCGGCTCGAGTTCGAGCTGTTCGGGCTGCCGACGACGATCACGACGTCACACTGCGGCGCCATGAACTTCACCGCATCCTGGCGGTTCTGCGTCGCGTAGCAGATGTCCTGCTTCTTCGGCTCGCGGATCTTCGGATACTTTGCCTTCAGCGCCCCGATGATCTCTGCCGCGTCGTCGACGGACAGCGTCGTCTGCGTGACGAGCGCGATCCGCTCGGGATCGGCGAGCTCGAGCTTCTGCACGTCCTCGACGCTCTCGACGAGATGCATGCCGCGCTCGACCTGCCCCATCGTGCCTTCGACTTCCGGATGGCCCTTGTGCCCGATCATCACGATATCGACGCCGTCCTGGCGCATCTTCGCCACCTCGACGTGCACCTTCGTGACGAGCGGACAGGTTGCGTCGTAAATGCGCAGCCCGCGCACGTCGGCTTCGTCGCGCACGGCCTTCGACACGCCGTGCGCGCTGAAGATCACGGTGTTGCCGGCCGGCACCTCCTCGAGCTCCTCGACGAAGATCGCGCCTTTCTTTTTCAGATCCTCGACCACGTACTTGTTGTGGACGATTTCGTGACGGACGTAGATCGGTGCACCGTGCATCGCGATCGCACGCTCGACGATCTCGATCGCGCGGTCGACGCCCGCGCAGAAGCCGCGCGGCTGGGCCAGCAGAATTTCGGCATCGGCGGCGACGGTCTGCCCGGACAGCGTATCGGTGGTGCTCATGATTACAGGATTCCGATGATTTTCACTTCGAACGTGAGCGCCTGGCCCGCGAGCGGATGATTGAAGTCGAACAGCGCCGAGGTTTCGCTGACTTCCTTCAGCACCCCTGCATACCGGCCGCCGTCCGGCGCGTTGAACTCGATCAGCTCGCCCGGCGTGAAATCGTCGCCGACCATCCCGTTCTCGCGCAGCGTCGACAGCGTCACGCGCTGGAGCATGTCGGGATTCCGGGGACCGAACCCCTGTTCGGGCGTTAGCTGAAAAGTCGAGTGGTCACCCACCCTGAGCCCGAGCAGAATCTGTTCCAGCGACGGCGCCAGTTGTCCCGCGCCGAGCAGCAGCGTGGCGGGCTTGTCGGTGAAGGTGTTGACGATGTCGGCGCCGTCGGCCAATGCCAGCCGGTAATGCAACGTGACGTGGGAACCGGGCTTCACTTCGGATAGATCGATGAGGCTCATGAATTACTCGTTCAGTCGGCGCCCGATACGGCCCAAAGGCCCGGCGCAAAGCCAATATTGTAAGTCACCTGAGCGCGCAAGGCGGAAAGTGCGACGACGTCGCGCAGACAGCCCGCCGCCATTGGAGTTTCAAGCATGCCCTCACTTTGCCTCGCCCCGCCGCCGGTCGAATGCCGCGACACCGCCGATGCGCCTGCCGATCCGCCCGGCCGCGTCCTCCCGATCCGCCGGCGCAAGCGCCGCCCGGGCGACTGGCGGCCCGAGCGGCCGCGCGAGCGGTTGCTGGAGCGCGGGCCGGCCGCGCTGACCGACGACGAACTGATCGTGCTGCTGCTCGGCACCGGCAAGCCCGGGCACGACGTATTCGCCAGCGCCCGCGCATTGGTCAAGAAGTTCGGAACGTTGCGCGGGCTGCTCGAGGCGACGACCGACGATTTCGAGGCGCACCCCGGCATCGGCCCCGCGCGCTCCACGCGGCTGGCCGCGGTCACCGAGATCGCGCGGCGCATGCTGAAGGAGAAAGTACACGAGCGGACGCAAATCGATTCGCCCGGCGCGGTCGAGGATTATCTGCGGATGACGATCGGCAAGCACCCGTACGAAGTGTTCGTCGCGGTGTACCTCGACGCCCGCCACGGGCTGATCGAGATGGAGGAGATCACACGCGGCTCGCTGACGCGCATGGCCGTCTACCCGCGCGAGATCGTGCGCCGCGCGATGACGCACAACGCCGCGGCGCTGATCGTCGCGCACAACCATCCGTCGGGCGCCGTGCAGCCGAGCGCGGAAGACCGCCGCCTGACCCGCGTGCTGCGCGACGCGCTCGAACTCGTCGACGTGCGGCTGCTCGACCACGTTGTCGTCGGCACCAGCGATACTTTCTCGTTCGCGCGTGCCGGTTGGCTGTAGACTGTGGCGCGGCAGCCCGCCCAGGGCGCCGCAACGACGAAGCGAAATTAGGTTTGATTTTCCTGAACTTTTTCTGCTAGAATCGTCGTCTGTCTTTTTTCCAACCAGTTCTAGCCATCGAAGGGCCTTGTCTGTAAGGGCTACGGCGTTCTGAGAGTGCAGCCATGGATCACGTGGCGGTGCGATGAGAACCTTCACCGGCGATCGAACCCCGAATTTAGCGTATTAGGAGTGCTCTCATGGCACGCGTATGCCAAGTAACTGGGAAAGCGCCGATGAGCGGCAACAACGTTTCCCACGCCAACAACAAGACCAAGCGTCGCTTCCTGCCGAACCTGCAAAACCGCCGGTTCTGGGTAGAGAGCGAAAACCGCTGGGTGCGCCTGCGCGTCTCGAACGCCGGCCTGCGCCTGATCGACAAGAACGGCATCGATTCCGTGCTCGCTGACCTGCGCGCACGCGGCGAAGCCTAAGCCCAAGGAGCACAATCATGGCAAAAGGCGCCCGCGACAAGATCAAGCTGGAGTCGACCGCTGGTACGGGTCACTTCTACACGACCACGAAGAACAAGCGCAACATGCCGGAAAAGATGGCGATCAAGAAGTTCGATCCCGTCGTCCGCAAGCATGTGGAATACAAAGAAACCAAGATCAAGTAATCTCCGGTTTCTGCCAGCCTGACGGCGACCGAAAAGCCCCGCACATGCGGGGCTTTTTGTTTTGCGCGCACGCCCGGGCCCGACGCGGTATGCTCTCCCCTTTCCGCGGCCGTGGCCGCCGGAACGCACAAGATCAAAAGCGCAACGATGGAGATGCAGCATGAAATTCGACGTGGCGATCGTCGGCAGTGGCCTGGCAGGGCTGTCGGTCGCACTCAATCTGGCCAGCACGCGACGTGTCGCGCTGATCGCGAAACGTTCGATGATGGAGGGGGCAAGCGATAACGCGCAGGGCGGCATCGCGGCCGTCCTCGACTCGGCCGACAGCATCGAGAACCATGTCGACGACACGCTGGTCGCCGGTGGCGGCCTGTGCGACGAAGGCGCGACGCGCTATATCGTCGAGCACGGCCGCGAAGCAATCGAATGGCTGATCTCGCAAGGCGTGCCTTTCACGAAGGACGACGCAGCCGAGCTCGGCTTCCACCTGACGCGCGAAGGCGGCCACAGCCACCGCCGGATCATCCACGCGGCCGACGCGACCGGCCATGCGGTGCTCGCGACGCTGTCGGAGCGCGCGCGCCAGCATCCGAACATCACGTTCTTCGAAAACCACCATGCGATCGACCTGATCACGTCGGACCGGCTCGGCCTGCCCGGCCGCCGCTGTCACGGCCTGTATGCGCTCGACGTCGACAACGACCGCACGATCACGATCGAGGCGCCGCATACGGTGCTCGCAACGGGCGGCGCCGGCAAGGTCTACCTGTACACGACGAACCCCGATACGGCGACCGGCGACGGCATCGCGATGGCGTGGCGCGCGGGCTGCCGCGTGTCGAACATGGAATTCATCCAGTTCCACCCGACCTGCCTGTTCCATCCGTATGCGAAATCGTTCCTGATTTCAGAGGCCGTGCGCGGCGAAGGCGGCCTGCTGAAGCTGCCCGACGGCACGCGCTTCATGCCCGCGCACGATCCGCGCGCCGAGCTCGCGCCGCGCGACATCGTCGCGCGCGCGATCGACTTCGAGATCAAGAAGCGCGGGATCGACTGCGTGTATCTCGACATCAGCCATCAGCCGGAAGCGTTCCTGCGCGAACACTTCCCGACGATCCATGCGCGCTGCCTCGAATTCGGCATCGACATCGCGAAAGAGCCGATTCCCGTCGTGCCGGCCGCGCACTACACGTGCGGCGGCGTCGTGACCGATCTCGCCGGGCGCACCGATCTCGCGGGCCTGTACGCGGTCGGCGAAACGTCGTACACGGGGCTGCACGGCGCGAACCGGCTCGCCAGCAACTCGCTGCTCGAATGTCTCGTGATCGGGCGCGCGGCGGCCGAGGCGATCGAGGCGGCCGGCTTCGATTCGGAAACGCCGGCCACGCTGCCCGCGTGGGACGAAAGCCGCGTGTCGGATGCGGACGAGGAAGTCGTCGTCGCGCACAACTGGGACGAGCTGCGCCGCCTGATGTGGAACTACGTCGGCATCGTGCGCACCGACAAGCGCCTCGAACGCGCGAAGCACCGGCTGTCGCTGTTACGTGACGAGATCCACGAGTACTACGCGAATTTCCGCGTGACGCGCGACCTGCTCGAATTGCGCAACCTCGTCGACGTGGCGACACTGATCGTCAAGAGCGCGCAGTCGCGCCGCGAAAGCCGCGGGCTGCACTACAGCCGCGACTGGCCGAACACGCTGCCGAAGGCGCTGCCGAGCGTGCTCACGCCGCGCGCGCGTCGCTGAACGACGCGCCTTTCCCGGCCGCGGCCGCACAGGAAAAAAGCCGTTGGCGTTTGTGCGCCAACGGCTTTTTTGTCTGATCGTACGACGCTCGGTCAGTCGACGATCCGCATCGAATAGTCCGTCGCGCGTACGTCCTTCGTCAGTGCACCGATCGAGATGCGATCGACGCCCGTCTCCGCGAATGCGCGCACCGTATCGAAATTGACGCCGCCCGACACTTCGAGCACGGCCTTGCCGGCCGCCACGCGCACCGCTTCACGCATCATGTCGAGCGTGAAGTTGTCGAGCAGCACCGACTGCGCGCGATGCGCGAGCGCCGTGTCGAGCTGCGCGAGCGTCTCGACCTCAACCTGCACGGGCACGCCCGAATCGAGCGCGAACGCCGCGTCGAGCGCCTCGCCGACACCACCCGCCGCTGCGATGTGGTTCTCCTTGATCAGGATGCCGTCGTACAGCGCGAGACGCTGGTTCTCGCCGCCGCCGACGCGCACCGCGTACTTCTGCGCGAGCCGCAGGCCTGGCAGCGTCTTGCGCGTATCGAGGATCTTCGCGCGCGTGCCTTCGACGCGATCGACATAACGGCGCGTCGCGGTCGCGACACCCGACAGCAGTTGCAGGAAGTTCAGCCCGTTGCGCTCCGCCGTCAACAGCGCACGCGCCGGCCCTTCGAGTTCGCAGACAGTCGAATCGGGCGTCATCCGGTCGCCTTCGCGGTAGTGCCATTGCACGGCGATCGCCGGATCGATCCGGCCGATCACGGCCTCGAACCACGGCACGCCGCACAGTACGGCTTCCTCGCGCACGATGATGCGCGCGCGGCGACGCCCTCCGGCCGGTACGAGCCGCCCGGTCTGGTCGCCGGCGCCGACGTCTTCCGCGATCGCATCGGCAACGTTGCGCGCGATCGCGTCGTCGAATGCCGCGCCGTATTGCTCGCGGACGATGTCGAACAGCGGGGAGACAGCACTCGTCGTGCCGCGTTCCGCCGGGCCGCCACCAAGGAAGGCGGCCGCCCCCTCGGGGGGCAGCGAACGAACGTGAGCATGGAGGCCGTTCGTCATGCAGCCCCCACGTTCGCAAACAATTGCTGGTCGCGCTGCAGATCGCCGCTCGCCTGCACGCGCTTCTTGTGCGCGGCCGCGAAATCGAGCATCCGGTCGATCGGCAAACGCGCACGCTCGCCGATCGCGGGATCAACGAAGATCTCGTTGTGACCGCGTTCGAGCACGTCGGCGAGGTTCGCAAGGCCGTTCATCGCCATCCACGGGCAGTGCGCGCAGCTCTTGCAGGTCGCACTGTTGCCGGCCGTCGGCGCTGCAATGAAGGTCTTGCCGGGCGCCGCGAGCTGCATCTTGTGCAGGATGCCGAGATCGGTCGCCACGATGAAGCGCGTCGCGTCGAACCTGACGGCCGCGTCGATCAGTTGCGTGGTCGAGCCGACGACATCGGCCTGCGCAACGACGTTTTCCGGCGATTCGGGATGGACGAGCACCTTCGCGTCCGGGTATTCGGCGCGCAGCAGATCGAGCTCGATACCCTTGAACTCGTCATGGACGAGGCACGAACCCTGCCACAGCAGCATGTCCGCGCCGGTTTTCTTCTGGATATAGCTGCCGAGATGGCGATCGGGTGCCCAGATGATCTTCTCGCCGCGCGCGTGCAGGTCGGCCACGATCTCGAGGCCGATCGACGATGTGACCATCCAGTCCGCGCGTGCCTTCACGGCCGCGCTGGTGTTCGCGTAGACGACGACGGTGCGGTCGGGATGCGCATCGCAGAACGCCGAGAATTCATCGACCGGGCAGCCGAGGTCGAGCGAGCAGGTCGCATCGAGATCGGGCATCAGGATCCGCTTGTTCGGGCTCAGGATCTTCGCGGTTTCGCCCATGAAGCGCACGCCGGCGACGACCAGCGTCTGCGCATCGTGATCGCGGCCGAAGCGGGCCATTTCAAGCGAATCGGCAACGCAGCCGCCGGTTTCGTCGGCGAGTTCCTGCAGTTCCGCGTCCACGTAGTAGTGTGCGACCAGCACGGCCTTTTCACGCACGAGCAGCGCCTTGATGCGCGCCTTCAGCGCAGCGCGTTCCTCGGGGGACGGCGCATCGGGCACCTTGGCCCACGCCTGTCCCACGCCGCACACGGTCCCTGCTGCGACGGGCCGGTCGTACTCGACGGGTTTGATCGTCGATTGCATCTCCATATCTCCTGTCGACCAGAGTTAGCGCTTTAGCGCTTACTCCGGTCCCATGCTTCGCGGTCGACCGGAGTTAGTGCCTTAGCACTTACTCCAGTCCCATGCTTCGCGGTCACCAGAATCAGCGCTTCAACACTACTCCGATCCCATCCTCTTCGCTCGCCCCGGGGCACCGTTGCGCCGCCGCCCCAAGCCTCACACAAATTCCGGCCCTGCCGATCGCGTCCGTCAAAAACCGGCGGCCCAAATGAAAAAACCCCGCCAACGCGGGGTTTGTGACGTCCTGAGATTCTAATCGATTTCGAATCAGGCGTAGCGACGCAGGCGCGTCGCGAATTCCTGCAGCGCCTTGATGCCGCTTTGTTCCGCGCGATGACACCAATCCTGCAATTGTGCGAGCAGCTGTTCGCGCGACGCGGTCGAACGATCCCAGATCGCGGCAAGATCCTGGCGCAACTGGAAGTACGTGTGCAGCTTCTGGCTGTTCGCGAAGATTTCCGGAAGCAGCTTCTTCTGCGGCTCGTCGAGGCCGTCGGCGTCCTTGTGGAACCACTTGCGCGCGCCGCGCATCAACTGGTACTTCTCGCTCGAACCGAGTTCCTTCAGGTGCGCGAGCTCCTGGCGGTATGCACGCTTCACGGCCTTGCCGTAGCGCGCCATCACTTCGTAGCGGTTCGACAGCACGGCCTGCAGCGTTTCCTGGTCGAGCACCGTCTTCGGCTTGTTCAGGCGCGGCGTCGGTGCAACCTTCTTCACCTTCGCGAGACCGAACGCCGACATGATGCGGATGTACATCCAGCCGATGTCGAACTCGTACCACTTGTTCGACAGCTTCGCCGACGTCGCGAACGTGTGGTGGTTGTTGTGCAGTTCTTCGCCGCCGATCACGATGCCCCACGGGAACAGGTTCGTGCTCGCGTCGGCCGAGTTGAAGTTGCGGTAGCCCCAGAAGTGGCCGAAGCCGTTGACGACGCCCGCCGCCCAGAACGGAATCCAGACCATCTGCACGGCCCACACGGTCAGGCCGAGCACGCCGAACAACGCGACGTCGATCACCATCATCAGGCTGATGCCGAGAATCGGGTACTTCGAGTAGAGATTGCGTTCGATCCAGTCGTTCGGCGTGCCGTGGCCGAACTTGCGCATCGTCTCTTCATTCTTCGCTTCCGCGCGATACAGCTCGGCGCCCTCGAGGAACACCTTCCAGATGCCGCGCGTCTGCGGGCTGTGCGGATCTTCCTCGGTCTCGCACTTCGCGTGGTGCTTGCGGTGAATCGCGGCCCACTGGCCAGTCAGCATGCCGGTCGTCATCCACAGCCAGACGCGGAAGAAGTGGCTCGCGATCGGATGCAGCTCCAGTGCGCGGTGCGCCTGGCAGCGATGCAGGTAGACCGTCACGCCGATGATCGTGACGTGCGTGACGGCGAGCGCGAACAGCGCGACCTGCCACCACGAAAAATGCAGAAGCCCGTGGGAAAGAAAATCGAGCAGGGAATTCAACAAGGCAGTTACCTGTGATGAGAGCGGCGCCGGCTCGCGCAGGCGTCAGAAAAATGAAAGCATACCGCGAATAGACTTGGATTTTACTTCAACCGTTCCAAGTCTTTGTAAAAAATGAATATTTTCTTGCCCTGGCGCAACCGGAACAGTCCACGGGCGGACCTGGAAAGGCCCGCGATCCGGTTCCGACCGCTGGGTCTATACGATAGACGACCGGCGCGCTACGCAGCCGGCGCACGCCCGTCCACCGTGCCGTTGCCGGCCGCCGGATCGCTGGCCGCAGCGCCCGCGCCGGCAAAACCGTCCGGCAGCCCGACGACGCGCACTTCGCGCTGCGGAAACGGAATCGAAATCCCGTGCTCGCTGAACAGCCGCCAGATATTGCGGTTCACGGTCGAACGCACGCCCGACGTGCCTTTCGCCGAATCCTCGATCCAGAAGCCGAGTTCCAGGTCGATCCCGTCCGCACCGAAGCTCACCAGATACGGGGTCGGCGCAGGCTCCGCCAGCACGCGCGGCACGCCCTTCGCGGCATCGGCAAGCAACGCGAGCGCGTGCTCGACATCGCTCGTATACGCGACCTGCACCGCGACCTTCGCGTAACCGCGCGTCAGGTACGACGACTGGTTCTGCACGACGTCGGTGATCAGCTTCTCGTTCGGGATCAGCGTCTCGTTGCCGTCGAGGCCGCGCACGACCGTGTAGCGCGTGCGGATCTGCGTGACGATGCCCTGCAGCCCGCCGACACTGATCGCGTCGCCGAGCCGCAGCGAGCGGTCGAGCAGGATGATGAAGCCCGACACGTAGTTGCTCGCGATCTTCTGCAGCCCGAAGCCGAGGCCGACGCCGACCGCGCCGCCGAACACGCCGAGCACCGTCACGTCGATGCCGACCAGCGACAGCCCGATCAGGATCGCCGCGAACACGAGCAGCGCGCGGCCGACCCGCGACAGCACGACCTTCAGGTTCGCGTCGAGCGTGCTCGCGCGCGTGAGGCGCTCCTCGAGCACCGAGCCGAGCCACATCGCGACCATCAGCGTCACGCAGACCCACAGCGCGCCGGAGATCAGCGACAGCAGCGTGAGATGCGCATTGGCGACACGGAACTGCACGCTGTCGAGCCAGCCGAGCACGTCGCGCTGGATGCCGAGCACGGTCAGCACCATCGCGGCCCACACGGCGGTCGACACGATCTTCTCGACGATCGACAGCCACGCATGCGTGTGGCCGTCGCGCGCGAACACGCGCCGCGCGAAGAAGAACAGCACGTAGATCAGCCCGATGCCGAACAACGGCACGAGCGCGAGCGACAGCAGCGACGTCGACATGAACGGGTCGAACGCGAGCTGCGCAACTCCCACGAAGATGCCGCCGAACAACGGGAACAACGCGCGCTTCAGGCTTTGCGCGCCCGCGCCGGGCGCGCGTCCGGCCGCCCGACGGCGCGCATCGATCCGGCCGTGCACGAAGCGCGCGGCCACCCACGCGAAGCACAGCGCCCCAACGAGGATCGCCGCCTGCCAGATCATCACCGGCTGGTGAAAGTCGCGAATCACCGATGCCAGTCGGTGCGACAGCAGGCGGCTCTGCAGATTCTCCATCGTCCGTGCGGGCCGCCGTTACTGCGCGCGCCGTTCGAGCACCGCGGCGAAGAAGCCGTCGGTCGCGTGACGGTGCGGCCACAGCGACAGGTAGTCGCCCGTCTCGAGCTCGATGCGCTGGTCGGCCAGCACCTTCTGCGCGGGCACCAGCACGAACTCGGGATGGTCGGCCAGGAACTGCTCGACGATGCGCTCGTTCTCGGCGTCAAGCACGCTGCAGGTCGCGTAGACGAGCCGGCCGCCCTTCTTCACGAGGCGCGCGGCGCTCGCGAGGATCGACGCCTGCTTCGGCGTCAGCTCGTCGATCGCCGTGCGCGTCTGGCGCCACTTCAGGTCCGGGTTGCGGCGCAGCGTGCCGAGGCCGCTGCACGGCGCGTCGACCAGCACGCGGTCGATCTTGCCGGCGAGCCGCTTGATCTTCGCGTCGTGCTCGCTGTCGATCAGCACCGGGTTCACGTTCGACAGCCCGCTGCGCGCAAGGCGCGGCTTCAGCTTCGCGAGACGCTTTTCCGACACGTCGAACGCATAGAGGCGCCCGGTCGAGCGCATCATCGCGCCCAGCGCGAGCGTCTTGCCGCCCGCGCCCGCGCAGAAATCGACGACCATCTCGCCGCGGCGCGGCGCGACCAGCGAGCACAGCAGCTGGCTGCCTTCGTCCTGCACCTCGATCTGGCCTTCCTCGAACAGCTTCAGGCGCGTCAGCGCCGGCTTGCCGACCACGCGCACGCCGAACGGCGCAAACGGCATCGCGCCCGCATCGATGCCGTTCGCGCGCAGCGCGTCGATCACCTGGTCGCGGGTTGCCTTCTGCGCGTTGGCGCGCAGATCGAGCGGCGCCGGGTAGTTCAGCGCGGCGGCGAGCTGCGCGAGCTCCTCGGCATCGAAACGGGCCGACAGCGCCTGGTGGATCCAGTCGGGCAGGTTCGTGCGTACGCGCACGGGCAGGCTCGCCGGATCGATCTTCGACACGTGCTCGAGCCACGCGGACTCGGTGTCGGACAAAAACGGCCTCAGCGCGTTGCGGCCGGCCGTCTGCATCAGGCCGAGCAGCGTGAGGCGCCGCGCGGGCGTGCCCGTGCCGCTCTCGGCCAGATGCGAAAACTCCATCTTCCGGCGCAGCACCGCGAAGACGGCCTCGGCGATCACGCCCCGCTCGGCATGCCCGAGCTTCGGGTGCGCGCGGAAGAACCGGCTCGTCGTCGCGTCGGCGGGGCCGGCGAACTTCAGCACCTCGGCCAGCAAAGTCTCGGTCTGGCCGATCAGGAATCCGTGCAGCTTCATACGCCCTCACTCGTTTCGGTATGCGGTTGATCCGCGAAAATCCAGCGCGCCTCTTCCGGCGCCACCACTGCCCGGCCGTCCTCGAGGCGCAAACGCCCCTCGACGAACCAGCGCACCGCGCGCGGATACAGCACATGCTCGACCGTCAGCACGCGCTGCGCGAGCGCGGCCGCATCGTCGCCCGCTCGTACGGGCACCGCGCCCTGCGCGACGATCGCGCCGCTGTCGAGCTCGGGAATCACGAAGTGCACGCTCGCGCCATGCAGCGCGACGCCCGCATCGAGCGCCTGCTGGTGCGTGTGGATGCCCTTGAAGCTCGGCAGCAGCGACGGGTGGATGTTCAGCAGCCGGCCTTCGTATCGTCTGACGAATGCCGGCGTGAGGATGCGCATGAAGCCCGCGAGGACCACGAGATCGGGGGCGAAACGGTCGATCTCGGCGGCGAGCGCCGCGTCGAAGCTGTCGCGGCCGTCGAACGACCGGTGGTCGACCACCGCGGTCGCTACCCCGTGCGACGCGGCAAAAGCCAGGCCGGCCGCATCGGGCCGGTTGGCGATCACGGCAGCGACCTCGGCCGGCCAGCGTTCCTGCGCGCACGCGCGGACGATGGCCTCCATGTTGCTGCCGCGACCGGAAATCAGGATCACGAGTTTTTTCATCCGCGAATTTTACCATTCGCCCCCGCGTTTCCCCCCTTCTCGGCCGCCGGCCCGCCCGAACGTTTATAATCTTCTGCTTTGCGGCATCCCACCGCCCATTCCCCGACGCTGCATCCGCTATCGTGAAAGTCTTCCGCGGCCTGCCCAACGCCGAGAGCCGCGCCCCGTGCGCGCTGACGATCGGCAACTTCGACGGTGTCCATCGCGGCCACCAGGCCTTGCTCGCGCGCGTGCGCGCGGCAGCGGACGCACGCGGCCTGCCCGTGTGCGTCATGACTTTCGAGCCGCACCCGCGTGAATTCTTCAACCCGGCCGGCGCGCCGCCGCGCATCGCGATGCTGCGCGACAAGCTCGAGGCGCTGCGCGATCACGGCGTCGACCGCGTGGTCGTCGAGCACTTCAACCACACGTTCGCGAGCCAGACGCCGCAAGCGTTCGTCGAGCGCACGCTGGTGAACGGGCTGCACACGCGCTGGATGATGGTCGGCGACGATTTCTGCTACGGCGCGAAGCGCGCTGGCACGTTCGACACGCTGAAGGCGGCCGGCGAGCAGTACGGCTTCGAGGTCGAACAGATGGGCACGGTGGCCGGCAGCGACGGCACGCGCATCTCGAGCTCGGGCGTGCGCGCCGCGCTGGCGGCCGGCGATCTCGACGCGGCCGCGCAGGCGCTCGGCCACGGCTATGCGATCAGCGGCCACGTCGCGCACGGGCTGAAGCTCGGCCGCGACCTCGGCTTCCCGACGCTGAACCTGCCGATCGCGCACAAGCGGCCGGCGCTCGCGGGCATCTTCGTCGTGCAGGTGCACGGCCTCGGCCCCGACCCGCTGCCGGGCGTCGCGAGCCTCGGCCTGCGCCCGACCGTCGACGATTCGGGCCGCGTGCTGCTCGAAGTCCACCTGCTCGACTGGCACGGCGATGCGTACGGCAAGCTCATCCGCGTCGAATTTCTGAAGAAGCTGCGCGACGAGGCGAAATTCGACGATCTCGAGGCACTGTCGCGCGCGATCGCGCTGGACGTCGCGAATGCGCGCGCGTACTTCATCGAGCGCGACCGTGCGCCGGGTAGCCGCGCAACGGGCTTCGCGACGTCGGCAACCGACCGAATTAGCTGATCCGGACGGCGGCGCCCCGCGCCGCACCCACGCGTCGCACACGCGCGCGCATCCCCGATTCACGACGCACGAGCGTCCTCCGATTTGATAGCGATCCCATCATGAGCAACAAGAAAGCCGATTCGAAACCGCAGGCCAAGTATCCGGTCAACCTGCTCGACACGCCGTTCCCGATGCGCGGCGACCTGCCCAAGCGCGAGCCGCAGTGGGTCAAGGAATGGGAAGAGCGCGGCCTCTACGACAAGATCCGCGCGGCCAGCCAGGGCCGGCCGAAGTTCATCCTGCACGACGGCCCGCCGTATGCGAACGGCGACATCCACCTCGGCCACGCCGTCAACAAGATCCTGAAGGACATCGTCGTCAAGTCGCGCAACATGGCCGGCTTCGACGCGCCGTACGTGCCGGGCTGGGATTGCCACGGGATGCCGATCGAGATCCAGATCGAGAAGCAGTTCGGCAAGTCGCTGCCGGCGGCCGAAGTGATGAGCAAGGCGCGCGCGTACGCGACCGAACAGATCGAGAAGCAGAAGGTCGGCTTCAAGCGCCTCGGCGTGCTCGGCGACTGGGCCAATCCGTACAAGACGATGAACTTCGTCAACGAGGCGGAAGAGCTCCGTGCGCTCGGCAAGATCATCGAGAAGGGTTATGTGTATCGCGGGCTGAAGCCGGTGAACTGGTGCTTCGACTGCGGCTCGGCGCTCGCCGAAGCGGAAGTCGAGTACAAGGACCGCACCGATCCGACGATCGACGTGATGTTCGCATTCGCGGAACCGGAAAAGACCGCGCAGGCGTTCGGCCTGCCGGCACTGCCGCGCGCCGAAGGCGGCATCGTGATCTGGACCACCACGCCGTGGACGATTCCGGCGAACCAGGCGCTGAACCTCCATCCGGAAATCGTCTACGCGCTGGTCGACACCGAGCGCGGGCTGCTGATCATCGCCGAAGAGCGCGTCGCCGCGTGCATGGAAGAGTTCAAGCTGACAGGCCGCGTCGTCGCGACCGCACCGGGCGTGAAGCTCGCGAACCTGCGCTTCCACCACCCGCTCGCATCGGCCCACCCCGGCTACAAGCGCACCGCGCCCGTCTACCTCGGCGACTACGTGACGACCGACACCGGTACCGGCGTCGTGCACTCGTCGCCCGCGTACGGTATCGAGGACTTCATGTCCTGCAAGGCGCACGGGATGACCGACTCGGACTTCATCAACCCGGTGATGGGCGACGGCCGCTATATCGAATCGCTGCCGCTGTTCGGCGGCCTGTCGATCTGGGATGCGAACCCGAAGATCGTCGAAGCGCTGAACGCGGCCGGCTCGCTGCTGCGCAGCGAGAAGTACACGCACAGCTACATGCACTGCTGGCGCCACAAGACGCCGATCATCTACCGCGCGACGTCGCAGTGGTTCGCCGGCATGGACGTGACGCCGCGCGACGGCAGCAAGACGCTGCGCGAAACGGCGCTCGAAGGCGTCGACGCGACCGCGTTCTACCCGTCGTGGGGCAAGCAGCGCCTGTTCAGCATGATCGCGAACCGTCCCGACTGGACGCTGTCGCGCCAGCGCCAGTGGGGCGTGCCGATGGCGTTCTTCGTGCACAAGGAAACCGGCGAATTGCACCCGCGCACGCTCGAACTGCTCGAGGAAGTCGCGAAGCGCGTCGAGCAGTCGGGCATCGAGGCATGGCAGACGCTCGACCCGCGCGAGCTGATCGGCGACGACGCGAACCTGTACGAAAAGAACCGCGACACGCTCGACGTGTGGTTCGACTCGGGCACGACGCACTGGCACGTGCTGCGCGGCTCGCACAAGGATCAACTGCAGTTCCCGGCCGACCTGTATCTGGAAGGCTCGGACCAGCATCGCGGCTGGTTCCACTCGTCGCTGCTGACCGCGTCGATGATCGACGGCCGCGCGCCGTACAAGGGCCTGCTCACGCACGGCTTCACGGTCGACGGCGAAGGCCGCAAGATGAGCAAGTCGCTCGGCAACGGCATCGACCCGCATGAAGTCGCGAACCGCCTCGGCGCGGAAATCATCCGCCTGTGGATCGCGTCGACCGACTATTCGGGCGAGCTCGCGATCTCCGAGGAAATCCTGAAGCGCGTGACCGAAGGCTATCGCCGCATCCGCAATACGCTGCGCTTCCTGCTCGCGAACCTGTCGGACTTCGACTACGCGCAGCACGCGGTGCCGGTCGACGAATGGCTCGAGATCGACCGCTATGCGGTCGCGTTCTCGCAGCAACTGCAGACGGAACTGCTCGGCCACTACGAGAAGTACGAATTCCACCCGGTCGTCGCGAAGCTGCAGACGTACTGCTCGGAAGATCTCGGCGGCTTCTATCTCGACGTGCTGAAGGATCGCCTGTACACGAGCGCGGCCGATTCGCGCGCACGCCGCTCCGCGCAGACGGCGCTGTACCACCTGACGCACGGCCTGCTGCGCGTGCTCGCGCCGTTCCTGTCGTTCACGGCCGAAGAAGCGTGGAAGGTGTTCCAGCCGGCCAGCGAAACGATCTTCACGGAAACCTACTACGCGTATCCGGAAGTCGCCGGCTCGGCCGCGCTGATCGACAAGTGGGCGCTGCTGCGCGACGTCCGCGGCAACGTGACGAAGGCGCTCGAGGAAGCGCGCACCGCGAACCGCATCGGTTCGTCGCTGCAGGCCGAAGTGACCGTGCACGCGAGCGGCGCGCGTTACGACGCGCTCACGAGCCTCGGTGAAGACCTGAAGTTCGTGCTGATCACGTCGGCCGCGACGGTCGTCGAGGTCGGCGACGAAGCGCAGGAAAGCGTCGACGTGGCCGCGTCGAAGTACCAGAAGTGCGAACGCTGCTGGCACTACCGCGAGGATGTCGGCGCGCACGCCGATCATCCGACGCTGTGCGGCCGCTGCTTCTCGAACCTGTTTGAAAACGGCGAAATCCGGAGCGCTGCTTAACTATGGCGAAAACCCTGTCGAAACCGGCCAGCGGCGCGCTCGCGCCCTGGCTCGGCATTTCGCTGATCGTGATCCTGTTCGACCAGTTGTCGAAGATCGCGATCCTGAAAACGTTCGCGTATGGCGCGCAGCATGCGCTGACGTCGTTCTTCAACCTCGTGCTGGTGTACAACCGCGGCGCCGCGTTCGGCTTCCTGTCGACCGCGAACGGCTGGCAGCGCTGGGCGTTCACCGCGCTCGGCATCGGCGCGACGCTCGTGATCTGCTTCCTGCTGAAGCGCCACGGCCACCAGCGGCTGTTCAGCGTGTCGCTCGCGCTGATCCTCGGCGGCGCGCTCGGCAACGTGATCGACCGCCTCGTCTACGGCCACGTGATCGACTTCCTCGATTTCCACCTCGGCGCCTGGCACTTCCCGGCGTTCAACCTCGCCGATTCCGCGATCACGGTCGGCGCGGTGCTGCTGATCTACGACGAACTGCGTCGCGTGCGCGGCTCGCGCTAGGCGCGCATACTCGGCGTCGACGGCCGGCCTCGCGCCGGCCGTCCCGTTTGACCCTTGGAGGCCTGAGTTGGCACACGCAGAACTCGCAGGAAAACACCTCGTTCTCGGCCTGACGGGCGGCATCGCCTGCTACAAGATCGCCGAGCTCACGCGGCTGCTCACGAAGGCCGGCGCGACCGTGCAGGTCGCGATGACCGAAGCCGCCACGCAGTTCATCACGCCCGTCACGATGCAGGCGTTGTCGGGCCGGCCCGTCTTTACGAGCCAGTGGGACGCGCGCATCGACAACAACATGGCGCACATCGACCTGTCGCGCGAAGCCGACGCGATCATGATCGCGCCCGCGTCGACGGATTTCCTCGCGAAGCTCGCGCACGGGTTCGCAGACGATCTGCTGTCGACGCTGTGCGTCGCGCGCGACTGTCCGTTGCTCGTCGTTCCCGCGATGAACCGCCAGATGTGGCAAAACCCGGCGACGCAGCGCAACGTCGCGCAACTGCGCGCGGACGGCGTGTCGGTGCTCGGCCCCGATTCGGGCGCGCAGGCGTGTGGCGAAGTCGGCGACGGCCGCATGCTCGAGCCCGAGGCGATCTATGAAGCGATCGTCGCGCACTTCGCGCCGAAGGTGCTGGCGCACCGGCGCGTGCTGATCACGGCCGGCCCGACGTTCGAACCGCTCGACCCCGTGCGCGGCCTCACGAACCGCTCGAGCGGCAAGATGGGCTTCGCGCTCGCGCGCGCCGCGCAGCAGGCCGGTGCCGACGTGCATCTCGTCGCGGGGCCGGTCGCGCTAGACACACCGTGGGGCGTCTACCGCCAGGACGTGCAAACCGCGCAGCAGATGTACGACGCGGTGATGCATGCCGTCGCCGATGCCGACATCTTCATCGCGGTGGCCGCGGTCGCCGACTGGCGCGTCGCACAGCCGGCCGAGCACAAGATGAAGAAGACGGCCGACCGCAAGATGCCGGCGCTCGCATTCGTCGAGAACCCCGACATCCTCGCGTCGGTCGCGGCGCTGCCCGATCCGCCGTTCTGCGTCGGGTTCGCGGCCGAAAGCGGCGACCTCGACGTGCACGGCGACGAGAAGCGCAAACGCAAGAACGTGCCGCTGCTCGTCGGCAACCTCGGGCCGCTGACGTTCGGTCGCGACGACAACGAAGTCGTGCTGTTCGAAGCCGCCGGCCTCACACGCCTGCCGCGCGCGCCGAAGGACGAACTCGCGCATGCGCTCGTCGCGGAAATCGCGAAGCGCCTGCCCGACAACCGCCTGATCTGATCTCCCGCGCGGCGGCTGTCGCCGCCGCGCCCTTCCCGACCGATTCGACGACCGCATGAAACTCGACCTGAAGATTCTCGACGCGCGCATGCGCGACTACCTGCCCGCCTACGCGACCACCGGCAGCGCCGGCCTCGACCTGCGCGCATGCCTCGACGCACCGGTCACGCTGCAGCCGGGCGAAACGACGCTCGTACCGACCGGCCTCGCGATCCACGTCGCCGATCCCGGTTATGCGGCGCTGATCCTGCCGCGCTCGGGCCTCGGCCACAAGCACGGGATCGTGCTCGGCAACCTCGTCGGCCTGATCGACTCCGACTACCAGGGCCAGTTGATGATCTCGACGTGGAACCGCGGCCAGACCGAGTTCGTGCTGAACCCGTTCGAACGGCTCGCGCAACTCGTGATCGTGCCGGTCGTGCAGGCGCAGTTCAATATCGTCGACGACTTCGCGGAAAGCGATCGCGGCGAAGGCGGCTTCGGCAGCACCGGCCGCCACTGAGCGACGCAACATAAAAAAAGGGGCCGCGGCCCCTTTTGCTTGTTCCGTTCGCCGTCATTCGCTTACCGGCTGCGCGATCCGCGCGGGCACCAGTTCGCGTCGCCGGGCCTGCGCGATGCTTGCATAGATCACCAGCGCGGCCAGCACGCCGAGCAGCACGGCCGACGAGCCGACCGTACCGAGCGCGAGCCCGCCCTTCGCAACCGGCTTCGTCAGCAGGTCGCCGACCGTCGCGCCGAACGGACGCGTGAGCACGAACGCGGCCCAGAACAGGAACACGCCCGAAATCCGCGTGAAATAGTGCGCGAGCACGATCACCGCAAGCAGGCCGCCGATCAGCAGCGCGCCGCCGCCGAAGCCGAGCCCCGAACTGTCCGCGAGGAAGTCGCCGAGCGCGGTGCCGAGCGTGTTCGAGAACAGGATCGCGATCCAGTACAGCAGCTCGACCTTGCGCGTGCGGATCAGGTCGACCGACAGCGATTCGCCGCTGAGTCGCCAGACCGCGAAGATTGCCAGCAGGATCGCGACGAGGATCGACGAGCCGGCCGCATAGCCGAGGCCGAGCGTACGGTCCATGAAGTCGGACATCGTCGTGCCGGCCGTGCTCGTCGCGACGATCACGGCCCAGTAGATCGTGGGGCGATAACGCGTCGTCTTGAGCTGCGCGCCCAGCGTCACGAGGAAGAAACCGAACAGCAGGATCGAGCTCACCGCGTAGCCGACGTTCAGCGTCATCGACAGCAGGTCGCCACCGGTTTCGCCGAGCGTCGTCGCGCAGATCTTCATGATCCAGAACGCAAGCGTGATTTCGGGAAGTTTGTTCATTCGAACCCCTTTTTACAGGAAAGCGGCAAGCCGGCGCGTGCCGGCCCGCATTGCAGGCAGGATCGAATGTTAGTCGCCGCAGGCTTAACGGAACCTTAGCGAACGTGAGGATCGGGATGGCCGGCGAGCGCGACCGTGGTTGGCCGCGTCAGCGTGCGTGCCGGTGCCGGTAGTGCAGCGCATACGCGAGCGTCAGCAGCACGGCGAACACGACACCGACCACCATCGTCATCCGGAATTCGCGCGTAAACGCGGTCGTGAACAGGATCGCCGCGACGAGCCCCGCGCCGAGCAGGCTGCCGAACGGGTGACCCCACATCCGGAACGCGAGCGCGGGGCCGCGATACCGCGAACGAAAGCGCAGGTGCGTGACAAAGATCATCAGCCACGTGAACAGCGCGCCGAACATCGCGATCGCCATCATCACGGTGAACGCCGTGTCGGGTGCCAGCGCGACCAGCACGGCCGCCACCGCGACGCCGCTCGTCGAGATCCACAGCGCCGCGCGCGGCACACCGTTCGTGCCGAGCCGGCCGAATACCGCGGGCGCGAGCCGTGCGCGCGACAGGCTGAACATCATCCGTGTGGTCACGTAGAGCTGGCTGTTCATCGCCGACAGCGCCGCGATCAGCAACACAAAGTTGATCACGCCCGCCGCGTACGGCACGTGCGTCGCGGCCATCACTTTCACGAACGGGCTTTCGTTGGTGCCGGCCTGCGTCCACGGCACGATCGAGAGCATCAGCGACAGCGTCAGCAGGTAGAACAGCACGAGCCGGAACACCGTCGAGCGGAACGCGCGCGTGACCGCGTGCTGCGGATCGCGCGCTTCGCCGGCCGCGATCGCGACGGCCTCGATGCTCATGTAGCTGAAGATCGCGACGATCACCGCGACCCAGGTGCCCCACGGCCCCTTCGGCATGAAGCCGCCGTGCGCGGTGTAGTTCGCGAAGCCGATGCCCGATGCGGCCGGCGCCGACCACACGAAATACGCACCGAGCAAAATGAACACGACGATCGCCGCGATCTTCAGCAGCGAGAACGCGTATTCGACCGAGCCGTACAGCGTGACGCTCGCGAGGTTCACGGCGATCAGCAGCGCGGAGAAGCCGATCACCCAGTACCAGCCGGGCACGCCCGGAAACCAGTACTTCATGAACACGGCGATCGCGCTGATCTCGGTGCCGATCGCGAACACGACCGCGAACCAGTACGCATAACGCACCAGAAAGCCCGCGAGCGGGCCGACGTAGTGTTCGGCATACGCGCCGAACGAGCCGGCCGTCGGATGCGCGACGGTCATTTCCGCGAGCGCGCCCATCAGCAGCAGCGCGATCAACGCGCCGATCGCATACGACACCAGCACGCTCGGGCCGGCGAGCCCGATCGCGAACCCGCTGCCGAGGAACAGCCCCGTGCCGATCGCGCCGCCGATCGCGATCATCGCCATCTGCCCGGACGTCAGCGCGTGGCGCAATCCTTGTTCGCGCGCGACGATGCTGTCGAACGAACGTTGTTGTTGTTGTGTCACTGCGTTACCACTCCCCTGCACCACCATTGCGCCGCCGGCGCCGGATAAAACGAAACGGCGCGGAGACCTTCCCGCGCCGTTCGCATGAACAACGAATTATCGCTTACTCGACTTCGACCGTCTCTTCGTTCGGCTTGTGCGGCGGATTCGCCAGCTTGTCGAACGACAACTGCACCTTGTCGTTTTCGTCGACGTCGACCGTCACGTGTCCACCGTTGACGAGCTTGCCGAACAGCAGTTCGTCGGCCAGCGCGCGACGGATCGTGTCCTGGATCAGCCGCTGCATCGGCCGCGCGCCCATCAGCGGGTCGAAGCCGTGCTTCGCGAGATGCTTGCGCAACGCGTCGGTAAAGAGCGCGTCGACCTTCTTCTCGTGGAGCTGTTCCTCGAGCTGGATCAGGAACTTGTCGACCACGCGCATGATGATTTCCTCATCGAGCGAGCGGAAGCTGATGATCGAATCCAGGCGGTTGCGGAACTCCGGCGTGAACAGGCGCTTGATGTCGGTCATCTCGTCGCCCGTTTCGCGGCGCGTCGTGAAGCCGATCGTCGCCTTCTGCATCGACTCGGCGCCCGCGTTCGTCGTCATGATGATGATGACGTTGCGGAAATCCGCCTTGCGGCCGTTGTTGTCCGTCAGCGTGCCGTGGTCCATCACCTGCAGCAGCACGTTGTAGATGTCCGGATGCGCCTTCTCGATTTCGTCGAGCAACAGCACGCAATGCGGCTTCTTCGTGACGGCTTCGGTCAGCAGCCCGCCCTGGTCGAACCCGACGTAGCCCGGCGGCGCGCCGATCAGGCGGCTCACCGCGTGACGCTCCATGTATTCCGACATGTCGAAGCGGATCAGCTCGATGCCGAGCGTGAACGCAAGCTGGCGCGCCACTTCGGTCTTGCCGACGCCCGTCGGGCCGGAGAACAGGAACGCGCCGATCGGCTTGTCCATCTTGCCGAGCCCCGCGCGCGCCATCTTGATCGACGCCGCGAGCGCGTCGATCGCCGGATCCTGGCCGAACACGACGCTCTTCAGGTCGCGGTCGAGCGTCTGCAGCTTGCTGCGGTCGTCCTGCGACACGCTTTGCGGCGGCACGCGCGCGATCTTCGAGATGATTTCCTCGATCTCGCTCTTGCCGATCGTCTTCTTCTGCTTCGACTTCGGCAGGATGCGCTGTGCTGCGCCCGCCTCGTCGATCACGTCGATTGCCTTGTCCGGCAGGTGACGGTCGGTGATGAAGCGCGCCGACAGCTCGGCCGCGGCCGACAGCGCACCCGACGAATACTTGACGCCGTGATGCTCCTCGAAGCGCGACTTCAGGCCGCGCAGGATCGCAACCGTCTGCTCGACGGTCGGCTCGCTCACGTCGACCTTCTGGAAGCGCCGCGACAGCGCCGCATCCTTCTCGAAGATGCCGCGATATTCGGTGAACGTGGTCGCGCCGATGCACTTGAGCGTGCCCGACGACAGCGCCGGCTTCAGCAGGTTCGACGCATCGAGCGTGCCGCCCGACGCGGCGCCCGCGCCGATCAGCGTGTGGATTTCGTCGATGAACAGGATCGCGTGCGGACGCTCCTTGAGCTCCTTCAGCACCGTCTTCAGGCGCTGCTCGAAATCGCCGCGATACTTGGTGCCTGCGAGCAGCGCGCCCATGTCGAGCGAATAGACCTGCGCATTCGCGAGGATGTCCGGCACTTCGCCGCGCGTGATGCGATAGGCGAGCCCTTCCGCGATCGCGGTCTTGCCGACACCGGCTTCGCCGACGAGCAGCGGATTGTTCTTGCGGCGGCGGCACAGCACCTGCACGACGCGCTCGACTTCGGGCTCGCGCCCGATCAGCGGATCGATGCGGCCGTCCTTCGCCATCTGGTTCAGGTTCTGCGTGAACTGCGCGAGCGGCGTTTCCTTCTGCGCATTCGCGTCCTCGCTTTCCGCGTTCGCGTCGGTCGACTTGGCGGCCTCGCCGTTGTTCGTCTTCGCGATGCCGTGCGAAATGAAGTTCACGACGTCGAGGCGCGTGACGCCCTGCTGCTGCAGGTAGTACACCGCGTGCGAATCCTTCTCGCCGAAGATCGCAACCAGCACGTTCGCGCCGGTCACTTCCTTCTTGCCGTTCGACGTCGACTGGACGTGCATGATCGCGCGCTGGATCACGCGCTGGAAACCGAGCGTCGGCTGGGTATCGACATCGTCGGTGCCCGGGACGGTAGGTGTGTTGTCGTGGATGAAATTGCGCAGGTTCTGACGCAGGTCCTCGATGTTTGCCGCGCACGCGCGCAACACCTCGGCTGCGGTCGGATTATCCAGCAGGGCCAGCAGCAGATGCTCGACCGTAATGAACTCATGGCGCGCCTGACGTGCTTCCATGAACGCCATGTGCAGGCTGACTTCCAATTCCTGGGCAATCATGCTTCCTCCATCACGCACTGCAGCGGATGCCCGGCCTGCCGCGCATGGGTAACGACTTGCTCAACCTTGGTCGACGCGATGTCCCGCGTATAGACCCCACAAACTCCTCGCCCTTCGCGATGGACCTTCAGCATGATCTGCGTGGCCGTCTCGCGATCCTTCTTGAAATACTCCTGGACCACCATCACGACGAATTCCATCGGCGTGAAGTCGTCGTTCAGCAGCACCACCTTGTACATCGAAGGCGGCTTGAGCTTCTGCTGCTTGCGTTCCAGGACGGTGCTGTCCTGCTTGTCCGGGATAATCGCCATACACCCATTCTAAACAACTCGGACAGGCCCGCAATCCTGCCATTACCCGACCGACCGGCCGGCGCCCTCCCCGGTATCCCGGAACACGCGATCGTCTTCGCGCCATACGAAAGCCGGCTGCGGTGCCGGCTTTCACGCGTGGCGCGGAACACGAACCGTCAGGGGGAATCGCACCGGAACGTCGTATCCGCATCCAGTATCCCACAAGCCGGGACGACTCGAACGCGTGTCACTCGAGCCTGGTATATGAGCCGATTATGCGGCTTTTCAAGTCCCCGCGCTTGGCCGCATGCAGCCAAGCAAAGCCGGAAAAACCCTGAAAATGGGTTCTTTACAACGGCCCTCTATACGTCTAAAAATTCCTCTTGACACTCCAATAAAGAGCGCCAACAATCAAGCTGGCACTTTTTTCAAATTGCCGGTTGGCGAAATGAAAGAGGCCGAGGTGAGCTTGTGAGGGGGGAACGGCTGCAGTTTCCGGTCGTTTAGCTTTTCGAGCGTGCTCGTGGTAAGTAGCAGCGACTGTGTGACAGGGGAAGTAGGTATGGCAACTGGTATCGTTAAGTGGTTCAACGACGCGAAGGGCTTCGGTTTCATCACTCCCGACGAGGGCGGTGAGGATCTGTTTGCGCACTTCTCGGCTATCACCATGAATGGCTTCAAGACGCTGAAGGAAGGCCAGAAGGTGAGCTTTGACGTCGTTCAAGGACCGAAGGGCAAGCAAGCGTCGAACATCCAGGCCGCATAAAGGCATCGGATATCGGACGAAGAAACCCGGCGCATTGCGCCGGGTTTCTTTTTTTCAGGTCGGCCAATCGATAATCGATTGGCCGGCCTTTTCGTTCAATCCCGTTAATCGAACACGCATTGTCTTGTCACGCACGCAGATCGAATATCGATCCCGCACGTGAAACACATTCACCACTTCGTTACACGACCTTCAGCGTGCCCATCATGCCGAGATCCTCGTGTTCGAGAATGTGACAATGAAACATGCGCTCGCCGGGCATGTCTTGCGTGACGAGAATCGTCACGGTTTCACCACTGCGCACGTTCACGGTATCGCGCCATGCGCGGAACGGTTCGCTCGTGCGCGAGCCGCCCGACGCGCGCTCGATCACCTGGAACTGCGTACCGTGCAGGTGGAACGGGTGATCCATGTCGGTGGCATTGCGGATCTCCCAACGCTCGACGTCGCCGCGGCGGCTCGTCAGCGTCGCGCGGTGCTGCGCGTAGGTCTCGCCGTTGATCGTGAAGCGCATGCCCGCCGGGCGGCCGTGCGCCGCACCCTTCATCATCGCGTCCATGTCCATTTCCTCGCCGAACGCGACCGTCTTGTGCGCAACCGGTTCGCCCAGCGGCGGTACCGCGCGCAGCGTGGCGGGCAGCGCGCGCGCCTCGGCGGGTGCAAACGCGACATCGGCCAGCGCCAGCGCCGGATCGGGCGGCAGGCTGCCGTGGCCGTCGTCGTGCGACATCGCCATCTTGCGGCGGTCGTATTCGGCCGCCTGCAGCACCGCGCGCGACGCGCGATCGCCCGCGCGCACCAGCAACTCCGCGCGCTCGCCCGGCGCAATCAGCAGCGACGTCACGCGGCGCGGCACGTCGAACAGCCCGCCGTCGGTGCCCGCGTGCTCGAACGCGCGGCCGTCGTCGAACGCGACGCGCAGGTAACGCGCGCTGCACGCATTCCATACGCGCCAGCGTTCGTCGCCGGCGACGTCGATCCGCGGCCGGCGTGCGCCGTTGACCAGCACGAACTGACCTTCACGGCCGTTCATCCAGTCCATCATGTCGTTCGGTGCAATCGTGCCGTCGTGCGCAAGCTTCAGGTCCGACACGAACAGGTTGCGCTCGGGCCAGCCGGCGAGCGGATCGTCCGCTGCGCGCACGACGAACGGGCCGGCCAGCCCGCGAAACACCTGCTCGGCCGTCATCATGTGCGGATGCGGGTGGTACCAGTAGGTGCCGGCGCTGCCCTTCGGCAGCGTGAAGCGGTACACGCGCGACGCGCCGGGCGCGACGGGATCGGACGGATTGCCGTCCTGGTCGGGCGGCACGGGCAGGCCGTGCCAATGGATCGTCGACGGCTGCGGCAGCCTGTTCACGAACTTGATCTCGACCGTATCGCCCTCGCGCACATCGATCAGCGGGCCGACGACGGGGCCTTGCGTGCCCGCGCCAAACTGCCAGAAGGTGGTCGGCCGCGCACCGTGCAGCATCGGCCGCGCAACGGGCTGCGCCACCAGCGTGGCCCGGAACGTGCCGGGCTCGCGGCTTTCGTTCGCGAGCGTGCGCAACGCCGCGAGCGGTGCGCCGGCCGGCAACGCGTCGGCGGCCGCGAGCGCGGCCGGCGCGGGCTTGCCGTGCTGCGCGTGACCCGACATCCCCGACATGCCGGGCATGTCGTCCATCGAATCCATGCCGGCCATGCCCACATGACCGGCATGCTGCGCCCACGCGGTGCGCGCGAACAGCGACGCGACCGCGAAGCCGATAGCGCGCGACAGGAAGGTTCTCCGTATCATCAATCGTTCCTCGTTATCCATGCTGCGTCGCGCGGCAGCCGCGACGCCCGCGTCGGCCGGCTGGAATGCCGATGCGCGACGCGAAACCTGATGCCCGCGTCATCATAACTGCAGGCCCCTGTCGAAACGCGCCGCCGCCGGTCGGGCGGCGATACGCCGCAGTGCGCGGCGCTACCGCGCCGGAATCGACACGCGTCGACGGCAGCGCCGATCAGTGACGCGCTGCCCTTCGCCAACGATCGCGGCCATTTATCCGCTCCGATGACGGCCTCCGGACGACCGCTTGGCGCCTGCCGTTCGTCCCCGCATTGGCGATCGTCGCGTCATCCCCCCGCGAAACCATGAATATTTCACGATACGGAACAAGTCCCTGCGTTGTAAAAATTCGTGGTGCAGGGCACAAATTTCCCGTTTCGCGATGCCAAAAAACGTTCCGCAATACAAAACGCAAGAAATATATCATTGTTTTTAAAAGATATTTTTTTGTTTCGAGAAGCTGTTCTACGCGCACCATCCGACCGGGCCACGGACGTAGACTTTGTTCCATGCACTGACGCTTCGCCACGACGTTCGATACGGAACCCGGCGCAGGCAGCCAGTCGGGCCACAGCCGGCCGAGCCGGCAGACGGCACAACAGAATCGCTTGTGATCAGAAAGGGAGAACGGAAATGAAGGGATTTCGCTTTGGTTCAGCGCTCGGGTCGTTCTACATCCTGCCGGGTAACGGCGGCTGGGAAGCGACGTTCGGCAACGCCCTGCTCGGCGCGTTCTCGTGCCCCGAAGTGGCAGCCGACCACATCTCTCGCGGCGACTGCCCGCAACTGTCCGAAATGGACACGGCGACGCTCGAGGTGCCGCACGAAATCGCCGAGTGGGAAATCGTTCACGTCTGAATGGCAAGCCTGCAACGAAAAACGCCCCGGGCGTCCGGGGCGTTTTTCTTTTGTATCGGGCGGCGGACGGTAGAACCCGCCGCGCCGACACACGTATTGGCCCGCGCGATTGCGCGGCCGGCGTCAGGCGACCGCGTCGACGATGCCGTTCAGCGTCGCGCTCGGGCGCATCGCCCGGCTCGTCAGGTCGACGTCCGGACGGTAGTAGCCGCCGATGGCCTGCGGCTTGCCCTGCGCAGCCGCCAGTTCCTCCAGGATGCGCGCTTCGCTGTCGGACAGCGCCTTCGCCACGCCTTCGAACTGCGCCTTCAGCGCGGCGTCCTCGGTCTGCTCGGCGAGTGCCTGCGCCCAGTACAGGCACAGGTAGAAGTGGCTGCCGCGGTTGTCGAGGCCGCCGACCTTGCGCGCCGGCGACTTGTTCTCGTCCAGGAACTTGCCGGTCGCCTGGTCGAGCGTCTTTGCGAGCACGACTGCCTTCGGGTTCTGGTACGCGTGGCCGAGGTGTTCGAGCGATGCAGCCAGCGCGAGGAATTCGCCAAGCGAATCCCAGCGCAGGAAGCCTTCCTCGACGAACTGCTGCACGTGCTTCGGCGCGGAACCGCCCGCACCCGTTTCGAACATCCCGCCGCCGGCCATCAGCGGCACGATCGACAGCATCTTCGCGCTGGTGCCGAGTTCCATGATCGGGAACAGGTCGGTCAGGTAGTCGCGCAGCACGTTGCCGGTGACCGAGATCGTGTCCTTGCCCGCGCGGATGCGCTCGAGCGAGAAGCGGGTCGCGTCTTCCGGCGTCATGATGCGGATGTCGAGGCCGTTCGTGTCGTGATCCTTCAGGTAGCGTTCGACCTTCGCGATGATCTGCGCATCGTGCGCGCGCGCCGGATCGAGCCAGAACACGGCCGGTGCGCCGGTCGCGCGGGCGCGGTTCACCGCGAGCTTGACCCAGTCCTGCACCGGCGCGTCCTTCGTCTGGCACATGCGCCAGATGTCGCCCGACTCGACCGCGTGCTCGAGCAGCACGTTGCCGGCTTCATCGGTGACGCGCACGACGCCGTCCGCCGGGATCTGGAACGTCTTGTCGTGCGAACCGTATTCTTCGGCCGCCTGCGCCATCAGGCCGACGTTCGGCACGCTGCCCATCGTGACCGGATCGAATGCGCCGTGCTGCTTGCAGTCCTCGATCACGGCCTGGTAGACGCCCGCGTAGCAGCGATCCGGAATCACGGCCTTCGCGTCGTACAGCGCGCCGTCCGGGCCCCACATGCAGCCCGATTCGCGGATCATCGCCGGCATCGACGCGTCGACGATCACGTCGCTCGGCACGTGCAGGTTCGTGATGCCCTTGTCCGAGTTGACCATCGCGAGGCGCGGGCGCACGGCGTATTCGGCCTTGATGTCGGCTTCGATCGCTTCGCGCGTGTCGGCCGGCAGGTCCTTCAGGCGCGCGTACAGGTCGCCGATCCCGTTGTTCGGGTTGAAGCCGGCCTGCGCGAGCACGTCCGCGTGCTTCGCGAGCGCGTCGCCGTAGAACACCGACACGAAATGGCCGAACAGGATCGGATCGGAGACCTTCATCATGGTCGCCTTCAGGTGCACCGAGAACAGCACGTCCTGCGCCGTCGCGTCGGCGATCTGCGCTTCGATGAAGCTGCGCAGCGCGTTGCGGCTCATCACCGATGCGTCGATGACTTCACCGGCCTTCACGGCCGTCTGTTCCTTCAGGACCTTCTTCGCGCCGTCGGCCGTCGTGAGTTCGATCTTCACGCTGCCGGCATCGGCGATCAGCGCCGACTTCTCGCTGCCGTAGAAGTCGCCTTCGCTCATGTGCGCGACGTGCGCCTTCGACGTGGCCTGCCATGCGCCCATCTTGTGCGGATGCTTGCGTGCGTAGTTCTTGACCGACAGCGGCGCGCGGCGGTCGGAGTTGCCTTCGCGCAGCACCGGGTTCACCGCGCTGCCCTTGATCTTGTCGTAGCGGGCCTTGACGGCCTTCTCTTCGTCCGTCGACGGATCTTCCGGATAGGCCGGCAGCTTGTAGCCCTGCGCCTGCAGTTCGGCGATCGCGGCCTTGAGCTGCGGCACCGACGCGCTGATGTTCGGCAGCTTGATGATGTTCGCTTCCGGCTTCAGCGTGAGCTGGCCCAGCTCGGCCAGATCGTCGGAACCCTTCTGCTCCGGCGGCAGGACGTCTGCGAATGCCGCGACGATGCGGCCGGCGAGCGAGATGTCGCGCGTTTCGACGGCGACGCCGGACGAGCGCGTGAAGGCCTTGACGATCGGCAGCAGCGAATAGGTCGCGAGCGCGGGCGCCTCGTCGGTGAGGGTGTAGATGATCTTGGGCGAAGTGGACATGGTCAATGCGTTGCTACGTGAAAGTGGGACTGAGGAGCGCCGGCGGATAACCGGCGGGGAGCGACCGGGTCGGTCGCGAAAGGGGCGCCGGGTTCAGCCGGGCGATGGTGTTGCGAGGGCCGTCATGTTCTACCTTGCAGGGCCTCCGGGCCGCTTCGCGGCGCCGCGGCCCGCACGCCGGACCGCCCTGTCAAACCAAACCTGCCATCCACGAAACGCCCCGGCGCCGGCAGGTGGCGCCGGGGCGGCCGGAAACGCTCCGGCCCACCCCGCAAGGGGTCTTACATATTCTCGATCAGCACTTCGCCGAAGCCCGAGCACGACACCTGCGTCGCGCCTTCCATCAGACGCGCGAAGTCGTACGTGACGCGCTTCTGCAGGATCGACTTCTCCATCGCGGCGATGATCGTGTCGGCCGCTTCCGTCCAGCCGAGATGGCGCAGCATCATTTCCGCCGACAGGATCTCGGAACCGGGGTTCACGTAATCCTTGCCCGCGTACTTCGGCGCGGTGCCGTGCGTCGCCTCGAACATCGCGACCGAATCCGACAGGTTCGCGCCCGGCGCGATCCCGATGCCGCCGACCTGCGCGGCCAGTGCGTCGGAGATGTAGTCGCCGTTCAGGTTCAGCGTCGCGATCACGTCGTATTCGGCCGGGCGCAGCAGGATCTGCTGCAGGAACGCGTCGGCGATCGAATCCTTGATCACGATCTCGTTGCCCGTCTTCGGGTTCTTCACGCGCATCCACGGGCCGCCGTCGATCAGCTCGCCGCCGAATTCCTTCTGGGCCAGCGCGTAGCCGGCGTCACGGAACAGGCCTTCCGTGAACTTCATGATGTTGCCCTTGTGCACCAGCGTGACCGACTTGCGATCGTTGTCGATCGCGTACTGGATCGCCTTGCGCACGAGACGCTCGGTGCCTTCGGTCGACACGGGCTTGACGCCGATCCCCGAGGTTTCCGGGAAGCGGATCTTCTTCACGCCCATCTCGTCCTGCAGGAACTTGATCACCTTCTTCGCCTGCTCGGAGCCCGCGGCCCATTCGATGCCCGCGTAGATGTCTTCCGAGTTCTCGCGGAAGATCACCATGTCGATCTTTTGCGGCTCGCGCACCGGCGACGGCACGCCCTTGAAGTACTGGACCGGGCGCAGGCACACGTACAGGTCGAGTTCCTGGCGCAGCGCGACGTTCAGCGAACGGATGCCGCCACCGACCGGGGTCGTGAGCGGCCCCTTGATCGACACCACGTATTCCTTCAACACCTGCAGCGTTTCGTCCGGGAGCCACACGTCCGGACCGTACACCTTCGTCGCCTTCTCGCCCGCGAAAATCTCCATCCAGTGGATCTTGCGCTTGCCCTTGTAGGCATGCGCGACCGCCGCGTCGACGACCTTGATCATGACCGGCGTGATATCGAAGCCCGTACCGTCGCCTTCGATATAGGGAATGATCGGCTGATCGGAAACGTTGAGCGAGAAGTCCTTGTTGACGGTGATCTTGTCACCGCCTTCCGGAACCTTGATGTGCTGATACGGCATGATCGACTCCAGTGACGTGGCTGAGCAGGTGATGCTGGTCGAAGCTGCGCGCGCGGCGGGGGCGCGGCATGGCCACCCCGTGACGGCAACAGCGAGCCGCTATTCTAGCGCCCCAACCGGGCACTTCGGCACGAAGCGCGGCACTGCGTATCAAGACCTCACTTATGTCTTATATAAGACAGAGGACTTGCCGTTCCGTATTATGCATTAAGATTCCGCCATTTGCCATAGACCGCCCGCCCCGCTTCCCGCGGCACGCCGGGCGGGCGCCCTGCCATGAACCTGATCGCCCTCAACAAGCCGTTCGGCACGATTTGCCAGTTTTCCGCGCACGAGACGCGACCGTCGCTCGGCGACTGGGTAAAAACGCCCGGTGTCTATGCGGCCGGCCGGCTGGACGCGGACAGCGAGGGCCTGCTGCTGCTGACCGACGACGGCGCGCTGCAGGCGCGCATCGCGGAGCCGCGCCACAAGCTCGTCAAGCGCTACTGGGCGCAAGTCGAGGGCGCGCCGGGCCCGGCCGACCTGAAGGCGCTCGCACGCGGCGTCGATCTCGGCGACTACGTGACGCGCCCGTGCCGCGCCGAGTTCATCGAGCCGCCCGACACGCTGTGGCCGCGCAATCCGCCGATCCGCTACCGCGCAGCGATCCCGACCACGTGGATCGAGCTCGCGATCACCGAAGGCAAGAATCGGCAGGTACGCCGGATGACGGCGGCCGTCGGCTTCCCGACGTTGCGTCTGGTGCGCGTCGGCATCGGTGCGCTCGACATATTCGCGCTCGGCATTGCGCCAGGCGAAACAATCGCGCTACCGCCACGCGCGCCGTGGGACGGTTTCGCGCCCGCCGGATGACGGATTCGGGACGCGCGAATTTTTCGTCATCTTTTTCGTCAACCGCCTGCGAAGATCGCGCGTTAAATCACGCAGATGCCACCCTGAGCTATCCGGCATTGGCAGCCGAACCCGTGTTTGCGTCACGAAAGCGACGTTTTCTTCGAATACGATTCGGCGCCCGCAGCGCAATGAGAAATTTCTCGGAGCGTCTGTCAACCGAAAGGTGGATGGCACCGTTAGACGTCATGACTCCTATGCCGGGTCATTTGGTTAATTAACTAAAGCTGAGGAACACAACATGAACAAACTGATCGCCGCTCTGGTCGCTGGTCTCTTCGCAACGGCTGCTTTCGCACAAGCTTCGGCTCCGGCCGCTCCGGCTGCTGCTGCTCCGGCAGAAGCTGCTTCGGCACCGGCGAAGAAGGCAACGCACAAGAAGCACCACGCTGCCAAGAAGCACCACGCTGCTAAGAAGGCAGCGAGCGAAGCCGAAGCCCCGGCAGCTGCTTCGAACTAAGCAAGCTAGTTGTAATAACGCAGTCAAGAACACGCAGTTCTGCCGTTCTTACGGCGTTGAAAGGCAGGTCACCGCAAGGCGATCTGCCTTTTTCTTTTTTGTGCCCGCCAGCGCGCATCGCGTACCATGCGGGTCTCGTTTTCCAGATAGGAGCCTTGCTGTGCAATTCTCCCTGCGCTCGTCGCTCGGCCGCCTTGCGCGCGCCGCCGTGTTTCCCGCCGCGCTCGCCGTCCTCGCGCTCGGCATGCAGGCCGCCAGCGCGCAGATGCCGCCCGGCGCCAAGCAGCCGGGCGAGTTCCCGCACGTGAAGCTGCGCGCCGGCATGTACGTGATCGACGCGGCTGTCGCCGCGAACGACGCCGACCGCGAACAGGGGCTGATGTACCGTTCGCAGCTCGCGCCGAACGAAGGCATGCTGTTCGTCTTCAACGAGAATGCCGTGCATTGCTTCTGGATGAAGAACACGCTGATCCCGCTGTCGATCGCGTTCATCCGCGCGGACGGCACGATCACCGACATCGACGAGATGAAGGCAGAGACGACCGACAACCACTGCCCGCGCAACAACGGCGTCTATGCGCTCGAAATGAGCAAGGGCTGGTTCGCGGCGAAGGGCATCAAGCCCGGCATGAAGCTCGACGGCCTGCCGAAGGCCCAGTAACGGCGAGCGCCGCGGCCTTGCGCCGCGCACCGACCGAAGCCGGCCGCCCGTTGCGCGCCGGCTTTTTTTTCGCCTGCCGGCGGCGACGCCCGCCTTGATTCCGCCGGTGCCGGCCGCATCTGCAAAAGCCACGCGCAAGCGCTATGCTTTAAGTCTGTCTTGTTCCAGCCCGGGCCGGCCCAGCCGCCCCGCTTACGATCCGAACCACCAGGAGGTTCACGTGCCCCGCAAAACCCCCATCGAGCGCTATCGCAATATCGGGATCAGCGCTCACATCGATGCCGGCAAAACCACGACGACCGAGCGCATCCTGTTTTACACCGGCGTGAGCCACAAGATCGGTGAAGTGCACGACGGCGCGGCCACGATGGACTGGATGGAGCAGGAGCAGGAACGCGGCATCACGATCACGTCGGCGGCGACCACGGCCTTCTGGAAGGGCATGGCCGGCAACTATCCGGAACACCGGATCAACATCATCGACACGCCCGGGCACGTCGACTTCACGATCGAGGTCGAGCGTTCGATGCGCGTGCTCGACGGCGCGTGCATGGTCTACGACTCGGTCGGCGGCGTGCAGCCGCAGTCGGAAACCGTGTGGCGCCAGGCGAACAAGTACAAGGTGCCGCGCATCGCGTTCGTCAACAAGATGGACCGCGTCGGCGCCGACTTCTTCCGCGTGCAGCGGCAGATCGGCGAGCGCCTGAAGGGCATCGCCGTGCCGATCCAGATTCCGGTCGGCGCGGAAGATCATTTCCAGGGTGTCGTCGATCTCGTGAAGATGAAGGCGATCGTCTGGGACGACGAAAGCCAGGGCGTGAAGTTCACGTACGAGGAGATCCCCGCGAATCTCGTCGAGCTCGCGCACGAATGGCGCGAGAAGATGATCGAGGCCGCGGCGGAAGCGAGCGAGGAACTGCTCGAGAAGTATCTGCACGACCATGAGTCGCTGACCGAGGACGAGATCAAGGGCGCGCTGCGCAAGCGCACGATCGCGAACGAGATCGTGCCGATGCTGTGCGGCAGCGCATTCAAGAACAAGGGCGTGCAGGCGATGCTCGACGCGGTGATCGACTACCTGCCGTCGCCGGTCGACGTGCCGGCGATCCTCGGCCACGACTTCGCCGATCCGGAAAAGCCGGCGGAACGTCATCCGAGCGACGACGAGCCGTTCTCGGCGCTCGCGTTCAAGATCATGACCGACCCGTTCGTCGGCCAGTTGATCTTCTTCCGTGTGTATTCGGGCGTCGTCGAATCCGGCGACACGGTGCTCAACGCGACGAAGGACAAGAAGGAACGGCTCGGCCGGATCCTGCAGATGCATGCGAACGAGCGCAAGGAAATCAAGGAAGTGCGCGCAGGCGACATCGCGGCGGCCGTCGGCCTGAAGGAAGCGACCACCGGCGACACGCTGTGCGACCCGACCAAGCCGATCATCCTCGAGAAGATGGAATTCCCGGAGCCGGTGATCTCGCAGGCCGTCGAGCCGAAGACGAAGGCCGACCAGGAAAAGATGGGCCTCGCGCTGAACCGCCTCGCGCAGGAAGACCCGTCGTTCCGCGTGCAGACCGACGAAGAGTCCGGCCAGACGATCATTTCGGGGATGGGCGAGCTGCACCTCGAAATCCTGGTCGACCGGATGAAGCGCGAATTCGGCGTCGAAGCGACGGTCGGCAAGCCGCAGGTCGCGTATCGCGAGACGGTGCGCACGACGGCGTCCGATGTCGAGGGCAAGTTCGTCAAGCAGTCGGGCGGCCGCGGCCAGTACGGCCATGCGGTGATCACGCTCGAGCCGAACCCGGGCAAGGGCTACGAGTTCCTCGACGAGATCAAGGGCGGCGTGATTCCGCGCGAATTCATCCCGGCCGTCGACAAGGGCATCACCGAAACGCTGAAGAGCGGCGTGCTCGCGGGCTACCCGGTCGTCGACGTGAAGGTGCACCTGACGTTCGGTTCGTACCACGACGTCGACTCGAACGAAAACGCGTTCCGGATGGCCGGCTCGATGGCGTTCAAGGAAGCGATGCGCCGTGCGAAGCCCGTGCTGCTCGAGCCGATGATGGCGGTCGAGGTCGAAACGCCCGAGGACTTCATGGGCAACGTGATGGGCGACCTGTCGAGCCGGCGCGGCATCGTGCAGGGGATGGAGGACATCGCGGGCGGCGGCGGCAAGCTCGTGCGCGCCGAGGTGCCGCTCGCGGAGATGTTCGGCTATTCGACGTCGCTGCGTTCGGCAACGCAGGGCCGCGCGACGTACACGATGGAGTTCAAGCACTACGCGGAAACGCCGGCCAACGTATCGGAAGGCGTGATCAGCGCGAAGACGAAGTAAGCGCCGGGCGACTGCGCCCTGCCGCGTGCAAGGCCCGTCCGGTTCGTCCGGACGGGCTTTTTTTGTCCGATGCGCACGGCTCGCGGCTTTTTGATCGGTACGCCACGCGTTTTTTGCGCATGCCACAATGCATCGCGATTCGTCAGATGGAACCGCACCGATGCCGCCCACCCCTGCCCTGCGCCGCCTGCTGGTCCTCTATGCCGGCCTGATCGCCGCGAACGTCGCCGTCTGGCTGTGGGCGCTCGCGGTATTGCACGACCATCCGCTGCTGCTTGGCACCGCGGCGATCGCGTACGGGCTCGGGCTGCGTCATGCGGTCGACGCCGATCACATCGCCGCAATCGACGTTGCGACGCGCAAGCTGATGCAGGATGGCCAGCGTCCGGTAAGCGTCGGGCTGTTCTTCTCGCTCGGCCATTCGACGATCGTGATCGCCGCGACGCTCGGCATCGCGCTGACCGCGTTCGCGCTGCGCGACCGGTTCGATGCGTTCCGCGAGATCGGCGGCACGATCGGAACGGCGGTGTCGGCGACCTTCCTGCTCGTACTCGCATGTGTGAACCTGATGATCCTGCGTGACGTATGGCGGCGCTATCGCGGCGCGCCGGAGCATGCGCACGGCGCCGCGCATGTGCACCGCCCGGCCGGACTCGTGTCGCGGCTGCTGCGCCCGCTGTTCCGGTTCGTGTCGAAGAGCTGGCACATGTATCCGGTCGGCGTGCTGTTCGGGCTAGGTTTCGATACTGCAACCGAAATCGGCCTGCTCGCGATTGCCGCCGCGCAGGCGAGCCAGGGGTTGCCGGTCTATACCGTCATGCTGTTTCCCGCCTTGTTCACGGCCGGCATGACGCTGATCGACTCGACCGACAACGTGCTGATGATTCATGCGTACGGCTGGGCGATGGACGATCCGCAGCGCAAACTGCTCTACAACGCGAGCATCACGTTCGTGTCGGCGGCCGTCGCGCTTGCGATCGGCGGGATCGAGGCGGCCGGCCTGCTCGCCGACAAGCTGTCGCTGACGGGCCCCGTGCGCGACGCGCTCGATGCGCTCGATGCGCTCGGCGAACGCTTCGGCTCGATCGGCTACGGCATCGTCGCGCTGTTCCTCGTCTGCTGGATCGCATCGATCCTGTTCCACCGCTGGCAGCGCGCGGCCGACGCACCGGCGCGCTGAGCATCGCTCAGACGTTTCATTTCGGAAACAAAACGCCCGCATCGACGCCTCATGCGCCGTCGCATGCATGCGCGCGCCTTGCGCCACGGGCGTAAGCGGCCGGTGGCACGAATCTCGCTGATAGGGCTTCGCAAGGCGGGCCCGCGTGCCGATCCGCGTTCGCGGCTGGCTTCAAGCGCCAGCACGAAGGTAATCGGCCGCCGAAAGGACAACGAATCTTTGCTGGCCCCCTGCACCACACGTAGATAGCCGCGCGGCAACGAGGCATCGCGCGCATGGGGAGGCCATGATGCTTAAGACGAAACAGCCGTTCCGCGCGGCGGGACGGTGCTATCGCGCGACCTTGATCGCCGCAGCCGCGTTTGCGTGCTGCTGCTCGTATGCAGTCGCGCAGAACACCGCGCCTGACTCCGCGCCCGACGCGGTTGCCAGCGCGGACACCGTCATGACGCTGGTCGAGGACGCTTCGTCGTGTGCAGCCAATCCGGCTGCATGCGCGGCGCATGTCTATGCCGGCGGTGGAAGTGGCGGTCATGGTGCGAGCGGTAGTGGCGGCAGTCCCGGTAGCGGTAGCGGAGGAAATAACGGGAACGGCGCTGTCGGACCTGCTGGTGTCGGCGGAGCGACAGGCGCAACGTCCGGCGGTACGAGCGGTACGGGTCGCGGAGGAAATGCGTCCGGCGACGGTGGTTCGGGTGGAAGCACCTCGGGTGGCGGTACTTCGGGTGGCGGCACTTCGGGTGGCGGCACTTCGGGTGGCGGCACTTCGGGTGGCGGTACCTCGGGTGGCGGCACTTCGGGTGGTGGCACTTCGGGTGGTGGCACTTCGGGTGGTGGCACTTCGGGTGGCGGTACTTCGGGTGGCGGCACCTCGGGTGGCGGCACCTCGGGTGGCGGTACTTCAGGTGGCGGTACTTCAGGTGGCGGTACTTCAGGTGGCGGCACCTCGGGTGGCGGCACTTCGGGTGGCGGCACCTCGGGTGGCGGTACCTCGGGTGGCGGTACCTCGGGTGGCGGCACTTCGGGTGGCGGTACCTCGGGTGGCGGCACTTCGGGTGGCGGTACCTCGGGTGGCGGTACCTCGGGTGGCGGCACTTCGGGTGGCGGCACTTCGGGTGGCGGTACCTCAGGTAGCGGAGGCCATGGCGGACATGGTGGCCATGGCGGCGGTGACGGCGGCGGTGACGGCGGCGGTGACGGCGGCGGTCACGGCGGTGGTGACGACGGTGGTCACGGCAACGGTGGTGGTGGCCATGGCGATGGTGACGGTGGCGGCCACGGCAATGGCGGCGGCAACGGCGCCGGTGATGGCAATGGCCACGGCAACGGTGGCGGCAGTCATGGCGACGGTGACGGCGGTGGCCACGGCAACGGTGGCGGCAGTCATGGCGACGGTGACGGCGGTGGCCACGGCAACGGTGGTCACGGCAATGGCGGTGGCAACGGCACTGGCGGCGCGGGTAGCGGTGGCGGTAGCGGCAGTGGTGCTGGCGGCAACGGTGGCCACGGCAGTGGCGGTGGCAACGGCGCTGGCGGCGCGGGTAACGGTGGCGGTAGCGGCAGTGGTGCTGGCGGCAACGGTGGCCACGGCAGTGGCGGTGGCAACGGCGCTGGCGGCGCGGGTAACGGTGGCGGTAGCGGCAGTGGTGCCGGCGGCAACGGTGGCCACGGCAGTGGCGGTGGCAACGGCGCTGGCGGCGCGGGTAACGGCGGTGGTAACGGCAGTGGTGCCGGCGGCAACGGTGGCCACGGCAATGGCGGCGCAGGTAACGGCGGTGGTAACGGCAGTGGTGCTGGCGGCAACGGTGGCCACGGCAATGGCGGCGGCAACGGCACTGGCGGCGCAGGTAACGGTGGCGGTAACGGCAGTGGTGCCGGCGGCAACGGTGGCCACGGCAATGGTGGTGGCAACGGCACTGGCGGCGCGGGCAACGGTGGTGGTAGCGGCAGTGGTGCCGGCGGCAACGGTGGCCACGGCAATGGCGGCGGCAACGGCAATGGCGGCGCGGGTAACGGTGGCGGTAACGGCAGTGGTGCCGGCGGCAACGGTGGCCACGGCAATGGCGGCGGCAACGGCAACGGCAATGGCAATGGCAACGGCAGTGGTGGCGCGGGCAATGGCGGTGCCAACGGGGTCGGCAATGGCAACGGCAATGGCAACGGCACTGGCAACGGCAACGGCGGCGGTCACGGCAACGGCGGATCGTCCGGAGGCAACCACTGACCGGAAGCGTTGCCCGGCCGGGTGCCGTCAGAGCATCTCGAGCGCGCGCTTGCTGCGCGGCGGACGGAAGTACGCGTCAAGCTGCGCGCGCTCGTCATCGCTCAACACGAAATCGAGCGCGGCACGGTTGTCGCGCACATGTTCGATCCGCGACGCCTTCGGGATCGCGAATACACCCGGCTGCGCGAGTACCCATGCCAGCGCGACGTGCATCACCGACACACCGCGCTGCCGCGCGATCTCGTCGAGCGGCGAGCGCTTCGGCAGCCGCCCGTGATCGACCGGGCTGTACGCCATCGCCGGCATCCGCTGTTCGGCCAACCACGGCAGCAGGTCGAATTCCGGGCCGCGCCGCGCGATGTTGTAGAGGATCTGGTTGGTCGCGCACGCGCCGCCGCCTGCGTCGTCGACGAGCTCGGCCATGTCGGCCGTATCGAAGTTGCTCACACCCCAGTGACGGATCTTGCCCGCTCGCCGCAGCGCCTCGAAGCCCTCGACCGTCTCCTCGAGCGGCACCGAGCCGCGCCAGTGCAGCAGGTACAGGTCGAGGCGATCGGTACGCAGGCGCTTGAGGCTCGCATCGCACGCGGCGACGACGCCGCGCCGGCCCGCATGGTGCGGATAGACCTTGCTGACGAGGAACACGTCGTCGCGCAGCCCGGCGAGCGCCTCGCCGACGAGCGCCTCGGTCGCGCCTTCGCCGTACATCTCGGCGGTGTCGACCAGCGTCATCCCGAGTTCGACACCTTCGCGCAACGCGGCGATCTCGTCCGCGCGGCGGGCCGGCCGCTCGCCCATTTCCCAAGTGCCCTGGCCGAGCTTCGGAATCGTCTCGCCGTCCGGCAGGACGACCGTGGCGATCGTGTCTGTCATGCGCTCCTCGCTGCGGATGGTGGGCCGCACGCGGCGGCCGAAGCATCGAATACGACACGTCAGTGTAGTCAATCGGCGCGCCGGCGGCCTATTGCACGGCAAAAACCGGCTATAACGGCGCCGCATGATGACTTAGAATGGCCGCAACCTGATCGATACCCACTCCATGAAGTCACCCACGGACGACCGCTGGCAGGACCTGCGCCCCGACCCAGACAACGACACGCCGCTCTACCTGCAACTCGCCCGCAAGCTCGGCGACGCGATCCACGACAACCGCTGGACGGCCGGCGAGGCACTGCCGTCCGAGCGCGTGCTGTCCGATGCGCTCGGCGTGTCGCGCATCACCGCACGCAAGGCGATCGCGCTGCTCGTCGAGCAGGGCTTGATCCGCCGCACGCAAGGCGCGGGCAACTTCATCCAGCCGCGCTACGAGGATCCGCTGTCGCGGCTGTCGAGCTTCAGCGAAATGCTCGAGCGCCGCGGCTTCAAGCCGAGTTCTCAATGGCTTGCACGCGAGATCCAGCCCGCGAACCGCGACGAGGTGATCCAGCTCGGGCTGTCGCCGGCCGCGTCGGTCACGCGCCTGAAGCGCCTGCGCCTCGCAGACGGCATCGTGATGGCCGTCGAGAACTCGACCTTCCCCGCGACGCTGATTCCCGATCCGCAGGCGATCGGCGGTTCGCTGTACAGCTATCTCGAAGCGCGCGGCACGCCGATCGTGCGCGCGCTGCAACATTTCCGCGCGGTCAACGCGACCGACGAGATCGCCGAACAAATGGGCATCGCGCCGCATGACGCGCTGCTGCTGATCACGCGGATCGGCTATACGTCAGACCAGCGCGCGATCGAGCTGACCGATACCTACTGCCGCAACGACTACTACGACTTCGTCGTCGAGCTGCGCAAGTAACGCGAGCCGCGCCGCCGGCACTCACGACCAGCGCGCATCGTCGGTGCCGAGCGGCACGGGCGGCCGCGCGAACGACGGCGGTGTCGCCGACAACCGCTCGGCCGGCCGCACGGCGTCGATCGTGCCGAACGGCGACGCGATACGGTCGATCCGGTCGCGCACGTCGGCAGCCGCGAGATCGGGTGCCTGCAAGCCGTCCGGCACGGCGCCGAACGACTGCAGCCAGCGCCCCGTCTGCGCGAGCGACAGCCGCACGTGCCAGCTCCCCCCTTCGCGCGCCCGCCGCGCGAGCGCGATCATCGCGCCGAACGCCGCGAGATAACCCGTCGCATGATCGAGCGCCTGGCACGGCAGATGGCGCGGCTCGTCCGCGTGCGCGGCCTGCTGCTCCTGCCATGCGATCCCGCTCGCCGACTGCACGAGGCTGTCGAAACCGCGCCGCTTCGCCCACGGTCCCGCATGCCCGTATGCGGACACCGAAACGCAGACGATGCCGGGCCGCAGCTCCGCCAGCGCCTGCGGCGCGAAACCGCGCGCCGCGAGCGCGCCGGGCCGGTACGACTGCAGGAACACATCCGCGTCGCGCGCGAGTGCGTGCAGCGTATCGATGCCTGCCGCGTCGCGCAGGTCGATCCACGTCGAACGCTTGCCGCGCCCGTTGTCGATCACGAGCGGCTCGATGTTCGGCAGGTGCGGGCCGTTGACGAGCAGCGTCTGCGCACCGTGCGACGCCAGCGTGCGGCCCGCGACCGGCCCCGCGATGATGCGCGTGAGATCGAGCACGCGCACGCCCGCGAGCGGCTGGCCGGCCTCGCCGCAGCCGATCGGCTCGACCGGCGCGTCGCCGATCCGCTCGATCTCGAACAGCGGCAGCGACGCGATCGCGCGCGCCTGCTCGTGCGCCGCCCATTCATCAGGTGTTCTGATCAATGCCGCGCACAGGCCGGCCTCGGCCAGCGCGGTATCGAGTGCCACACCGTCCCACGTGCGGATCGCCGCGGCGACGTCGGCCGGCTGCGCGCAGCAGCCGAGCACGTCGAGGATCCCGTGCAGGTGATGCGGGAAGTTCGCGTGCAACTGGATCCAGCGCCCGTCGCGCGTCTCGAAGAAGCCCGTCACCGGATGACGCAACTCCGGCGGCGGGCCATCGTCCACGCGCAGGTAGCGTTCGCTGCGGAACGCGACGAGCGCGTCGCGCACCGACACGTCGACGGATTGCGCGACGCCCGTGCGAAGCCGGTGGCATTCGGCCGCCGCGAGCCCGGCGGCCGCGATCGTTGCCGCGGCAAGCGTGCCGACATGGAGCGTCGACGGCAGCGTCGGGTCCTGCCCCGTCACGGTCGCGCGGGCCAGCGCGCCGCGGTCGCCGTGTGCGAGTTGCCACAGATGCGTCAATGCGAGTTCGGGTGTCATGGTGAAGTGAGCGCCTCAGCGTCGGAGGGGAGATGGAATCGAGTCTAGAATTCGCGACAGGCGCGATCAATCTTGATTGCGCGAATCAATACATAACGAATAGTTGTAGCGGGGCCGCGCTTCATGCGCCCCGACAGGAGCGACCGGCATGACATCCCTCAGCGCGCAGGAAGCCGCCGGCACCCTCGGCGTCAGCGTGAGCACCCTCTATGCGTATGTGAGCCGCGGCCTGCTGCGCTCGCTGCCCGACGGCGCGACCAAGCGCCGCCGCTACGACGCGGACGAGGTGCGCCTGCTCGCGCGCCGCCGCGCCGACGCGAAACGCGCGGGCGGCGTCGCCGAGCGGTCGCTCGACTGGGGCGTGCCGGTGCTCGAATCGCGGATCACCCAGATCGCCGACGGCCGCCTGCGCTACCGCGGCGCCGATGCGATCGCGCTTGCCGACGAGGCGACACTGGAACAAACGGCCGCGAGGCTCTGGGACTGTCCGCCCGCACGGCTTGCCGCCGCGTCGCTCGCGTCGACCGGTTTCGACGCCGCGCAGTGGGACGACTGGGCGCGTCGTTGGGCGCATCTCGCGCCGCTCGAACGCACGCTGGTGCTGCTGCCGGCCGCGGCCGCGGCGCTGCCGCGCCTGTGGGCGCAGGGGCGCGACGCGCAACTCGATTCGGCCACGCTGCTGCTGCGTGTCGCGACGGCGGCGCTCGCCGGCATCGCGGCGGGCGACGCGCCCGTGCACCGGCAGCTCGCTGCCGCGTGGCGCGTGCGACGGCGCGACGAAGCCGACCTGCTGCGCCGCGCGCTCGTGCTGTGCGCCGATCACGAACTGAATCCGTCGACCTTTGCGGTGCGCTGCATCGCGTCGACCGGCACCCACCTGTTCGGTGCGATCGCGGGCGGGCTCGCGGCGCTGTCGGGGCCGCGCCACGGCGGCGAGACGTTCCGCGCGGGCACGTTGCTCGACGAAGCGGCCCGCGCCGCCGACCTCGATCGCTACCTCGCGCTGCGGCTGGCGCACGACGAACGCGCGGACGGCGGCCGCACGGAACTGTCCGGCTTCGCGCACCCGCTCTATCCGGACGGCGATCCGCGCGCGCTGGCGCTGCTCGATGCGCTGCACGCGGCGGTGCCCGACCGCCCGGCGCTACGCATGGCACGCACGCTCGCCGCGCGTGTCGAAGCGGCGACGGGCCTGCGTCCGGCGATCGATTTCGCGCTCGCGGTGCTCGAGCGCACGCTCGCGCTGCCGGACGGCGCGGCGTTCACGCTGTTCGCAGCCGGCCGCACGGCCGGCTGGATCGCGCATGCGCTCGAACAATACGCGGACGGCAAGCTGATCCGGCCCCGGGCACGCTACGTCGGCAGCGACGCGGCCGCGTGACGCCGGCCGTTGCGCCACGCGACGAGCGGCCGCCACCACGCCTGCGCGGCGCGTGCGGCCGGCGCCGCGAGCGGACCGAACGCGAACGTCGCGCCGTGCAGCCCCGCGCTGACCCACACGCGCATGCCGGGCATCAACGTCAGCGAATCGCCGGCACCGAGCCAATGGTCGTCGGGCCGGCCCTCGACGGTCACCCACGCGTCGCCTTCGGCGACCTCGAGTACGGTGCGATCGACGATCCGCCACCGTCCGGCCGGCTCGTCACCGTCCATCACATAGAATCGCAGTTCGCGCATGGCAGCCTCCTGGTCGCACGGGTTCGATGGCACCAGTATTTCGGACAGTGGCAGCACACGAACAGATACGCCTGCAGACACTTTTGGCTGAACTGTACTGGGCAACCGACGGGGACGGGGATCCGCGGCCGGACTTCGCGCTGCGCTGCGCCCGTACCGAAACTGCACGGCGCGGCGGCTTTCCCTACAATGTCGGCTGTCCCGCGCCACCGCCCCGCCTTCATGTTCCAACGCCCGCCCGCCGCCGCTCCCGGCGAAAAGAACCTCACCGTGATGCTCTGGCTCGTTGCGACGGGCTTCTTCATGCAGACGCTCGATTCGACGATCGTCAATACGGCGCTGCCGTCGATGGCCGCGAGCCTCGGCGAATCGCCGCTGCGGATGCAATCGGTCGTGATCGCGTACTCGCTGACGATGGCGGTGATGATCCCCGTGTCGGGCTGGCTCGCCGATACGTTCGGCACCCGGCGCGTGTTCTTCAGCGCGATCCTGGTCTTCTCGCTCGGCTCGCTGCTGTGCGCGAACGCGCATACGCTGACGCAGCTCGTCGCGTTCCGCGTCGTGCAGGGAGTCGGCGGCGCGATGCTGCTGCCGGTCGGGCGGCTCGCGGTGCTGCGCACCTTTCCGGCCGAACGCTACCTGTCCGCGCTGTCGTTCGTCGCGATTCCCGGCCTGATCGGCCCGTTGATCGGGCCGACGCTCGGCGGCTGGCTCGTGAAGATCGCGTCGTGGCACTGGATCTTCCTGATCAACGTGCCGGTCGGCGTCGCCGGCTGCATCGCGACCTTCTATTCGATGCCCGATTCGCGCAACCCGGCCGTCGGCCGCTTCGACCTGAAGGGCTATCTGCTGCTGACGATCGGCATGGTCGCGATCTCGCTGTCGCTCGACGGGCTCGCCGATCTCGGCATGCAGCACGCAGCCGTGCTCGTGCTGCTGATCCTGAGCCTCGCGTGCTTCGTCGCGTACGGGCTGTATGCGGTGCGCGCGCCGCAACCGATCTTCTCGCTCGAACTGTTCAGGATCCACACGTTCAGCGTCGGGCTGCTCGGCAATCTGTTCGCGCGGATCGGCAGCGGCGCGATGCCGTACCTGATCCCGCTGCTGCTGCAGGTGAGCCTCGGCTATTCGGCGTTCGAGGCCGGGCTGATGATGCTGCCGGTGGCGGCGGCCGGGATGTTCTCGAAGCGGATCATCACGCGCCTGATCACGCAGCACGGCTACCGCAAGGTGCTGCTCGCGAACACGATCATGGTCGGCGTGATGATGGCGAGCTTCGCGCTGATGCGCGACACGGTGCCCGTGTGGGTGAAGGTCGTGCACCTCGCGCTGTTCGGCGGCTTCAACTCGATGCAGTTCACCGCGATGAACACGCTGACGCTGAAGGACCTCGGCACGGGTGGCGCAAGCAGCGGCAACAGCCTGTTCTCGCTCGTGCAGATGCTGTCGATGAGCCTCGGCGTCACGGTCGCCGGCGCGCTGCTCGCGACGTTCACGGGCATGCTGCGCACCGTGACGCCGAGCAACACGCTGCCCGCGTTCCATGCGACGTTCATCTGCGTCGGGATCATCACGGCCGCATCCGCATGGATCTTCGCGCAGCTCGCGCCCGAGATCCGCGGCGGCGCGCGCAAGACGGACCCGTCCGAGCGCGCATGACGCGCGGCGCGCGCCGTTTCGGGCGCCGTACCGCCACCGCGCGCACCATCACGGTGCACCCCGCCCCTGCGCTGCGCGCTGCGATGCCCCGTCCTCCCGCCGCGACGGGCCGCCGCATGTGACGCGACGCCGTGCATGCTTCTTGCTCGCCTATTCTCTAGGTAAACTGGCAGTCTTCCTTCGGCCGACATCATGAGCATGATCGAAATCGATCCCCCCGGCTTTCAGCCGCCCCGCCCCGTCGCCGGCGACGACGGGAACCGGCGCACCGTGCTGTACGGCGGCTACACCGTGTTCAGCGTGTTCCAGCCCGTTTTCTCGGTGTCGCACCGCCGCGCGATCGGCTATCACGCCTCGCTGCGTGCGCACGACGAGGAAAGCCACCAGGTGGCGTCGCACGAGGTGTTCACGCAGGCGGCACGGCGCGGCGACCTGCTCGAACTCGGCCGGCTCGCCGAATCGCTGCATCTCGGCAACTTCCACGCGTTCGACAGTCACGACGAATGGCTCTTCCTGAGCCTGCATCCGGCCGCGCTGATGGACACCATCTACGGCGACGCGCTGCTCGCGAACCTGAAGGCGCTCGGGCTGCCACCGCACCGCGTGGTGCTCGAGGTGCCCGAGCAGGCGGGCGGCGAGACGCCGCGCTACGCGGCGATCGTCGACGGGCTGCGCAAGGCCGGCTTCCTGATCGCGCTCGGCGGGTTCGGCGCGAAGCATTCGAACATCGACCGCGTGTGGCACCTGCATCCCGACATCGTCACGCTCGACCGCGGCATCCTCGCGCAGGCGAGCGAACACTCGCATCTCGAACGCGTGCTGCCGGGGCTCGTGTCGCTGCTGCACGAATCCGGCCAGCTCGTGCTGATGGGCGGCCTCGCGACCGAGCGCGACGCAATGATCGCGCTCGAGTGCAACGTCGATTTCGTGCAGGGCCAGTATTTCGCGGGGCCGAGCGTCGACCCGGTGCAGCCGCAGGCCGCCGCCGGCTGCATGGACACGCTGTCGGCCGCGTTGCGGCGGCGCGTCGCGCAACGCGAGCGCAAGCAGGCGGAACGGCTCGCGCCGTATGTCGCCGCGCTGGAGAAGGCAAGCCGGAAGCTTGGCGCGGGCGAATCGCTCATCGACGCGGCCGCCGCGGTGCTCGGGCTGCCCGAGACCGCGCGCTGCTTCCTGCTCGACGCATCGGGGCGCCAGATCGGCGACAACGTGCTCGCACGCGGCAGCGTGTCGCAGCGCGCCAAGCGCTTCCGGCCGCTGCTGCATTCCGAAGGCGCGAGCTGGGAGCGCCGCCCGTACTTCATCGACGCAATGCGCGCGCCGGGCCGCGTGCATCTGACGCCGCCGTACCTGTCGATCAACGAGGCACACCTGTGCGTGACCGCGTCGATCGCCGCACCCGTCGCGGCCGGCATGCAGGTGCTCTGCGTCGACATCAACTGGGAAGCGGCGCTCAACCGCGAATGAACGCGACGGCGCGCTGCTTTCACGCGGCAGCGGCCGCCTTGCGCACGATCAGCCGGTGCACGCGCTTGCCGGACGACGCGCTGACGACTTCATGCTCGTCGATCACGTGCGTGCCGGCACCGAGCGCCGCATGCATCCGTGCCGAGTCGAGCGGCGTATAGAGGCGGCCGCGCTCGTCGCGCAGCGCGCCGATTCCGGCCACCCGCCAGCTCAGGTACAACGTGCCGCCCGGCATCAGGAGATCGGCCAGCCGCGCGGCGGCGGCCGCCGCGTCCGCCTGTTCGAGGTGCATGACGACCGTCTCGCACAGAACGTTGCGAAACGCGCCGGACGGCACGCCGGCCAGCGCCGGCAGCGCGGCCAGTTCGAAGCTCAGGTCGGGATGGCGCCGCCGCGCCTCGTCGAGCAGCGCGGCGCTCGCGTCGTAGCCGCGCACGTCGAAGCCGCGCGAAGCGAGCCAGGCCGTGTCGCGCCCCGCTCCGCAGCCGACGTCGGCGGTCGGCCCCGGCGAGAAATGCTGTTCGAGCAGCGCGTACATGTCGTCGGGCGCGGCCTGGTCGAGCCAGTCCTGCGCATATTGCGCGGCATGGGCATCGTAGGCGTCGAGAGTCGGGCGATCCACCATGGCGATTGCTCCGCATAGGCGTCGTAAGACGTCCCCCATCTTAGCCGTTGCGCGGCTGACGTGACGTCGCACGCACGGCCCGCGCGACGGCGGGTAAATCCCGCCCCTACGCGGCTCGCACGGCGCCCGCGCGCGGCGCCGGTGCGGTCAGCTCGGCCCACAGCGCGTCGCCGCGCCACGCCGGACGGGCCGCGGCGCCTTCCGCGTCATGGACGAGCGCGCACAGTCGCGCGTTGACGGGCGCCTGCGCGCCAAAACCCGTGGCCAGTCGCACGATCTCGCCGTTGATCCACTCGACTTCCGTCGCACGGCTCGCCGCGAGATCGTCGGACATCGACGAACGCGCGAGCGGATCGATCGCAAGCATCCGGCCGCCGAGCACGCGGAAAGCCGCGTCGGGAAGATCGAGCACGGCCGGAATCCACGCGGCCGGCAACGGCGTCAGCCGCGCCGGGCGGATCGCGGCCCGCGCGAGCCAGTGCAGCGCTTCGCGCTGGGCCAGTGCGACGCAGCGGCGGTACGCACGTTGCGCGAGTTCGTCGCGCAGCGGCAGGTTCGCGAGCGCATTGACCGCATTGTTCAGGTTGAGCAGCAACTTCGCCCACTGCACGGCCGGCATGTCGCGATGCAGCGCGAGCGGCAGCCCGGCGCGCGCGAATGCGCCGGTGAACGGCTGCAGCGCGGGCGACGCATCGGCCGCGAGCGCGCCGGCCGAGCCCTGGTGAAACGCGCCGGGCCCGCGCTCGATCACGTTGAACGGCACCATCCCGGCCAGCACGATCGCTTGCGGCAGTGCGTCGCGCAGCACGTCGGCATTGTGCAGGCCGTTCTGGAAGCTGATCACGATCGTGCCGGGCCGCAGCACGCCGGCAAGCTGCGCGGCCGCGTCACGCGTCGCGGCCGACTTCACCGCGACGAGCACGAGCCGCGCGGCGGCCGCCGCAGCCGGATCGGTCGCGAACGCGACATCGGCCGGCGCGAGCGTCGCACGATAGCCGCGCTGGCCGGTCAGCGTGAGCCCGCGCAGACGAATCGCGTCGCCGATCCGCGCGCGGCCGACCAGCGTCACGTTCGCGCCGGCTGCCGCGAGCCGGCCGCCGAGATAGCAGCCGACGGCGCCCGCGCCGAACACGCAGACCGGCGCATCAGACATGCGAGTGCGCGCCGCCACGCACGGGCCCGGCCCGCCGCTCGACTTCGCGGCGCACGTCGCCGCGCAACCCCGCGAAGAACGCGACTTCGGCGACGACGAACAGCGGTCCGACCATCAGGCCGACCAGATCGTCGACGAACGCGGGTTTGCGCCCTTCGAACCAGTGCCCGACGAACTGCACGATCCAGCCGACGACGAACGCGCCGATGCCGATCGCGAGCCATTGCGCGGTCGGCAGCAACGCGAGCGCCCGCGCGGCCCACAGGCCGAGCGCGAACAGCGCGGTCATCACGATCCCGAACCGCAGGTCGAGACGCAGGTAGAACACCGCGAACGCGATCGCAAGCAGCAGCGCCGGCGACAGCGCGATGCCGGCCAGCATCCCGATCGCCGGCCGCGACAGCAGCACCTCGACCGCGAACACGATCATCGGGATGCCGACCAGATGCGTCGCGATGTTGCGCGCGTCGCGATGGTAGGCCGCATACTGGGAAAGATGGTCTTCGAGCGTCTTCATCGCGTCTCCTGGTCGGTCGCCGAGCGCTATGATGCGCGTCACGCCCGAGAACCTCTGTCAGCTACCCGACATCGCGTGCCCATGCCCTCGTCGCTCGCCCCCTACCTGCCGCAGATCGAAGCGAACCCGTGGTTCGCCGCGCTGCCGCTCGCGTTGCGCGCGGACCTGCTCGCCCGTGCGGTGCTGCGGCGCCTGCCGGCCGGCCACGCGCTGTTCCGGCGCGGCGACCCGCCGTGCGGGCTGTACGCGGTACTGGCCGGTTCACTCACGATAGGTGCGGTCGACCCGCAGGGCAAGGAAGCGCTGCTGACGGTCGCCGAGCCCGTCACATGGTTCGGCGAAATCGCGCTGTTCGACGGCCAGCCGCGCACGCACGACGCGATCGCGCTCGACGACGCGCTGCTGCTGCACGTCCCGCAGGCCGCGCTGCTCGTCATGCTCGACGCGACGCCGCAATACTGGCGGCAGTTCGCGCTGCTGATGGCGCAAAAGCTGCGCCTGAGCTTCCTGACCGTCGAAGCGATGAGCGTGATGCCGGCCGCGCAGCGACTCGCCGCGCGCCTGCTGATGATCGCCGAAGGCTATGGCGGTATCAGCGCCGGGCGCACGCGCGTGCGGCTGTCGCAGGAAACGCTCGCGTCGATGCTGTCGCTGACGCGGCAGACCACCAACCAGTTGCTGAAGGCGCTGCAGGCCGACGGCGTCGTGCGGCTGCATGTCGGCGAGATCGAACTCGTCGACATCGACGCGCTGCGCCGCGCGAGCGGGCTGGGCGACGGTACGCACTGAACGCCGCGCAACGGCCGCCACGCGACACCCCGCCGTCGCCGCGTTGCGCTATCGTGGCGGCTCGTCCATCCGCCCCGCGCCCCGTCTTGAACACGTCGACCGTCCCCGCCCCTTCCCGTCATCCGTGGCCGGTGTTCGTCGCGTTCCTGCGGCTCGGCCTCACGTCGTTCGGTGGCCCGGTCGCACATCTCGGCTACTTTCGCGCCGAATTCGTCACGCGGCGCGGCTGGCTCACCGAACGCACGTATGCGGATCTCGTCGGACTGTGCCAGTTCCTGCCGGGGCCGGCGAGCAGCCAGGTCGGGATGGCGATCGGCCTTGCGCGCGCCGGCTATGCGGGAATGTTCGCCGCGTGGCTCGGCTTCACGCTGCCGTCGGCGCTGCTGATGATGTCGTTCGCGCTCGGCGTTCACGCGACGGGCACGCCGATCGGAGCCGGCGCGCTGCACGGGCTGCGCATCGTGTCGGTTGCGGTGATTGCACAAGCCGTCTGGGGCATGGCACGTACGCTGTGCCCGGATGCGCGCCGCGTCACGCTGATGGCCGTGGCCGCGTGCGTCGTGCTGCTCGCGCCGGCCGCGTGGACGCAGGTTGCAGTAATCGTCGCGGCCGGTGCAGCCGGCCTCGTGCTACTGCCGCAACCGGCGCGCGACGCCCACGAGCCGTTGCCGCTGCACGTATCGCGCCGCGTGGGCGTGCTGTGGCTTGCGCTGTTCGCGGCGCTGCTCGTCGCGCTGCCGTTCGCGGCCCGCGCGCTCCGCTCCGATACGCTCGCCGTCGTCGATGCGTTCTTCCGCACGGGCGCGCTCGTGTTCGGCGGCGGGCACGTGGTGCTGCCGCTGCTGCAGGCGGCCGTGGTCGCGCCCGGCTGGGTCGGCGATTCGGCGTTCCTCGCCGGGTACGGGCTCGCACAGGCCGTGCCGGGGCCGCTGTTCACGTTCGCGGCATTCCTCGGCGCTTCGCTGCGCGATGCGCCGAACGGCTGGCTCGGCGGCGCAATCGCGCTCGTCTCGATCTTCGCGCCGTCGTTCCTGCTCGTCGGCGGCACCGCGCCATTCTGGGAGAACCTGCGCCGCAGCACGCGCATGCAGGCCGCGCTCGCGGGCGTGAACGCGGCCGTCGTCGGGCTGCTGCTCGCCGCGCTCTATCACCCGGTCTGGACCGACACGATCGTGGCGCCGCACGACCTGGCCGCCGCGCTCGTCGCATTCGTCGCGCTCGTGTTCTGGCGCGTGCCGCCGTGGGCCGTCGTGATCGCGAGCGCTGCGCTCGGCTGGGTGCTCGGCCTGGTCGCCTGATCCGGCAAGAACGGCACGATCCTGCCGGACAAAAGCAAAAAAGCCCTCGTTTCGAGGGCTTTTTCTGGGTACCGCGCGCCATAGCGGCGCGCAGGCGCCGGACCTTACGCGAAGTTCTTCGCTGCGAAGTCCCAGTTCACGATGTTCCAGAACGCTTCGACGAACTTCGGACGTGCGTTGCGGTAGTCGATGTAGTACGCGTGTTCCCACACGTCGATCGTCAGCAGTGCCTTGTCGGCGGTCGTCAGCGGCGTCGCTGCGTTGCTCGTCGACACGATGTCGAGCGAACCGTCAGCCTTCTTCACCAGCCATGCCCAGCCCGAACCGAACGTGCCGACTGCAGCCTTCGTGAACGCTTCCTTGAATGCGTCGTACGAACCCCACTTCGCGTTGATCGCATCGCCCAGCGCGCCCGTCGGTGCGCCGCCACCGTTCGGCGACAGGCTGTTCCAGAAGAACGTGTGGTTCCAGATTTGCGCGGCGTTGTTGAAGATGCCGCCCGACGACTTCTTCACGATCTCTTCCAGCGACAGGGTTTCGAATTCCGTGCCCGGGATCAGATTGTTCAGGTTCGTCACATAAGCCTGATGGTGCTTGCCGTAGTGGTACTGGATCGTCTCGAGCGAGATGGTCGGCGCGAGTGCGTCTTCAGCGTACGGGAGCGGCGGGAGCGTATGAGCCATGGCGATTCCTTCGTTGAGTATGTAGGGGGGCTTGTGTTGAATGCTGCCGAGCGTCCGATTGTAGGCGAGGACGAATAACCCCGCAAACTCACGGGCCATTTATCCGCGGTATGCGGAAAAGCGATGTTTGCGCAACGTCCGGCAGGACGAGCCGGCGACGCGCAGCATCCGTTCCCGTCCGCAGGATACTCGTTTCGACCCGTCGCTTCGCTTGCGCCGGTTAACGTCAGATCGTATCGGTGAGGCGCGGCTGCACGTCGGCAAGCGTTACGTCGGCCGAGCCGTCGGCAAGATGCACGGTCAGGCGACGCTGCGGCTTCAGCGCGTTCGGCGCGCGCACCGCGCGGCCCGTCTGCGCATCGATGAGCGCCGCATAGCCGCGCTCGAGCGTGCGCTGCGGGCTCAGCACCTCGAGCCGTGCCGCACAGGCTGACACACGTGCCGTGTCGCGTTCGTGACGGCGCTGCAATGCAACCGCAAGACGTTGCGACAGCCCCGCGAGCACCTGGCGTGCTTGTGACGGATCGGGCCGCGCGCGCTGCCAGCGCAACTGCGCGAGCGCGAAACGCGCGCGTGCATCGCGTACCGGCCGCGACGCCGCCGACGCGAGCCGCACCGCGAGCTGCTCGACGTGCGTGCGCTGCCGCTGCAGCCGCTCGGCGGGGCTCACGAGCCGGCGCGCAAGCCAGTCGAGCTGCTGCGCGCGCTGTTCGAGCCGGCGCTCCATGCCGCGCGCGAGCGCACGCTGGCGCTCGCCGACCTCGCGCAGCAGCAGCGCGCGCTGCGGGCTCGCGAGTTCGGCCGCGCCGGTCGGCGTCGGCGCGCGCACGTCGGCCGCGAAGTCCGCGATCGTGAAATCGGTTTCGTGCCCGACGCCGCTGACGACCGGCAGCTCGCTCGCCGCGATCGCGCGCGCCAGCGCTTCGTCGTTGAACGACCACAGATCCTCGATCGAGCCGCCGCCGCGGCACACCAGCAGCACGTCGACCTCGCGACGCACATTCGCGGCCTCGACGGCCGCGACGAGCTTTTCGGCGGAACCGGCACCCTGCACGGGCGCCGGATAGACGATCACCGGAATGTGCGGCGCGCGGCGCGCGAGTGTGGTCAGCACGTCGCGCAACGCGGCGGCCTGCAGCGACGTGACGATGCCGATCGCGCGCGGGTGGGCCGGCAGCGGCCGCTTGCGCTCGGGCGCGAAGAGGCCCTCGCTCTCGAGCTGCGCCTTCAGCCGCAGGAACGCTTCGTACAGGCGCCCCTGCCCGGTGCGCCGCACGGCCTCGACGTTGAGCTGCACTTCGCCGCGCGGCTCGTACATCGTGACGACCGCGCGCACCTCGATCCGGTCGCCTTCGCGCGGCGTGAATTCCGCGTATTGCGCACGGCCGCGGAACATCACGCAGCGCATCTGCGCCTGCTGGTCCTTGATCGAGAAATACCAGTGGCCGCTCGCGGCGCGCGTGAAATTCGACACTTCGCCCGAAATCCACAGCAGCGGAAACGAGCGCTCGAGCATCGTCGAAATCGCGCGATTGAGCGCCGAAACGGGAATCACTTCGTCGCCGCCGCGGGTCGCGCCCGGTGCGGCAAAAGGGGAGTCGGAAGGCATGGACGGTCGGATGAATGCTGGCGGCGACACGATAGTCCGACACGCGCGCGGCGTCCAGCGCCGACCGCATGCATCGCGACGCGCAGAAGGTGTCCACACTTTGGCAATCGTCCGCGTGAAACGCTTTAAAACCGCGAAAAAAACCAGACGATTCGCTATAACGCATTGATTTTTATAGTTTTTTAAACCTTTCGGAATGATTCTCATCCGATTCGATGCCCGCCCGGCGGGCGTTTGAGGCCATCGACCGGGGAGTTCTTCACATAGTTATCCACAGCCCTTTGCGATCCGGCCCCGCGGGCTGCGTCGGCCGGTCGCGCTTGCCGCGTCCGCATGCGGCGCGCTAGAGTGCCGCCTTCCGCAGACCCCGCGGCATGCGCCGCCCAACGGAGAACCCGCCTTGACGAATCCGTCCCACGCCGCGGCGCACGACGCGCCGCGCCCGGCCCGATGAGCGCGCCCGGCGGCCCGCTCGCCCGGCTCGAAACGCGCCTGACACGCGAATGGCAGAGGCGCGGCGCGCTCGCGTGGGCGCTCACGCCGTTCGCATGCGTGTTCGGCCTGTGCGCGGCGCTGCGGCGCACCGCTTATGCGCAGGGCTGGAAGAAGCCGGTCGACGTCGGCGTGCCCGTCGTCGTGGTCGGCAACGTGACCGTCGGCGGCACCGGCAAGACGCCGACCGTGATCGCGCTCGTCGACGCGTTGCGCGCGGCCGGCTTCACGCCCGGCGTCGTGTCGCGCGGCTACGGCGCGAACGTGAAAGCGCCGACCGCCGTCACGCCCGCGTCGCGCGCGGGCGCGGCCGGCGACGAACCGCTCTTGATCGCGCGCCGCACCGGCGCGCCCGTCTGGGTGTGCCCCGACCGCGTCGCGGCCGCGCAGGCGCTGCGCGCCGCGCATCCGGACGTCGACGTGATCGTCAGCGACGACGGCCTGCAGCACTACCGCCTCGCGCGCACGGTCGAGCTCGTCGTGTTCGACCACCGGCTCGGCGGCAACGGCTTCCTGCTGCCGGCCGGCCCGCTGCGCGAGCCGCTGTCGCGGCACCGCGACGCCACGCTCGTCAACGATCCGTACAGCGGCGCGCTGCCGCCGTGGCCCGACACCTACGCGCTCGCGCTTGCGCCGGGCGCCGCGTGGCACCTCGACCAGCCCGCGCTGCGCCGCCCGCTGTCGCAGTTCGCGCACGAGCGCGTGCTCGCCGCGGCCGGCATCGGCGCGCCGGAACGCTTTTTTGCGACGCTGCGCGCGGCCGGCCTCGCGCCGGCGACGCGCGCGCTGCCCGACCACTACGCGTTCGCCGACAATCCGTTCGTCGACGACGCCGTCGATGCGATCCTGATCACCGAGAAGGATGCAGTAAAATTGGGCGCTTCCTGGCGCGACGCTCGACTCTGGGTCGTCCCCGTCGAAGCCGCGCTCGACCCTCGCCTCATTGCCCTCGTTGTGGAGAAACTCCGTGGACGCTCGCCTGCTTGAAATCCTTGTGTGCCCTATCTGCAAAGGCCCGCTCCACTATGACCGTGCCGCGCAGGAGCTGATCTGCAACGCGGACAAGCTCGCCTACCCGATCCGCGACGGCATCCCCGTGATGCTCGTCGACGAAGCGCGCCAGACCGTCGAAGGCACGCCGGTCGACCCGGCCGGCCGCTAAGCCGCCAGGCCGCTCGAGCGGCGCAACGATTCGAAGGCGACCCGGCCCCGGCCGGGTCGCCGAACGCCGCCGGGCGACCGGCTCCGGACACGCCACCCGCCCCGTCCTTCTCACCGCTCCCCCGATGACTCACCCGCAACCCTTCATCGCCGTCATTCCCGCCCGGCTCGCGTCGACGCGCCTCCCGAACAAGCCGCTCGCCGATCTCGGCGGCAAGCCGATGGTCGTGCGCGTCGCCGAGCGCGCGCGCGAAGCAGGCGCGCAGCAGGTGCTCGTCGCCTCCGACGCGCAGAGCGTGCTCGATGCGGCGCGCGATCACGGCTTCGAAGCGGTGCTGACGCGTGCCGATCATCCGTCCGGCACCGACCGCCTCGCGGAAGTCGCGGCGACGTTCGGGTGGAGCGACGACACCGTCGTCGTCAACGTGCAGGGCGACGAGCCGCTGATCGACCCCGTGCTCGTGCGCGACGTAGCGTCGCACCTGGCCGCGCATCCGGCCTGCGCGATCGCGACCGCGGCCCACCCGATCCACGACGCGGCCGACGTGTTCAACCCGAACGTCGTGAAGGTCGCGCTCGACGCGCAGAGCGTCGCGCTGTACTTCTCGCGCGCGCCGATTCCGTGGAGCCGCGATGCGTACCAGCCGCACTGGCCGGACGTCGCGGCGATGCCGGCCCCTGCATTTCCGGTCTACCGGCACATCGGCCTCTATGCATATCGCGCGCGTTTCCTGCGCACGTATCCGTCGCTCGCGCAGGCGCCGATCGAACAGGCCGAGCAGCTCGAACAGCTGCGCGCGCTCTGGCACGGCGAGCGCATCGCAGTGCTGATCACCGAGTCCGCGCCCGAAGCCGGCATCGACACGCCGGCCGATCTCGCGCGCGTGCAGGCCCTTTTTCAGCCGGGTTCAAAATAACCCGTGGCATAATCAGGCGATTGTGCGAGCCGTCCGCGACCAGCGCGTCCTCGCTTGACCCCGCCCGCGGCCCTGCCGGCAGCCGCGCGTCGCCGAAGCCGACGCGCCGCGTCAGACCGGTCCGCCACGCGCCAGGCAAGCCCCGCGCCCGCTGTCGCCGACGCCTTTGCGTCTCGCCACACGAATCTACATACTTGGAGATATCACCATGCGTTTGATCCTGTTGGGCGCGCCCGGCGCGGGAAAGGGCACCCAGGCAAACTTCATCAAGGAAAAGTTCGGCATCCCGCAAATCTCGACGGGCGACATGCTGCGCGCGGCCGTGAAGGCCGGCACGGCGCTCGGCATCGAAGCGAAGCGTTTCATGGATGAAGGCAAGCTCGTGACCGACGACCTGATCATCGGCCTCGTCAAGGAGCGCCTGAAGGAATCCGATTGCGCGAACGGCTATCTGTTCGACGGTTTCCCGCGCACGATCGCGCAGGCCGATGCGATGAAGGACGCCGGTGTCGCGATCGACTACGTACTCGAAATCGACGTGCCGTTCTCGGAAATCATCGAGCGCATGAGCGGCCGCCGCACGCACCCGGCATCGGGCCGCACCTACCACGTCAAGTTCAACCCGCCGAAGGTCGAGGGCCACGACGACGTAACGGGCGAACCGCTGATCCAGCGCGACGACGACAAGGAAGAAACCGTCAAGAAGCGTCTCGAAGTGTACGAAGCGCAGACCAAGCCGCTGATCAAGTACTACGGCGACTGGGCGCAGCGCGGCGAGGAAAACGGCCTGAAGGCGCCGCAGTATCGCAAGATCTCGGGCCTCGGCAGCGTCGAGGAAATCCGCGAGCGCGCGTTCGACGCACTGAAGTAAGCACTGCGTCGCGCACCGCGAGCCGCCCTGTCCGGGCGGCTTTTTTTTTCGCCCGACCGAGATTCGCACGATCGTTCTTGTCTCGCCGCCGCGCAATGGCGCCCCGTACAATCGGTCGAATGCATGCGCCCGCCAACCGGCGCACGGCTTTTGAACCGATCGCTTCGCATCGGACAGCACAACCGCTTTGCATGGAACCTCCCCAAGCGCTGAAGCGCCAAGGGCGGTCGACCGCTTTTGCATGGGACCTCCCTAAGCGCTGAAGCGCCAAGGGCGGTCGACAAAGGAGACAGTCATGGAGATTCGCGGCAACGTCTTTCTGATCACGGGCGGCGCATCGGGCCTCGGCGCCGGAACGGCGCGGATGCTCGCGCAGGCAGACGGCAAGGTCGTGCTCGCCGACCTGAACGAGGCGGCAGGCGTCGCGCTCGCGACCGAGCTGGGCGGCATCTTCGTACGGTGCGACGTGTCGAGCGAGGCCGACGCGCAGGCAGCCGTCGACGCGGCGACGCGCGCGGGCACGCTGCGCGGCCTCGTGAACTGCGCGGGCATCGCGCCGGCCGCGAAGACCGTCGGCAAGGACGGCGCGCATCCGCTCGACGTATTCGCGAAGACGATCAACGTGAACCTCGTCGGCACGTTCAACATGATCCGGCTCGCGGCCGCCGCGATGGCCGCGAGCGCGCCGACCGCGGAAGGCGAGCGCGGCGTGATCGTCAGCACCGCGTCGGTCGCCGCGTTCGACGGACAGATCGGCCAGGCCGCGTACGCGGCCTCGAAGGCCGGCGTCGCGGGCATGACGCTGCCGATCGCGCGCGACCTGTCGCGCCACGGCATCCGCGTGATGACGATCGCACCCGGCCTGTTCGAGACGCCGATGCTGCTCGGCATGCCGCAGGACGTGCAGGACGCGCTCGGCGCGATGGTGCCGTTCCCGCCGCGGCTCGGCAAACCGGCCGAATACGCGATGCTGGTACGCCAGATCGTCGAGAATCCGATGCTCAATGGCGAAGTGATCCGCCTCGACGGCGCGATCCGGATGCAGCCGAAGTAAGCGCGCATGAAAAAACGCCCGCGATGCGGGCGTTTCATTCCGGGTTCCGGCAGTCGCGCGGCCGGCTCAGTCCTCGCCGTCGCGCTGCATCCGCTGCCGCAATTCGGTCACCTGCGACTCGACGACGGTCGCGTCGTCCGCTTCCGGCCGCTCGCCGAGATACTGCTCGAGATCCTCGAGCGCGGGGCGCAGGTAGTCGAGCCGCGCATACGCGAAACCGCGGTCGCGCACCTCGTCGAGGTGCTCGGGCAGCAGGATCACGAGCCGCTGCTGCACCGCGAGCAGCCGCTGCCAGCGTTCCGTCTGCAGATAGATCGTCTTCAGGTTGCGCAGCATCCGCGCGATGATCTCGCGACTCGTCGCGGGCTGCAGCAGCGCGCGCAATGCGCTGTCGACCGCGCCGGCCGCGCGCGCGACGTACGGCTCGAGCATCTCGACCATCTCGGCTTCGGACAGCGAATGGCCATTGGTCGGATCGATGATCAGGTCGCCGTCCGGCAGCGTGACGCGCAGCAGGAAATGGCCGGGGAACGATACGCCGCGCGCCGGCACGCCGACCTGCTCGGCGAGCTCCAGGTACAGCACCGACAGCGAGATCGGGATCCCGCGCCGCCGCTTCAGCACGGCGTTCAGGTGGCTGTTATCGGGGTCGTAGTAATCGTTGTGATTGCACGCGAAGCCGAGCTCGCGGAAGAAGAAATCGTTCAGCGCGGCGACGCGGCCTTTCAGGTCCGCATCGTCGGTAAGCCGCCGGCGCAGCCGCGCCGCCAGCATGTCGAGTTCGGCCAGCGTGCCCTGCAGGTCGAGGTCGGGATACGCGTCCTGCGCCAGCGACAACGCGGCCTCCGTGACGGGCAGGCTGTCGTCGTCCGCCACGAGCGTGCTGAAGTAGTCGAGGACGCGGGTCATTGCGGTCGTCACTTGGCGCGCCTTCTGAAGTAAGCGTATTTGAAGCCCATCACCCACAACATACCGAAATATAGTGCAGCGAACAGCACGAGGCACGCGGCCATCAGCACGATGCGATCGAGCGGCTGCGCGCGCATCCCGGTCCAGTCGAAGCTGATCGAGAACCAGTGCATCACGCCCGCGAGCACCAGCGTCGCGCCGACGAGCTGCATGAAGAAGCGCGGCCAACCCGGCGACGGCTGGTAGATGCCGCGCTTGCGCAGCCCGAGGAACAGCAGCAGCGAGTTCAGGCACGCGCCGACGCCGATGCTCAGCGTGAGGCCCGCGTGGCCGATCAGCGGCACGAACACGTAGTTCGAGATCTGCGTGACGATCAGCACGCCGATCGCGATCTTCACGGGCGTCTTGATGTCCTGCTTCGCATAGAAGCCCGGCGCGAGGATCTTGATCAGGATGATGCCGACCAGGCCGATCCCGTAGGTCGCGAGCGCACGCGCGACCATCGTGACGGTATGCGCGTCGAACTTGCCGTAGTTGAAGAGGGTCGCGGTCAGCGGCGTCGCGAAGAAGAACAGCGCGAGCGCGCTCGGCGCCGCGAGCAGGAACGTGACGCGCAGCCCCCAGTCGAGCAGCGCCGAATATTCGGTCGAATCGGCGTCGACATGCGCCTTCGACAGGCTCGGCAGCAGGATCGTGCCGAGCGCGACGCCGAGCAGCGCCGTCGGGAATTCCATCAGGCGGTCGGCGTAGTTGATCCACGACACGGCGCCCTGCCCGAGCCGCGACGCGATGTTGGTGTTGATGATCAGCGAAAGCTGCGCGACCGACACCGCGAACGTCGCGGGCACCATCTTCGCGAGCACGCGCTTCACGCCGGGGTGACGCAGTGCGCGCAGCGGATTGAGTCCGATCAGCGGCACCATGTCGATCTTCTTCAGGCCCGGCAGTTGCACGAGGAACTGCAGCACGCCACCCACGATGACGGCCCACGCGAGCGCGAACACCGGCACCTTCAGGTGCGGCGCGACGAACACGGCCGCGGCGATGAACGCGACGTTGAGCAGCACCGGCGCGAACGCGGGCAGCGAGAAGCTCTTGTACGTGTTCAGCACGCCGGACGCGAGCGTCGTCAGCGAGATGAACACGATGTACGGGAACATGATCTGCGTCATCGCGACCGCGAGCGGGAACGCCTGGCCGTCTGTGTGCAGGCCGGACGCGACCGCGAACACGACCCACGACGCGCCGGCGATCCCGAGGACCGACAGCACGGCAAGCGCCCACGCAAGCACGGTCGACATCGCGTCGACGAGCGCCTTCGTCGCATCGTGCCCCTGCTGGTTCTTGAACTCGGCGAGGATCGGCACGAACGCCTGCGAGAACGCGCCTTCCGCAGAAAGACGCCGCAACAGGTTCGGGATACGGAAGGCGACGTAGAATGCGTCGGTGTATTGACTGGCGCCGAACGCACGGGCGATCAGCGTCTCGCGGGCCAGTCCGGTCACGCGCGACAGCAGCGTGAAGCCGCTGACCGTCAGCAGGGCTCGGAATAGATTCATGGGGCACTTATTATACGGACGTTGCGCGGCCCGGCCAGCGGCCGATGCCGAAAAGCGCGCACGCCGCCGGCCGCCCACCCGGCGGGCATCACGTTGAACTTGCCACTCGCTTGATTTTGTTGCTATAATCGCCGGTTTCTGGGCTCGTACATGCACGGCAACTGCCGTCTCCATGTCCCGGCCTCGGTTAAAATCACCGTTTTTTTATGCGCCCCTGGGCAATCGTTCTCAGGGGACGGATCGAAAAGCAGCGCTTGGCCGTCAGGCTCCAAGCTCTGGAAACAGGACAGGATAAGGAACCGTCATGGCTAACTCCGCACAAGCACGCAAGCGCGCCCGCCAGGCCGCGAAGGCAAACTCGCACAACTCGGCGCTGCGCTCGAAATTCCGTACCGCGATCAAGTCGGTTCGCAAGGCTGTTGAAGCCGGCGACCACGCAAAGGCTGCCGATCTGTTCAAGGCTGCCGTGAAGACGATCGACACGATCGCCGACAAGAAGATCGTTCACAAGAACAAGGCCGCTCGCAGCAAGAGCCGCCTGGCCGCAGCCGTCAAGGGTCTGCAGGCAGCAGCGTAAATCCGGTGCGCCCGCTCGCGCGGGCGTTCCTGTTTCCTGCGATCGCAAAAAAGCCCGCCTAGGCGGGCTTTTTTGTCGTCTGTCGTCCGGACATCACGCCGGCTGACGACAGCCAGGGCGGGCGCACCAGGCGCCCTCGCCCGTCGGCATCATTTCTTCGCGCCGTAGTCCGGCAGCTCGCACGCCTCGGTGACGACGAGGTTGTTGTCCTTCGCGAAATTCAGCACGAAATCGAAAGCCATCGGCTCGATGTCGCGCAGCCGCGAATCGAGGATCACGCATTTCAGGTCGCCGAGCATCGTCGGGCGCACGTACAGCGAATACTTGAGACGCGCATTCGGCCCGCTGGCCCCCGGCCCGAAGCAGGCCATCACACCGGCCAGACGTTCCGACCAGTCGCTCGGGCGAAACTTTTTCCCGTCTTTCGTGATGCCCTGGATGAAAAATTCGGTCGGAGGGGTTTCAGCCATGTGGTTACCCAAGTGACGGCCCGGCGATGCCCAGGCGATGGCGCCTGGATACGCGAACACAAAGCTGGAATGCGCGGCGGCACAAGCATTCCGATATCCCGAAAACAGGATGTCGATGCGCGCCGCCGGCGTGCTGCACCGGATTTGTGCAGCGCACGGCTTGTGTCCGGCAGAGCGCGAGGAGGCTTGCCTGCCGGGCTGGAGAAAACTTTTGGATTATACCGCAGCGCGCCATCGCGCGTCGTCCCGACGGCCCCCTTCCCGCGCCGCCGGCCGCGCGCGGCGATCGCGCCCCGCTTCGCTCCGCGGCTCGTCAAAGCACAGAAAATCCTTTATGCTGCTTTGAGTTATCCACACCCGACGGCGGCGCCGTCCGGCCTCGCTGCCGGGTGAAACCCGTCGTATTTCGCTTCATGACCGCCAAAACCATTCGTCACTACCTGCAGTTCAAGGATTTCTCGCTGGAAGACTACGAGTACGTGCTCGAACGCACGGGTATCCTGAAGCGCAAGTTCAAGAACTACGAGACCTATCACCCGCTGCACGACCGCACGCTCGCGATGATCTTCGAGAAGAGCTCGACGCGCACGCGCCTGTCGTTCGAGGCCGGGATCTTCCAGCTCGGCGGCCACGCCGTCTTCATGAGCACGCGCGACACGCAGCTCGGCCGCGGCGAGCCCGTCGAGGATTCCGCGCAGGTCATCTCGCGGATGGTCGACATCATCATGATCCGCACGTTCGAGCAGGAGGTCATCAAGCGCTTCGCGGAAAACTCCCGCGTGCCGGTGATCAACGGCCTGACGAACGAATACCACCCGTGCCAGGTGCTCGCCGACATCTTCACGTACTACGAACACCGCGGCCCGATCGCCGGCAAGACGGTCGCGTGGGTCGGCGATGCGAACAACATGCTCTACACGTGGATCGAAGCCGCGCAGATCCTCGGCTTCAAGCTGCGCCTGTCGACGCCGCCGGGCTATGCGCTCGACATGAAGCTCGTGGCGCCGGACAGCGCGCCGTTCTACGAGGTGTTCGACGATCCGAACGAAGCGTGCAAGGGCGCCGATCTCGTCACGACCGACGTCTGGACGAGCATGGGTTTCGAAGCCGAGAACGAAGCGCGGATGAAGGCGTTCGCCGACTGGTGCGTCGACGAGGAAATGATGGGCCACGCGAACCCTGACGCGCTGTTCATGCACTGCCTGCCCGCGCACCGCGGCGAGGAAGTGACGGCCGGCGTGATCGACGGCCCGCAGAGCGTCGTGTGGGACGAGGCGGAAAACCGCCTGCACGTACAGAAGGCGCTGATGGAGTTCCTGCTGCTCGGCCGGCTGAAGCACTGACGCGCGCGGCCTCGTCGCAAGCGATAAGCGCCGGCACAGCCCGGCGCTTTTTATTTTCCCGCCACCCGCGCGGCATGCGCGCTCATGCCGATGCCCCCGTCAGCCCGGCGTCGGCTGTGTCGCGGCGAAGCTTGGCCGCTCACGCATCACCGCCTGCGCACGCGTGACGTTCGGGTATTTCCGCAGCAATTCCGCCCCTTCGGGGAACATGCCCACGTAAGCCAGGATCGGCGCCAGGAACAGATCCGCCATCGACAACTCGCTGCCGACCAGGTAATCGCGACCGCCGTACGCCGCGTCGAACACCTGCAGATGCTTGTCGATTTCAGGCAGCGCCGCGTCGATCACCGCGCGATCGGGCTGGCCGCCCTCGCCTTTCGGGAAGACGTATTGCAGCACGTAGCGGCGCACCATCGCGTCGTACGCGTGGCAGTTGATCAGACTGATCCATTGCTCGCCGCGCGCATGCGCGGTGGCGCCCCACTGGGCCAGCAGGCTCGGGCCGTCGAACGCTTCGTCGATATAGCCGAGGATCGCACGCGTTTCGTAGAACTCGATCGGACCGTCGCAGAATGCCGGGATGCGTCCGAACGGGTTGTGCGCGAGCACTTCCGGCGAATGCGGCGGCAGCGGCTGCAACGTGTACGCGACGCCCTTTTCCGCGAGCGCCATGCGCACGGTCCGGCAATAGCTGCTGCGCGGATCGCCGATCACGACGACGGTACCCGCGCTGCCTTCCGGGTCCAGCAGATCGCTGAGCCGGTTGAACACCGATTGCCACCCGCCCATGTGCGAATCGCGCTCGGCCTCGCCCGGAAAACCGCTGTGACGCATGTGCAGATGCGTGCCACCGTCCTTGTCGGTGAACGTGACCTCGATCAGCGTCTTCAGGTCGGCCGGCATCGACCCGGCCTCCCACGCCCATGTGTATGCCAGAAAGTCGACGCGATCGACCTTCTGGTATTCGCCGCCCGCGATGTGGCGCGAACCGTCGCGCCCGCCCATCACGATGCGGTACTTGCCGCCGACCCGCGCGTCGGCGCTCGCTTCGATCACGCTCATCCCGCGCGGACAATGCCAGGTCGCCAGCGCAGTTTCGTTCGTGAACGCGTCGAAAACACGTTCGCGCGGTGCGCGGATGAACCGGTTCAATTCGAGATGAAACGTCGCTGCCTGACTCATGACTTCTCCCGCCGAGGTGAGGCGTCGTCGCCGGCCGTGCCGCCCGCGCACGATTCGACGAACGCCGTCAATCGATCGAGGCTCTCTTCCCAATATTGCCGATAGGCTTCGAGCCATCCATGCGCATCGCGCATCCCGTCCGCGCGCAACCGGCAGATTCGCCAGCGCGCATTGACTTCCCTCTCGATCAGCCCCGCCTCCGACAGCACGCGAAGGTGCTTCGAAATCGCCGGCGCCGACATGTCGAACGGCCGGGCCAGCTCGCTGACGGGCGCCGCGCCCTCGGCCAGCCGCACCAGGATCGCGCGCCGGGTGGGGTCGGCCAGCGCAGAGAACACCGCAGAAAGGGAATCGGATGTGGAACGCATGATTTCATTTAACCTCACGGTTAAATGAGAGTCAAGGGGATGACGGGTGTGGCGGCCGCGATGACGCGACGGCGTGGATGGACGGGCGGCGGAACGGAACGACGCGCGCCTCGCCGCCGAGCGGTGCGGCGCGATGCTGCGCGATGCGGGACACGGCGGCGCGCGTCGAGAAAAAGGGACGGTTTGCCGTGTGGAATCGGCAAAAACCGGCGCGGTTCCGTTACGCGGGCGTCGTGGCCCGGCTCACAGGCAAACCGGCTCCGGCTCCAGCTCGACACCGAATTTCGCGAACACGTCGTGCTGGATCGCCCGCGCCAGCGCGAGCACGTCGGCGCCCGTCGCGCCGCCGCGATTGACGAGCACGAGCGCCTGGCGGTCGTGCACGGCTGCGGCGCCGAGCGCACGCCCCTTCCAGCCGCAGCGGTCGATCAGCCAGCCGGCCGCGAGCTTCACCTGCCCGTCCGGCTGCGGATACGACACGACATCGGGCGCGCGCGGACGCAGCGCATCGAACTGCGCGGCATCGATCACCGGATTCTTGAAGAAACTGCCCGCGTTGCCGAGCGCGAGCGGATCGGGCAGCTTCGCGCGGCGGATCGCGACGACCGCGTCGAACACGTCGCGCGGCGTCGCCGCATCGGGCGCGATGCCGCGCGTGTCGAGCTCGCGCGTGACGTCCGCGTAGCCGAGCCGCGGCGTCCATTGCCTGGGCAGCCTGAACGTCACCGACACGATCGCGAACCGGCCGCGTCCTTCCCGCTTGAAGAAGCTGTCGCGATAGCCGAATGCGCAGCGCGCGGCGTCGAAGCGCTCGCTGCGCCCCGTCGCGAGCTCGACCGCGACCAGCGAGTCGAAATACGCCTTCATCTCGAGGCCGTACGCGCCGATGTTCTGGATCGGCGCGGCGCCGACCGTGCCCGGAATCAGCGCGAGGTTCTCGAGGCCCGGCATCCCGTGCTCGAGCGTCCACGCGACAAACGCGTGCCAGTTCTCGCCGCCGCCGGCCTCGACGTACCACGCGTCGTCGTCCTCGCGCACGACGCGGCGGCCCGCGATCTCGTCGAGCAGCACGACGCCGTCGAAATCACGCGTGAACACGACATTGCTGCCGCCGCCGAGCACGAGCTGCGGCAGGTTCGCGACGCGCGGGTCGCGATGCAGCGCCTCGAACTGCGACGCATGCGTGATGCGCGCGGCGAAGCGCGCGTTCGCGGCAATGCCGAACGTGTTGTGCGCGGCGAGCGGATGGTCGGGAAGCAGCGACAGGGCGGAATCGTCAGGAGGCATCGGCATTCGCGGTCACGTCGGCCCGGGCCGGCGCACGGCCGGTCTTGGGCAAACGGAGGGGCATCGGTAAAATGGCAAACAGTCCGCAATTATAGCGAGTGCCCGCGCGCGAGCCGGGTGCCCGCATCTCAAGGGAGAATGCCATGCCATCGTTCGACGTCGTTTCCGAAGCGAACATGATCGAAGTGAAGAACGCCATCGAGCAGTCGAACAAGGAAATTTCGACGCGCTTCGACTTCAAGGGCTCCGACGCGCGCGTCGAGCAGAAGGAACGCGAGCTGACGCTGTTCGCCGACGACGATTTCAAGCTCGGCCAGGTCAAGGACGTGCTGATCAGCAAGCTGGCCAAGCGCAACGTCGACGTGCGCTTTCTCGACTACGGCAAGGTCGAGAAGATCGGCGGCGACAAGGTCAAGCAGATCGTCACCGTGAAGAAAGGCGTGACGGGCGATCTCGCGAAGAAGATCGTGCGGCTCGTGAAGGACAGCAAGATCAAGGTGCAGGCGAGCATCCAGGGCGACGCGGTGCGCGTGTCGGGCACGAAGCGCGACGACCTGCAGGGCGTGATCGCGATGCTGCGCAAGGACGTGACCGATACGCCGCTCGACTTCAACAACTTCCGCGACTGATCGCGGGCCGATCCGTCCCGTCATCCCGCCGGGCCCCGCACACGCGGCGCGCCCGGCACGCGGCAGCCGCCGCTTCGTCAGGCTTTCCCGCCGTCCTGCGCGCCGCCGTCCGCGGCCGCCTTCTTCTTGTCGCCGATCCGGCTCTCCTGCCCCGCGAGCAGCTTCGAAATGTTGCCGCGGTGACGCCACACGAGCAGCACGCTCATCGCGAGCACGGCCCACGCGACCGGGTTGTGGCCCGTGCCGAACAGGAACACGTCGAACACCGGCGCGAATACCGCTGCCACCAGCGCCGCGAGCGACGAATAGCGGAAGAAGAACGCGACGATCAGCCAGGTCAGCGCGGTCGCGAGCCCGAGCACCGGGTGCACGGCGAGCAGCACGCCGGCCGCGGTCGCAACGCCCTTGCCGCCCTGGAAGCGGAAGAACACCGGATACAGGTGGCCGAGGAACACGGCGATCGCGACCCATGCGACCGCGACGTCGGGCAGGCCGAAGCGCCGTGCGAGCCAGACGGCAACCCAGCCCTTGAACGCGTCGCCGACGAGCGTCAGGATCGCGGCTTTCTTGTTGCCGCTGCGCAGCACGTTGGTCGCGCCGGGATTCTTCGACCCGTACGAACGCGGGTCGGCCAGGCCCATCGCGGTGCTGACGACGACGGCGAACGACACCGAACCGATCAGGTAGGCAACGAGGGCGGCGAGCAGGATCTGCATGCGGAGGACTCTTCTTTCAACGTATCGGTAAAGGGACGGCTGTGCGCGGCAAGCCGAAACGGCGCCCATTCTACCGAACGAGCGCGGCCTGCCACGAAGGTGAAACCCTCAGTCGACGCTCGCGCACTGCACGGGCTGCGCGCCGAGCAGCGACGTGAGCACCGCCGGCGCGAGGCTGACGAGGTAGCCGCGGCGGCCGCCGTTCAGGTAGATCGTCGGCAATTCGAGGATCGTCGCCTCGACGTAGACGGGCATCGTCTTGCGCGTGCCGAACGGCGACGTGCCGCCGACGAGATAACCCGAGTGGCGGTTCGCGACCTCGGGCTTGCATGGCTCGACGCGCTTCGCGCCGATCTGCCGCGCGAGGTTCTTCGTCGACACGGTACGGTCGCCGTGCATCAGCACGATCAGCGGCTTCGCGTGTTCGTCCTCCATCACGAGCGTCTTCACGACGCTGTGCTCTTCGACGCCGAGCTGGCGTGCCGATTCGCCGGTGCCGCCGTGTTCGACGTATTCGTACGGATGCTCGCCGAATGCGACGCCGTGGCGGCGCAACAACTGGGTCGCAGGGGTTTCGGACACGTGTCTGGATTTGCTCATGGCGGCATTCTAATGGCGAACGACCGGCGGGCGCGCGATGGCGTGCCCGCGCCGGCGGTATACTCGCGGCCCGTTTTCCGCGGGGCGGCCATCCGCCGGGCGACCGGCGACATCGCCGCAACGATTCCGCTCATCATCGTTGCGGACATCGCGAAGCGCTATTGCCCGATCGGCCGATTGTGGCGCGCGCGCCGTCATGGCACGATCGTTCGCAAACATCGTCAAGCCGCCGCCCGCCTTTTTCTGGAGACGCCATGCCCTCGTCCATCCGTTCATCCGAGCCGCTCGACGTCGAAGCGCTGCTGGCCGCGCTGCCCGGCCGCATCGCCGACGTGCCCGCGCGCCGGGCCGCGCAGGCGCCCGCGCATCCGGCGCTGATCGAAGACGCGCGCCGCCTGTCGTACGGCGACTTGTCGCGGGCCGTCGATGCGGCGGCCGCGCGGCTCGCGAGCCTCGGCGTGCAAGGCGGTGATCGCGTGATGATCGTCGCGGAAAACTGCGTCGCGCAGATCGTGCTGCTGTTCGCGGTCGCCCGCGTCGACGCGTGGGCGCTCGTGTCGAACGCGCGGCTGTCGGCCGGCGAACTCGATGCGATCGCCGCGCACGCGCGTCCGAAGCTGATCGCGTTCGCGACGGACGCATCGCCCGACGCCCGTGCCCACGCGGCGCGACTCGGCGCGACGCCCGCCGGCGCGCTGCCGGTCGACATCGGCGCATGGTCGTATCACGTCGACGCGAGCGCACCGAGCGAACCGGTAGCCGCCGACGGTGCCGCGCAATGCGCGGCGCTGATCTACACGACCGGCACGACCGGCGCGCCGAAAGGCGTGATGCTGTCGCACCGCAACCTGTTGTTCATCGCGGCGACGTCGAGCACGCTGCGCCGCGTGTCGCCGGACGACGTCGTCTACACGGTGCTGCCGGTGTCGCACGTGTACGGGCTCGCGTCGGTCTGCCTCGGCAGCCTGTATGCGGGCGCGACGCTGCGGCTCGCGCCGCGCTTTGCGCCGGAGGCCGTGCGCGTCGCGCTCGCCGACGAAGGCGTCACGATCTTCCAGGGCGTGCCGGCGATGCACGCGAAGCTGCTCGAACACCTGCACACGCACGGCCACGCATGGCACGCGCCGCGCCTGCGCTTCGCGTATTCGGGCGGCTCGCCGCTCGACGCGAACCTGAAAGCGCGCGTCGAGCGCGTGTACGGCGTGGCGCTGCACAACGGCTACGGGATGACCGAAAGCAGCCCGACGATCACGCAGACGCCGCTCGACGCGCCGCGTGCCGACAGCTCGGTCGGCGTACCGATTCCGGGCGTGGACATGCGGATCGTCGCGCCGGACGGCACCGACGTGCCGCCGGGCGAAGTCGGCGAGATCCGCGTGCGCGGGCCAAACGTGATGCTCGGCTACTACCGCAACGCGGATGCGACGCGCGCGGCCGTGTCGCCGGACGGCTGGCTGAGCACCGGCGATCTCGCGCGGCAGGAAGCGGACGGCGCGGTGACGATCGCTGGCCGCAGCAAGGAACTGATCATCCGTTCCGGCTTCAACGTGTATCCGGTCGAAGTCGAACAGGTGCTGAACGCGCATCCGGACGTCGTGCAGGCGGCCGTCATCGGTCGCGCGATCGAAGGCAACGAGGAAGTGCTCGCGTTCGTCGAGCTGGTGCCGGGCGCAGCGGCGGACGAAGCGGCATTGCACGCATGGTGCGCGGAGCGCCTGGCGCCTTACAAACGCCCCGCTCGCATCCGCGTGCTCGACGCGTTGCCAGCCGCATCGACCGGCAAGGTGCTGAAGCACAAGCTGCGCGACCTGGCCTGACGCCAGCCGGCCGGCGCACGCGGCAAAGCCCGCGCCGTGCCGGATTCGCGCGCCCGATGCGCTAGCCGCGCGGATGGTGTTGCGCGTGCAGCGTCTTCAGCCGCTCGCGCGCAACGTGCGTATAGATCTGCGTGGTCGAGATGTCGCTGTGGCCGAGCAGCAACTGCACGACGCGCAGGTCGGCGCCGTGGTTCAGCAGGTGCGTCGCGAACGCATGCCGCAGCGTGTGCGGCGACAGGTGCGCGCGCACGTCGGCCTGCTGCGCGTGGCGCTTGATGATGTTCCAGAACTGCTGGCGCGTCATCCCGTCGCCGCGCGCGGTCACGAACAGCGCGTCGGCCGCGCGTGCGCCGAGCAATGCCGGCCGCGCGTCGCGCAGGTAGCGCTCGATCCAGCCGTGCGCGACTTCGCCGAACGGCACGAGCCGCTCCTTCGAACCCTTGCCCATCACGCGCACGACGCCTTCGTTGAGGCCGACCTCGACGGTCTTCAGCGTCACGAGCTCGCTCACGCGCAGCCCGCTCGCATACATCAGTTCGAGCATCGTGCGATCGCGCAGACCGAGCGGCGTGCCGATGTCGGGCGCGCCGAGCAGCGCCTCGACCTGCGCCTCGGACAGCGTCGATGGAAACCGGGCCGCCTGTTTCGCGGACGTGATCCGCAGCGTCGGGTCCGCGCTCGCGCGATGCTCGCGCACGGCCCAACCGTAATAGCGACGGAACACGGACAGCCGCCGGTTCGACGACGTCGCCTTGCCGTCGCTGCGCGCGGCGATGTAGCCCGTCACCATCGCCTCGTCGGCCGAATCGAGCGGCGCATCGTGCGTCGCGGCCAGCCATTGGGAAAACAGCACCAGATCGCGCCGGTACGCGTCGAGCGTGTTGCGCGCGAGCCCGTGCTCGAGCCACAGCGCATCGCAGAACACGTCGATCGACGCGCGGCTCGCGAGCAGCGCGGGCGATGCGGCGGCGGCATCGCCGTCGGCGTCGGTGGAAATCAGGGGTTCGCTCATCGGTACGGCACGCCTTCGTGCGCCAGCAGCCAGCGCTTCACCTTCTGGTAATAACCGTTGTCGTCGTGGTTCGCGAAGCCGCCGAGGCCGCCCGCCGCGACGAAGCGATGGCACGGGATCACGAGCGGAAAGTAGTTCGCGCCGCACGCCTGGCCGACCGCCCGCGGCGCACTGCCGATCCGCTTCGCGACCTGGCCGTAAGTCAGCACCGTGCCGGGCGGGATATCGCTGATCACGTCCCACACGCGGTGCTGGAACGCGCTGCCGACTTCGGCGAGCGGCAGGTCGAAGCGCGCCGACGCGCGCTCGAAATAACGTTCGATCTGCTTGACCGCGCGCTTCGCGAGCGGCGAATCCGGATCGACCGACTTCACCGACTCGGGCAGATAGACGATCTCGCGCACCACCGCGGCGTCCGTACGGATGCCGACCTTGCCGAACGGCGCGTCGATGACTGCGTTGAACATTGCCTTCTCCTGACCGATGGATGCGCGCGGCACCGCCGCGCGCCGACGACACTTTACGCCGCCTTCACGCGGCACGCAGCGCCCATTCGACATGCTCGCGCACGACGGGCGACGGATCGTCGGCCCGCGCGCGCAACGCGGCGACGATCGCGTCGCGCGCCTGCGGCGCAAGCCGGTCCGCGTTTGCGCGCAGCGCATTGCCGAGCCCGACCGCGAGATTGCGCAGCCAGCTTTCGTAGCCGATGCGCCGGATCGCGCTGCCCTGCATCCGCGTATCGAACGCTTGCGCGTCCCACCCGAACAGTTCGACGAGCGTCGCGCGATCGAGGCCGTGCCGCACGTCGAAATCGGCCACGGGTGCGGCCTGCGCAAACTTGTTCCACGGGCACACGAGCTGGCAGTCGTCGCAGCCGTACACGCGATTGCCGATCATCGGCCGCAGCGGCTCGGGGATGCTGCCTTTCAGTTCGATCGTCAGGTACGAGATGCAGCGGCGCGCGTCGACACGGTACGGTTCGACGATCGCGCCGGTCGGGCACGCGTCGATGCAGCGCGTGCAACTGCCGCAGTGCGCGCCGGGGGCCTCGGGGGCGGTGTCGGGCGACGTGTGCGCGTCGGTCGGCAGCGGAAGGTCGACGTAGATCTCGCCGAGGAAGAACAGCGAACCCGCGTCGCGCTGCAGCAGCAGCGTGTGCTTGCCGCGCCAGCCGACGCCGGCCTTCTGCGCGAGCTCGACCTCGAGCACCGGCGCCGAATCGGTGAACACGCGGTAGCCGAACGCGCCGATCTCGCGCTCGATGCGCTCCGCGAGCGTCTGCAGCCGGTTGCGCAGCACCTTGTGATAGTCGCGGCCGCGCGCATAGATCGACACGACGGCCGCCTGCGGATCGTCGAGCCGCGCCCGTTCGCGTGCGCGCCAGTCGTGCGGCGCGTGCGCGCCAGGCTCGCCGTCGGGCGCGCCGGCAGCGAGCGTTTCGGCCGGCAGGTAGGCGAGCCGCACGGAAATCACGCGTCGCGTACCGGCCACAAGTTCGGCCGGACGCGCGCGTTTCATCCCATGTTTCGCCATATAATCCATTTCGCCGTGGTATCCGGCTTCCAGCCAGGCGGCGAGGCCTGCTTCGGCATCCGAGAGATCGGTATCGCTGATGCCGATCGCCCCGAAACCCAATTCGCGCCCCCACGCCCTGATGCGAGCGGCGAGCGCAGTCAAAGCCGCTTCGTCGAGCGCGCACGGCGCCGCGCCCTCGGCACGAGTCGAAGGCCTGTCGGATGCGGCGAGTTCCGGTAATCGGTTCATCGCACTATTTTACGAGAATGCCAGCCACGTCCCATACGCCTCATGCCGTCATGCTGCCAGCCCCGTTCGCGGAGCACGTGATCGCGCTCGCCGACGAAGCGGCGACCGAGGCCTTCGGCACGCGCTTCGCGCACGCGCTCGACGCGGCGCGCATCGATCTCGCCCGCGCGCATGCGTTCGACGGGCTGCAGATCCAGCTGGTCGGCGATCTCGGCGCGGGCAAGACGAGCCTCGTGCGCGCGATCCTGCGCGGCCTCGGCCACCAGGGACGCGTGCGCAGCCCAACTTATACGCTCGTCGAGCCTTACGCGCTCGAACGCAGCGATGGGGAACTCGAGGTCTATCACTTCGATCTGTATCGATTCAACGATCCGGCCGAATGGTCCGACGCAGGCTTTCGCGAGTATTTCAATTCCAGCGCGATCTGCCTCGTCGAATGGCCGCAACAGGCGGGCGCACTGCTCGGCGTGCCCGATCTGGTTTTCTCGCTCGACGTGGATGGCGACGGCCGCGCCCTCACCGTCCGGGCGTATAGCGCTTCAGGAAAGGCATGTCTCGAAAGATGTTGATCAAACCGTTCCGCTCGATCGAATCGGCGGCCACCGCGACGCATAACTGGCGGCGCCGCCAGATCCTGCGCGCGGGCGCGTCGACGCTGGTGCTCGGTCTCGTCGCACCGCGGCTCGCACACGCGTCGTCGGTGCTCGGCGTGCGTGTGTGGCCCGCGCGCGATTACACGCGCGTCACGATTGAATCCGACCAGCCGCTGCAGAATAGCCAACAACTGCTGCAGGGTCCCGACCGTCTCGTCGTCGACCTCAGCGGCCTCGATCTCGACCAGGCGCTGCGCGACCTCGTGTCGAAGATCGCGCCGAACGATCCGCAGATCCAGTCGGTGCGCGTCGGCCAGTATCAGCCGCACGTCGTGCGGATGGTGTTCGACCTGAAAGGCTCGGTGAAGCCGCAGGTGTTCACGCTGCCGCCGGTCGGCACCTACAAGTACCGGCTCGTGTTCGACCTGTATCCGGCCGTCGCGCCCGATCCGCTGACCGACCTGATCGCGCAGACGGAACGCAAGGAACAGGCGCTCAACGACACGGTGCGCGCGCAGCAGATGCAGCCGCCGACCGCGCTGAACGGGCCGGCCACGCCGCCGCCTGCCGCCGGCGACAACAGCGACGCGTTCTTCCAGCGCTTCGCGCAGAACACGCCGGCCACACCGCGCACGCCGCCCGCCGCGGCCACGCCTTCGACACCCGCGAAGCCGGCCGTCAAGCCGCCGCCCGTCATCGCGCGCCGCGACGACAGCGACGACGACGGCGACACCTACAAGTTCACCGCGCCGAAATCCGGCAAGGGCGGCACCGTGCGCCTGCTGACGGTCGCAATCGATCCGGGCCACGGCGGCGAGGATCCGGGCGCGATCGGCGGCGGCGGCACGTACGAGAAGCACATCGCGCTCGACATCGCGAAGAAGCTGCGCGCGAAGATCGACGGCGCGCCGAACATGCGTGCGATGATGACGCGCGACGCCGACTTCTTCGTGCCGCTGAACGTGCGCGTCCAGAAGGCGCGCCGCGTCGGCGCCGATCTCTTCGTGTCGATCCACGCGGACGCGTTCACGACGCCGTCCGCGCGCGGCTCGTCGGTGTTCGCGCTGTCCGACCACGGCGCGACGAGCGCCGCGGCGCGCTGGATGGCGAACAAGGAAAACTCGTCCGACCTGATCGGCGGCATCAACATCAAGACGGCGGACGCCGCCGTGAACCGCGCGCTGTTCGACATGTCGACGACCGCGCAGATCCGCGACTCGCTGCGCTACGGCAACTACGTGCTGAAGGAAGTCGGCGGCATCAACAAGCTGCACAAGGGCTCGGTCGAGCAGGCCGGGTTCGCGGTGCTGAAGGCGCCCGACATTCCGTCGATCCTTGTCGAGACCGCGTTCATCAGCAACCCGGACGAAGAGCGCAGGCTCAACGACGACAGCTATCGCGACGAGATGGCCGACGCGATCTTCCGCGGCATCAAGCGTTATTTCGCCGCGAATCCGCCGCTCGCGAAGGGCCGGATGGCCTGACGGCCGTACCCCACCCCGCCCCACCGCCGGCACGCAGCGCGTGCCGGCGCGTCACGACACCGCGAAGCGGCGCACCAGTTTCCCGCCGAACACGTTCACCGCAAGCCCGCCCATCACGAGCGCGGCGCCGATCAGTTGCGCGCGCGTCAGGTGCTCGTCGAGCAGCAGCGACGACGACGCGAGGCCGACGATCGGCACCAGCAGCGAGAACTGCGCGACCTGCGCGGCCGGATAGCGCGACATCAGGCGGCTCCACAGCCCGTAGCCGAGCAGCGTCGCGACGAACGCGAGATAGACGACCGCGAAGATCGACGCGCCGTTCAGCCCGGCGAGCGCGGTCGCGATCCGGTGCGGCCCTTCGAACCACAGCGACAGCAGGAAGAACGGCACGGGCGGCACGAGGCTCGCCCACACGACGAGCGACACGAGGTTTGCCTTGCCGACCTTCTTCGTGACGATGTTGCCGAACGCCCACATCGCGGCCGAGCCGATCGTCAGCAGGAAGCCCGCGAGCGTCATCGCTCGGCCGCCCTGCGCCGCGATCACGACGAGCCCGCCCGCGGCGATCGCGAGCCCGATCAGGCTCTGCACGCGCAGCCGCTCGCCGAGGAACAGCATCGCGAACACCAGCGTGAAGAACGCCTGCGACTGCAGCACGAGCGACGCGAGGCCGGCCGGCATGCCGACGTACATGCCGGTGAACAGGAGCACGAACTGGCCGAGCTGGATCGTCGCGCCGTACAGCACCAGCAGGCGCCACGGAATCTGCGGCCGGCGCACGAAGAACACCGCGGGCACGGCCGCGAGCGTGAAGCGCAGCGCGCCGAGCAGCATCGGCGGCATCCCGTGCAGGCCGACCTTGATCACGACGAAGTTCACGCCCCACGCCAGGATCACGACCAGCGCGAGCAGCAAGTCCTTCGGGGCCATCATCGGTATCTCCTCAATTGTCTGATCGTTGTTCTGAAGCCGGCCAGTCTACCGGGGATTCATCGCGGGGCCGGATACCCGTGCGGGGCGCATGGAATCGGCCACGCGCGTCGAACGCGTGCGGCCAGTACAATGACCCGCATCCCCCGTCGCCCCACAGGACACGCCATGACCGTCCCGATCAAAGCCTTGCTGAAACCGCATGTGCGCGACATCGGCAACCTGCAGGTGCGCCGCACGCTGCCCGCGCTCGCCGCGCGCCTCGTCGGTCCGTTCATCTTCTTCGATCACATGGGGCCCGCCATGCTGCCGGCCGGCACGGGGCTCGACGTGCGCCCGCATCCGCACATCGGGCTCGCGACCGTCACCTACCTGTTCGACGGTGCGATCCTGCATCGCGACAGCCTCGGCTCGCTGCAGGAAATCGTGCCGGGCGACGTGAACTGGATGACGGCCGGCCGCGGGATCGTCCACTCCGAACGCACGCCCGACGCCCAGCGCGCGAGCGGCCACACCGTGCACGGGATCCAGACCTGGGTCGCGCTGCCGCGCGCGCACGAGACCACCGAGCCGTCGTTCGAGCACCATGCGGCCGACACGCTGCCGACGCACGACGACGGCGGCGTGTCGCTGACGGTGATCGCCGGCGACGCGTTCGGGCTGCGTTCGCCGGTCACGACGTTCTCGCGCACGCTGTATGTCGCGGCCGAATTCGCGGCCGGCGGCCGCATCGAACTCGATGCATCGCACGAGGAGCGCGCGGTCTACGTGGTCGACGGCGATCTCGCGATCGACGGCACGCCGGTTCCGGCCGAGCGGATGGCCGTGCTCGCGCCGGGCGCAACGGTCGCGCTGACGAGTGCCACCGGTGCGCGCGCGATGCTGCTCGGCGGCGACAAGATCGACGGCGAGCGCTTCATCGAATGGAATTTCGTCGCCAGCAGCCGCGATGCGATCGAGCGCGCGAAACAGGCATGGACGCGCCAGGAAATGGGCAAGGTGCCGGGCGAGACCGAGTGGATTCCGCTGCCCGAGTCGAAGCCGCGTTGAAAAAGGGGCGCGCTGCCCCCATCCTGACGATATTCGAACGGAAGAGAACGACATGGACACCACGCTTGCCACATTCGAGAAAGACGTCATCGAGGCGTCGCTGGACACGCCCGTGCTGGTCGACTTCTGGGCGCCGTGGTGCGGCCCCTGCAAGACGCTCGGCCCGCTGCTCGAAAAACTCGAAGGCGATTACGCAGGCCGCTGGAAGCTCGTGAAGGTCAACGTCGACGAGAACCAGGAACTCGCCGCGCACTTCCAGACGCGCAGCATCCCGCACGTGATCGCGTTCGCGGACGGGCGCCCGGTCGACCAGTTCGTCGGCGTGCTGCCCGAAGGCCAGTTGCGCGCGTTCCTCGACCGGCTGCTGCCGGCGCCCGAGGAAGCGGAACGCCGCGCCGCGCAGTACGCGATGGCCGAATCGCGCAACGACGACGCGCTCACGCACCTCGAAGCGGCGCTCGCGCTGAACCCCGGCTTCGACGACGCGCGGCTCGACCTGATCGAACTGCTGCTCGCGAGCAACCAGGTCGAACTCGCGCGCGCCGAGGCCGAGCGGCTATCGCCGCAGATCGTGGAAGGCGGCGATCCGCGCTACCAGGCGATCAAGACCCGTTTCGACGCGCTCGACGCAACAGCCGACCTGCCGCCGACCGACGCGCTCGAAGCACGCATCGCGGCGAACCCCGGCGATCTCGACGCGCGCTTCGACCTCGCGCAGAGCCTGATCGCGCGGCGCGCGTATGAAGGTGCGCTGGAACAGTTGCTGGAAATCGTGACGCGCGACCGCGCGTACGGCGACGATCTCGGCCGCAAGACGATGATTTCGGTATTCGAGCTGGCGGGCGACCGCCCCGATATCGTCGCAGGATGGCGGCGCAAGCTGAGCATGGCGCTCAACTGACGAACGACCGGCCGGGCCGCAACGGCCCGGCTGGGTCGCCGTATCGCTGGCAGCGCGTGTCCCGCGCCGCAGCATGAATCGACGCTCGCGCCTCGCCGATCAGCCGGCGGCCTGCACAGCAATCGCACGCAGCGCATGCGCGGCGGCCGCGAAACCGAAGCTCGCGGTCACGCATACGCTCGAACCGAATCCCGCACAGTTGAGCCCCGCGACGTGCGCGGCCGTCGACGGCTCGGCGCCGTCCTCGATGTCGCACGCGGCCGCTTCCGGATAGATCAGCGGCTCGTCCGAATACACGGCGCTGACCTTGAAACGCGCCTTCGGCCCGCGCGGGAAGCCGTGCTGCTTGCGCAACTGCGCGCGCACCTTCGACAGCAATGGATCCTGGATCGTCAGCGCGAGATCGTCGATCCGGATCCGCGTCGGGTCGAGCTGGCCACCCGCGCCGCCGACCGTGACCAGCGGCTGCCGCTTCGCGACGCACCACGCGATCAGCGCGACTTTCGTGCGCACGCTGTCGATCGCGTCGATCACGTAGTCGAAACCGCCGCCGAGCAGCGCGTCGAAGTTGTCGGGCTCGGCGAAATCCTCGATCCGGTTCACGCGGCACGCGGGATCGATCAGCGCGATCCGCTCGGCCATCGCATCGACCTTCGGCTTGCCGTAATTGCCGTCTAGCGCATGGATCTGCCGGTTCGTATTGCTTTCGGCGACGTTGTCGAGATCGATCAGCGTCAGCGTGCCGATCGCGCTGCGCGCGAGCGCCTCGGCCGTCCACGACCCGACGCCGCCGATCCCGATCACCGCGACATGCGCACGCTCGAAAGCGGCCGCCGCCGGCGCGCCGTACAGCCGTGCGACGCCGCCGAAACGCCGCTCACGATCCACGTCAAGCTGGATTGTCGGGCTCGGGGTAAGATCAGAAGAACTGGGCGGGGCAGTGTCGGCAGAGGACATGGCAGCAAGGAAAACGTAAGTCGAGCAGCCCTCTATTTTGCCTGAACTCCCCGCTCGCACGCGCCACTGTGCACGCACGATTCTCGCGCGTTCGCTATACTGGCCCCAGATTGAAGCGTTTGCATAACATGACGACTCTCGCCGATCTCCGCATCAACTATTCACGTGCTTCGCTCGACGAAGCCGATGCCGCCCACGACCCCTTCGTCCAGTTCGACCGCTGGTTCAAGGAGGCGCTCGCCGCCCAACTGCCCGAGCCGAACACGATGACGCTCGCGACCGTCGGCGCCGACGGCCGGCCGTCGGCCCGGATCGTGCTCGTCAAGGGCGTCGACGAACGCGGGTTCGTCTTCTTTACCAATTACGAAAGCCGCAAGGGGCGCGATCTCGCCGCGCATCCGCAAGCGGCGCTGCTGTTCTACTGGATCGAGCTCGAGCGCCAGGTGCGCATCGAAGGCCGGATCGAGAAAACCAGCGCCGAAGAAAGCGACCGCTATTTCGCGTCGCGCCCGCTCGGCTCGCGCATCGGCGCATGGGCGTCCGAGCAGAGCGCCGTGATCGACAGCCGCGCGACGCTCGAAGCGCGCGAAAAGGCCGTCAGCGAACGCTACGGCGACACCCCGCCGCGCCCGCCGCACTGGGGCGGCTACCGCCTCGTGCCCGACTCGATCGAGTTCTGGCAGGGGCGCCCGTCGCGGCTGCACGACCGCCTGCTCTATACGCGCGACGCCGAAACGTCGCAGGGCTGGACGATCTCGCGCCTGTCGCCGTAAGCGCGGCGCCGGCGCACGCCGGTCGTGTCTCGTGTTGCATCCGGGCGCCCGCTTCACGGCGGGGCGCTGGTCAAGATACTTGGCTGTATTCGATTCAACGAACAAACGGAGAATCCAAATGTTCTGGGAAAAGAAGCTGGCACAGTGGGCGGACGAAGTACGGGCGAAAGCGAACATACCGGCGCGTCTCGTGCTGTGGAACGGCGATCAACTCGATTTCGGCACTTTCAGCGCGCCGCAGGTCACGCTGAAAGTAAACAGCGCGTCGGCGTTGCCGCTGCTGCTCGAACCGAGCCTCGACAATCTCGGCGAGGCGTACGTGAAGGGCAAGATCGACATCGAAGGCAAGCTGTCGGACATCATCAACATCGGCTACTCGCTCGCGCGCAGCACGGTGACGAGCGCGAGCAAGCTCGCGCGCGTGAAGCGCTACTTCACTCACACGAAAAACACCGACAGAAAGGCGATCCAGTATCACTACGACGTCTCGAACGCGTTCTACAAGCTGTGGCTCGACGAGAACATGGTGTACTCGTGCGCGTACTTCGAGAACGGCGACGAGGATCTTGCCACCGCGCAGGTCAAGAAGATCGACCACATCCTGACGAAGATCCAGTTGCAGCCGGGCCAGCGCCTGCTCGACATCGGCTGCGGCTGGGGTGCACTCGTGCTGCGCGCCGCGCAGAAGTTCGGCGCGACGTGTCTCGGCGTGACGCTGTCGCAGAACCAGTTCGACCTCGCGACCGCGCGCGTGAAGGCCGCGGGGCTCGAGGACAAGATCGAGATCCGCCTGCAGGATTACCGCGAGATCGACGGCCAGTTCGACCGCATCACGAGCGTCGGGATGTTCGAGCACGTCGGCCGCAAGAACCTGCCGCTCTATTTCTCGCGGATCCGCGAACTGCTCGCCGACGACGGCATCGCGATGAACCACGGCATCACGTCGACCGACGCGGAAAGCGGCGAAACGGCACTCGGCGGCGGCGAGTTCATCGACCGCTACGTGTTCCCGGACGGCGAGCTGCCGCACATCAGCCTCGCGCTCGAAGCGGCGCAGCGCGGCGGGCTGGAAGCGGTTGACGTCGAAAGCCTGCGGCGGCACTATGCGCGCACGCTCGAAATCTGGACGGAAAACTTCGAGGCGAAGGCCGAACAGGCGAAAGCCCTCGTCGACGACGAAAAATTCCGTATCTGGCGCGTGTATCTCGCCGGCTGCGCGTATGCGTTCGAGCACGACGACGTGTCGATCTTCCAGATCGTGTGCCGCAAGGCCGGACGCAGCGCGAAAACGCTGCCGTGGTCGCGGCGCTATATGTACGAACACGCGCTGCCGCGCTAGGCAGCACTTCACGCTGGGCATGCATGGGTGACGGCAGGACGCGGCGCAAGGCGCCGCCGGAACGACAGCAGCACGACGACACGGACGGGTCGCACGCCGACGGGCAATTCGACCTGTTCGGCGTGCCGACGGACGCTGCACGCGCGTCGCCGCCCGCGGACGACGCGCGTTCCGCCAACGCCAGCGAACGCGTAGTGCCGGACCCGCATGACGATGCGCGCGACGCACCGCCCGCCCGTGCAGCCTCCCCCCCTTCCGACGAAGCACCGCCGCCTGCCTCCGGCCTGCTGTGGGACGAACCGTCGCCGGCGGCCGCACCGCCGAAGAAAGGCCGGCGCTCGCGCGGCGTGCCGCCCGCGCCGATCGCGGCGGACGTCGCCGACGCGGCGGCCGGCCTGCCGCCGAACGTCCGGCTCGGCACGTCGTCGTGGTACTTCCCCGGCTGGAACGGCATCGTCTACGACGGCGATTTCGCGCAGACGAAGCTGTCGCGCGAAGGGCTCGCAGCGTACGGCGCGCATCCGCTGCTGAAGAGCGTGAGCCTCGACCGGTCGTTCTACGGCCCGCTGTCCGTCGCCGACTACCTGCGCTACGCGCAGCAGGTGCCCGACGATTTCCGCTTCGTCGTGAAGGCGCCGGCCTCGGTGACCGACGCGGTCGTGCGCGGCCGGCGCGGCGAGCCGTCGGGGCCGAACCCGACCTTCCTCGACGCGCCGCTCGCCACCCGCGAATTCGTGCAGCCGTGCCTCGAAGGGCTCGGCCGGAAAGCCGGCGTGCTCGTATTCCAGTTCTCGCCGCTGCCCGACCGGCTGCTCGCCGAACCGGCCGCACTGATCGACCGGCTGGCCGCGTTCTTCGCGGCGCTGCCGCCGCTGCCGCCGGAAGCCGACGGCCCGCGCTACGCGATCGAGATCCGCGACGCGAGCCTGCTCACGCCGCGCTTCATCCGCGCACTCGCCGCGCTCGGCGTGCGCTACTGCGTCGGCCTGCACGCGCGAATGCCCGACCCGCTGCGCCAGGCCGCCGCGCTCGCACTGCTCGACGGCGACGCGCCGGGCCCGCTGATCGTGCGCTGGAGCCTGCACGGCGGCTTCAAGTACGAACAGGCGAAAGCGAAGTACGAGCCGTTCGACAAGCTCGTCGACGAGGATCCGGCCACGCGCTCGGCGCTCGCCGAACTGGCCGCGCGCTATGCGCTGGCCGGGCAGCCGGTGATCATCACGATCAACAACAAGGCGGAAGGCTCCGCGCCGCTGTCGTGCATCGCGCTCGCGCGCGAGATCGCCGCCGCGTGCGCGCAGTGGCGCAACGAGGCGGCTTGACGTCGGTTTCGCCGGTTTGCGCCGGTCGCGCGCTTACGCGCCGCGCAGCGACTTCAGCCGGTGCGAGAACTTCTGCCGGAATTTCGCGAGCTTCGGCCCGATCACGACCGAGCAGTAGCCCTGCCCCGGGTTACGCGCGTAGTAGTTCTGGTGATAGTCCTCGGCCGGCCAGTAGTTGCCGTCGAGCGGCACGACCTGCGTGACGATCGGCTGCCCGAACACCTGCTCGCGCTCCAGCTCGCGGATCACGTCCAGCGCCGTATCGCGTTGCGCATCCGAATGCGTGAACACGACCGACCGGTACTGCGTGCCGACGTCGTTGCCCTGCCGGTTCAACTGGGTCGGATCGTGCGTCGCGAAGAAGATCCCGAGGATCTCGCGATAGCCGATGCGCGCCGGATCGAACGTCACGTTGACGACTTCCGCGTGGCCCGTGTCGCCTTCGCAGATGTCGCGATAGCCCGGATTGCGCGTATGGCCGCCCGCGTAGCCCGACTGGACGGCAGTCACGCCGTCGACGTCGAGAAACACGGCCTCCGTGCACCAGAAACACCCGCCTCCCAACGTCGCGGTTTCAAGCATTTCGTTCACCATGAAATCAGCCCCTCGTTGATGACAGCGGCCGGCACGCAGGTGCCGGCGCCACCGTTCCGTCTCGCCGCTGCCCGCCCGCGGTACGGGACGCAGCGGCACTTCGGCAAGTATCTCACTCGCGCGCGAACCTGGCAGATCGCACCGGTGCGGCGCGCGACCGGCCGCACGTTTCTCGACTACACTTAGGCACGCGTAACCGCGGCGCAAACCGCCCGGCCACGCAAAGCGTCCGATGCACGCCCGTCCCTGATGCACCCATCATCTGCCGGAACATCGATATGCACGCCTTCACATACACAGCCCGCGTCGCGGGCCCGGTCGCCGCCACGTCGCGAGCCGACGCTTCAGCCGCACCATCGCGATGCCCTGCGCCCGTGTCGCCCCGGGCACGACGATCCCGCGCCTCGTCTTCACCCGCTTTCACGAACTGATGCACGGCGCTGCACGTGTCGCCGATGCGTGCAGCCGCCTGCCGATCGCACCCGCCGGCGCGATGCGCGCCGCGCGGCACCCCCGACCCGCACGCGCGCAGCGCACGGCCGTGCGTCCGTGATTCGATACCACCGAGAGAGCACTTACCATGAGCATGCGGCCTGACCCGACATTTCACGCTTCGCCGGAGCTTGCGATGCAGGCGCCGGCGGAAGCGTTTGCCTATACGTTGTTGCTGAGCCCCGATTTTTCCAGACCCGACGCGCTCGCCGTGATCGACGTGAAGCCCGGCTCGCCGACCTACGGAAAAATCGTGCACACGGTGACGATGCCGAACACCGGCGACGAGTTTCACCACTTCGGCTGGAATGCGTGCTCGTCGGCGCTGTCGCCGCTGACCGGCCATGCGTTCCTCGAACGCCGCTTCCTGATCATCCCCGGCCTGCGCTCGTCGCGCATCTACGTGATCGACACGAAGCCGCACCCGACCCAGGCACGCATCCACAAGATCATCGAACCCGACGAGATCTTCGCGAAGACCGGTTATTCGCGGCCGCACACCGTTCACTGCGGCCCCGAGGGCATCTACGTGAGCACGCTCGGCGGCGCGGGCAAGGACGGCACCGACGGCGCGCCCGGCATCTTCATCATGGATTGCGAAACCTTCGACGTGCTCGGCCGCTGGGAGATCGATCGCGGCCCGCAGGACAAGCACTACGATTTCTGGTGGAACCTGCCGCGCGACTACATGGTGTCGAGCGAATGGGCGCTGCCGCCGCAATTCGAGAACGGCATCGTGCCCGAGGACCTGCTCGCGAACAAATACGGGCACCGGCTGCATTTCTGGGACCTGCGCGCGCGGCGCAACGTGCAGACGATCGATCTCGGCGCGCAGCACCAGATGGCGCTCGAGGTGCGGCCCGCGCACGACCCGGTGCGCGAATACGGATTCGTCGGCGTCGTGGTCGATACGACGAATCTCGAAGGCTCGATCTGGACCTGGTGGCGCGAAGACGGCAAGTTCCATGTGAAGAAGACTGCGACGATCCCGCCCGAACCGGCCGCGGCCGACGAACTGCCGCCGCTGCTGAAAGGGTTCGGCGCGGTGCCGCCGCTCGTGACCGACATCGACCTGTCGCTCGACGACCGCTTCCTGTACGTGTCGTGCTGGGGCACCGGCGAGATGCGCCAGTACGACGTGTCGGATCCGCATAACCCGGTGCTCGCGGGGTCGGTGCGGATCGGCGGCATCGTGCGCCGCGCGCCGCACTCGAACGGCCGCGCGTTCGCGGGCGGCCCGCAGATGGTCGAGATCAGCCGCGACGGTCGGCGCGTGTACTGGACCAACTCGCTCTATTCGACGTGGGACGACCAGTTCTATCCGGACGGGGTGCCGGCCGCACAAGTGCTCGCGCATGCGGGGCCGGACGGCGGGCTGACGCTCGCCGACGATTACTGGGTCGAGTTCCCCGACGGCTATCGCGCGCACCAGATCCGGCTCGAAGGCGGCGACTGCTCGACCGACTCGTTCTGCTATCCGTCGGTCAAGCGTTGAACACCGGACTTCACGCGCAGTTCGCGCTGTGGGCGGCCGTGCTCGCGAGCGGCGTGTATCACGGGCTCAATCCCGCGATGGGCTGGCCGCTCGCGGTGTCGAACGCACTGATGACGCGCCGCGGCGGCGCGCTCGTCGCGGCGCTCGGCTTTCTCGCGCTCGGCCATGCGCTCGCGGTATTCGCGGTGATGCTGCCGTTCGGGCTGCTCGCCGCGCTGCTCGCGTGGCAATCGGCGATCCGGATCGGCGCGAGCGCGCTCGTGATCGGCTTCGGCGCCGTGCTGCTGATCCGGCGCCGGCATCCGCGTGCGCTCGCACGGATCCCGCCCGCACGGCTCGGCCTGTGGTCGTTCGCGGTTGCGATCGCGCACGGTGCGGGGCTGATGCTGGTGCCGATCTACCTCGGGCTCTGCGGGCTCGACAGGGATGCCGGCCACCGCGCGGCGGCCACGCTCGTCGATGCGCATCTCGGGATGGCACTCGTCGTCGCGGCCGTGCATGCGGTCGCGATGATCGCCGCCGGCGGCGGGCTCGCGTGGCTCGTGTACCGCTATCTCGGGCTGAAATTCGTGTCGCGGAGCTGGTTCAACCTCGATGCGGCCTGGGCGTCCAGCCTGATCGTGACGGGCGCGCTGTCGCTCGGACTGGCGGCGACGCGATAGCGCGGGCGTCGATGGCACGCGTGGCGGATCGGCGGATGGGCAGGTGGACCGACGGCACCGCACAAAAACGCGACAGAACGGCCATGCCAACCGCGCGCCATCGCGAAGCCGGCATCGTGCCACAGGGTTCGCTACGTCACGCTATCCCCGCACTGCGCCGTCCGGCCGGGCCCGGCGGCCCCGATTCCGCTAAAATCGGGCCATGCGCACCACTTCCCAACCGACCGCCTTGTCGCCTTTCGTCCGCCGCGCCCGTCACCCCCGCGTCGCGCCGCGCCCGCCCGTTTCGTTCCGGATGGCCGCCCGATGAGCCACGCCAACCCGCCGGATTTCGACTCGGCCGCCTTCCGCCAGGCGCTCGGCCAGTTTGCGACGGGCGTGACGGTGATCACGACGCGCGCGCCGTCCGGGCAGCTGATCGGCATCACCGCCAGCTCGTTCAACTCGGTATCGCTCGATCCGCCGCTCGTGCTGTGGAGCCTCGCGCACAAATCGGCGTCGATGCCCGTGTTTCGCGGCAACAGCCATTACGTGGTGAACGTGCTCGCGGCGTCGCAGGTCGACCTGTGCAAGCGTTTCTCGACCTACAAGGGCGACCGCTTCGAAGGGATCGCGCATGTGGCCGGCAACTCGGGGATGCCCGTGCTCGACGGCGCGCTCGCGTGGTTCGAATGCCACAACCGCAGCCGCTATGACGAAGGCGACCACGTCATCTTCGTCGGCGAAGTGGAACGCTGCGGCGTGCGGGCCGCATCGGACGCGACGCCGCCGCTCGTGTTCCACGGCGGCGGCTTCCACGGCCTTACACCGCTTTGATCGCGCCCGTGCGCGCCAGCCCGACCGGCGCGCCGGCTTCGTCCTTCAGCGTCTGCAGCACGATGTTCGAACGGATGTCCATCACGCCCGGCGCCTTGTAGAGCCGGTTCAGCACGAAATCCGAATAGTGCTTGAGGTTGTGCGCGAGCACGCGCAGCAGATAGTGGCTCTCGCCCGTCACGACGAACGCGCCGACCACCTCCGGCCATTCGCGCAGCGCTTCCGCGAAGCGCTCGTGCCATTGATTCTCTTCGTTGCGCATCGACACCTGCACGAACGCCTCGAGCTCGAAGCCGAGCTTCTCGCGGCTCAGGCACGCGCGATAGTGCTCGATCACGCCCTGCTCCTCGAGCAGGCGCATGCGGCGCAGGCAGGCGGACGGCGAAAGCGAAATCCGTTCCGCCAGGTCGAGATTGCTGATTCTGCCCTCCTCCTGCAGTACCGCCAGAATCCGGCAGTCGGTGGCATCGAGCGTGATCGCGTGCATTTTTGGTCCCCGTTTTCCCTCTGAGTCGAATTATCTGCCAATCCGGCGGATTGTCCATGTTTATTTCGCAAGCACTTTCTGCGAGCGTCCACCTATCATTCGAAGCACCGACTCACCGATTCGTCATGCCATGGACACACTCTGGGACATCTCGCCGCCTGTCAGCCCCGCCACCCCCGTGTGGCCGGGCGATACGCCGGTTTCCGTCGAACGCGTGTGGCGGATGGAGGCCGGCTCGCCGGTCAACGTCGCGCGCCTGACGCTGTCGCCGCATACGGGCGCGCACTGCGACGCGCCGCTGCACTACGACGCCGACGGCGCACCGATCGGCGCCGTGCCGCTCGACACCTATCTCGGCACCTGCCGCGTGATCCATTGCATCGGCGCATCGCCCGTCGTGCAGCCGGCCGATATCGCGGCCGCGCTCGACGGCGTGCCGCCGCGCGTGCTGCTGCGCACCTGTGCGCAAGCGCCGATCGCGCAATGGGACCCCGAGTTCTGCGCAGTCGCGCCTGAAACGATCGACCTGCTCGCCGCGCATGGCGTGAAGCTGATCGGCATCGACACGCCGTCGCTCGACCCGCAGGAATCGAAAACGATGGATGCGCATCACCGCGTGCGTGCGCACCGGATGGCGATCCTCGAAGGCATCGTGCTCGACGACGTGCCGCCCGGCGACTATGAACTGATCGCATTGCCGCTGAAGTTCGCGACGCTCGACGCGAGCCCCGTGCGCGCGGTGCTGCGCGCGCTGCCCGCGCGTGCTTCCTGATTACCTGACCTACGACCCCACATCATGATCAAGACCCGTGAAGACGCGCTCGCCCTCGACCGCGACGACCCGCTCGGCCCGCTGCGCGACCAGTTCGCACTGCCCGACGGCGTGATCTACCTCGACGGCAACTCGCTCGGCGCGCAGCCGCGCGCGTCGGCTGCCCGCGCGCAGCAGGTGATCGGCGCCGAATGGGGCGAAGGACTGATCCGGAGCTGGAACACGGCCGGCTGGTTCGCGCTGCCGCACCGTCTCGGCGACAAGCTCGCGACGCTGATCGGCGGCGCGCCCGGCGAAACGGTCGTGACCGACACCATCTCGATCAACCTGTTCAAGCTGCTGTCGGCGATGCTGCGCCACCAGGCCGAGCGCGCGCCCGAGCGCCGCGTGATCGTGTCGGAGCGCTCGAACTTCCCGACCGACCTGTATATCGCGCAGGGGCTGATCGAACAGCTCGGCGGTGGCTACGAACTGCGCCTGATCGACGATCCGGCCGACCTGCCCGACGCGCTCGGCGCGGACACGGCCGTCGCGATGATCACGCACGTGAACTACCGCACCGGCTCCATGCACGACATGCCGGCCGTTACGCAACTCGTGCACGACGCGGGCGCGCTGATGCTGTGGGATCTCGCGCACTCGGCCGGCGCGGTGCCGGTCGACCTGAACGGCGCGCGCGCGGACGGCGCGGTCGGCTGCACGTACAAGTACCTGAACGGCGGCCCCGGTTCGCCCGCGTTCGTGTGGGTGCCGCAGCGCCATCACGCGCATTTCTCGCAGCCGCTGTCCGGCTGGTGGGGCCACCGCGCGCCGTTCGCGATGCAGCCCGGCTTCGCGCCCGATCCGGGCATCGCGCGCTTCCTGTGCGGCACGCAGCCGATCGTGTCGATGTCGATGGTCGAATGCGGGCTCGACGTGTTCCTGCAGACCGACATGCAGGCGATCCGCCGCAAGTCGCTCGCGCTGACCGACGCGTTCATCGCGCTCGTCGAAGCGCGCTGCGCGGGCCTGTCGCTGAAGCTCGTCACGCCGCGCTCGCATCACCAGCGCGGCTCGCAGGCGAGCTTCGAGCATCCGCACGGCTACGAAGTGATGCAGGCGCTGATCGCGCGCGGCGTGATCGGCGACTACCGCGAGCCGTACGTGCTGCGCTTCGGCTTCACGCCGCTCTACGTGCGCTTCGCCGACGTGTGGGATGCCGTCGAGACGCTGCGCGACATCCTGGCCACCAACGCATGGAAGGCGCCCGAGTTCGCCGAACGCGGCGCGGTGACCTGACCGGTTTCGGCCGGCGCGCGCCGCAGTGACGTGCGGATTGCGCGCCGCGCCCCCGTCATTCAATCCTGGAGAAAGTCGTGAATTCTGGTCATATGCAGCCACCCGGCGACGACGCGCCGGCGGGCTGCCCGTTCTCGGGCGCACGCGCCGCGCAACAGGCACATTCGGCGCCAGCGGCACACGAAGCGCCGCACGTGCCGGGCGATGCCTCGGGCCAAGCCGGCTGGCACAACGCGCAGCTCGATTTCTCGAAGTCGATGAGCTACGGCGACTACCTGTCGCTGAATTCGATCCTCGACGCGCAGCATCCGCTGTCGCCCGATCACAACGAGATGCTGTTCATCATCCAGCATCAGACGAGCGAGCTGTGGATGAAGCTCGCGCTGTTCGAGCTGCGCGGCGCGCTCGACGCGGTGCGCGCCGACGCGTTGCCGCCCGCATTCAAGATGCTCGCGCGCGTGTCGCGCATCCTCGAGCAGCTCGTGCAGGCGTGGAACGTGCTGTCGACGATGACGCCGTCCGAGTATTCGGCGATGCGGCCGTATCTCGGGCAGTCGTCGGGCTTCCAGTCCTACCAGTATCGCCAGCTCGAATTCCTGCTCGGCAACAAGAACGTGCAGATGCTGCAGCCGCATGCGCACCGGCCCGACATCCTCGAACAGGTGCGCGCGACGCTCGAAGCGCCGTCGTTCTACGACGAGGTCGTGCGCCTGCTCGCGCGACGCGGTTTCCCGATCGCGCCGGAGCGGCTCGAGCGCGACTGGACGCAGCCGACGCGGCACGACGAAACGGTCGAAGCCGCGTGGCTCGACGTGTACCGTCACCCGCAGCAGCACTGGGAGCTGTACGAGATGGCCGAGGAACTGGTCGATCTCGAGGACGCGTTCCGTCAGTGGCGCTTCCGTCACGTGACGACCGTCGAGCGCATCATCGGCTTCAAGCAGGGCACCGGCGGCACCAGCGGCGCGCCGTATCTGCGCAAGATGCTCGACGTCGTGCTGTTCCCCGAGCTCTGGCACGTGCGCACCACGCTGTAACGCACGTGATGTGCCCGCACGTCACGACGACGTGCGGGCCAGTTCCTCTCCTTCGCGCGGCAGCGACTGCGCGCGCGACAGCCGCGGAATGTGCCGCCGCACCGCCAGCAGCGCGATGCACACGACGCCCATCGCGGCGGCCAGCATCGTCAGGTACGCGCTCGTGCCGCCCGTCGTGATCACGATCGCGCCCGCGAACGCGCTGAGGATCGCGCCGAGCCGGCCGAATGCAAGCGCGCTCGCGGTGCCCGTCGCGCGCACGGCCGTCGGGTAGATGTACGCACACAGCGCATACATCGTCGACTGCACCGCGTTGACGAACAGCCCGTGCAGGCCGAGCCCGACGATCAGCCAGCTCGTGTGCCGGCTCGCATCGACGCCCATCAGCCACACCGCGCTCGCCGCGCCGCCGATGCTGCACAGCGCGAGCGGCCAGCGCGACCCGGCATGCGCGATCGCCCATGCGCACAGCAGCGCGCCGATCACGCCGCCGAGGTTGTACGCGGTGAGCCCAGCGCCCGCGACCGACACGCTGAGCCCGTTCGCGGCCAGCATCGTCGGCAACCAGCTGAACGCCGCGTAGACAGCAAGCAGACACATGAAGAACGCGCACCACAGCGCGATCGTGTCGCGCGCCTGGCCGCTCGCGAACAGCGCGCCGAAGCCGCCGCGGCCGCCGGGCGCGCGTGCGTCTTTCGTATCGGTGAACACGGTGCCCGGCGCGACCGGCCGCTGCATCCGCGCGAGCAGCGCGCCGAGCTCCGGCCAGCGCGCGGGGCGTCGCGCGAGATAACGCGGCGATTCGGGCAGCGCGAGCACGAGCACGAAACCGAGCACGAGCGGCAGCGCGCCGCCCGCGAAGAACAGGCCGCGCCAGCCGTAGCGCGGCAGCACCGCGTGCGCGAACAGGCCGGCCAGCATCCCGCCGAGCGGCACGCAGACGATCGTCGCGGTCACCATCATCGTGCGGCGCCGCGCGGGCGTGTATTCGGCCGTCATCGTCGTGGCGGTCGGCAGCGCGCCGCCGATCCCGAGCCCCGCGCAAAAGCGCAGCATCGCGATCGCCGCGACATCGGGCGCGAAGCCGATCGCGCAGGTCGCGACGCCGAACAGGAACACGCTGCCGATCACGGCCTGGCGGCGGCCGAAGCGGTCCGCGACGAGCCCCGCGCACGCGCTGCCGATGCCCATCCCGATCAGCCCGGCCGCGACGGCCGGCGCGAACGCGCCGCGCGTGATGCCCCATTCGCGGATCAGCACCGGAATCGCGAAACCGATCAACTGGCCGTCGAAGCCGTCGAGCACGATCGCGAGCGCGGCGAGCAGCACCACGCAGCGCTGCATCGTCGTGAACGGCCCGTCGTCGAGCGTCGTGCCGATGTCGACCGACGGCGGCTGCAATCCGTCGCGCGTGCTCATGCGACCTCCCGTGCGCCGCGCGGCGGCGGCGACGTGCGCGAACGGCGCGCGGCAAGACAACGGCATTCGATGGCTTTCATGGCGTCTCCAGTTGCCCGGGCTGGCGCGTCGGCGCGTGCCCGGATCTCGTACTGCGCGGTCGGCCGGCGTCAGCGCGTCTGCGCTGGCCCCGGTGTCTTGTCCAACCCGTCTCGATCCGGCGCCGTCGTCTGCGTGCGACGCGCTCGTATCGTTGCGCGGCGCACGCGGCGCCGCCAGTCTGATGCTCAGTTCATCCGTGCGTCGATCAGCCGGACGAGCGCGAGCAACGTCTCGGTGTGCGGCACCGCGACGCCCGCGTCGCGTGCAGCCGCGACAACCTTGCCGCTGATCGCGTCGATTTCCGTGCGGCGCCCCGCGAGCACGTCCTGCAGCATCGACGGGCGATGGCCGCGATGCTCGCCGATGGCGTGTTCGACGTTGCGCGCAATGCGTTCGCCGTCTACAGCAATCCCCTTCGCGCGGGCGACGGCGGCCGTCTCGGCCGCGATCGCGAGCGCGAGCCGCGGCCCGTCGTGATGGTTGCCGAGCTGGTCGACCGTGCAGCCCGTCGCGGCGCACAGCGTGTTGAGCGCCGCGTTGAACGCGACCTTCTCCCAGATCGCGGCCCATACGTCGGCGTCAAGCGTGCAAGCGAGCCCCGCGCGCGACAGCGCATCGGCCACGGCCGTCGCGAACGGGCGTGCCGCCCCGTCGGCCGTCATCATGCGGATCGTGCCCGCGCCGTGCGAGCGAACGTGCGCAGGCCCCGCAGCATCGGCCGGCCACGTCGTCACGCCGACCAGGATGCGCTCGAGCGGCACGAACGCATTCAGCGTCTCGACGTTGCCGAGACCGTTCTGCAATGTCAGCACGTGCGTGTGCGGCGTCAGCAGCGCGCGCACGCCATCGAGCGCGCTGCGCGTATGCAGCGATTTCGTGAAAACGATCAGCAGGTCGAACGATGCGTCGGGCGCTGCAGCCGCGTCCGCGTTCGCGGCTTCCGGCCGCATGGCCTGCAACGCGCGAATGCGCCGTTCGCCGCGAGCGTCGTCGATGCGCAGCCCGTCGCGGCGGATCGCGTCGAGATGCGCGTCGTTCACGTCGATCAGCGTGACGGCCTCGCCGCTTTCGGCCAGCAGCCCGCCGAACAGCGAGCCCATCGCGCCCGCACCCAGAATCGCGATCCTCATCGTCGGTGGCCTCGTCAGAACGGATAGTGGCGCGGCGCGGTCTGCACGGTGATCCAGCGCAGGTCCGTGAAGGCCGCGATGCCGGCCTTGCCGCCAAAGTGGCCGAAGCCGCTTTCTTTCACGCCGCCGAACGGCATCTGCGCCTCGTCGTGCACGGTCGGGCCGTTCACGTGACAGATGCCCGATTCGATGCGTGCCGCGACGCGCAGCGCGCGCGCGACATCGCGGCTGAACACGGCCGACGACAGCCCGAACGCGTTGTCGTTCGCGCAGCGGATCGCGGCGTCCTCGCCGTCGACGCGCACGATGCCCTTCACCGGGCCGAACGATTCCTCGGCATAGATGCGCATCGCCGGGCTCACGCGATCGAGCAGCGTCGCCGGGAACAGCGTGCTGTCGGCCTTGCCGCCGCACAGCAGCGTCGCGCCGTGCGCGAGCGCATCGTCGATCAGCGCGTTGCAGCGCTCGACGGCCTTCATGTCGATCAGCGAGCCGAGCACGACCGGCCCGTTGCGCGGATCGCCGAGCGGCAGCGACGCAGCCTTGTCGGCAAGCTTCGCGACGAATGCATCGGCGATCGATGCATCGACGACGATCCGCTCGGTCGACATGCAGATCTGCCCGGAATTCGCGAACGCGCCGAACGCGGCCGCCGCGACCGCTGCGTCGATATCGGCATCGTCGAGCACGACGAACGGTGCCTTGCCGCCAAGCTCCAGCACCGACGGCTTCAGGTGGCGCGCGCACGCTTCGGCGACGATCCTGCCGACGCGCGTCGAGCCGGTGAAGTTCACGCGGCGCACGGCCGGATGCGCGATCAAGGCATCGACGACCGCCCCCGCGTCCTCGGGCGCATTCGTCACGAAGTTGACGACGCCCGGCGGCAGCCCGGCCTCCTGCAGCGCCTCGACGATCAGCCCGTGCGTGACGGGACACAGCTCCGAGCCCTTCAGCACGACCGTGTTGCCGCATGCGAGCGGCAGCGCGAGCGCGCGCGTCGCGAGGATCACCGGTGCGTTCCACGGCGCGATGCCGAGCACGACGCCGGCCGGCTGCCGCACGCCCATCGCGAGCGAACCGGGCACGTCGGACGGAATCAGCTCGCCGCCGACCTGCGTGGTCAGCGACGCGGCCTCGACGAGCCCGCTCGCGGCAAGGTGCACGTTGAAGCCGGCCCACAGCGCGGACGCGCCCGTCTCGGCCGCCATCGCGGCGACGAACTGTTCATGCTTCGCTTCGAGCGCGGCGGCCGCCTTCAGCAGCAGCGCGCGGCGCGCGCCCGGGCCGAGCGCGGCCCATTCGGGAAATGCGCGGGCAGCCGCGTCGGCCGCCGCACGCGCATCGTCGACGGTACACGCGGGCGCCGCGGACGCGACTTCGCCATCGAGCGGGTTGCGGCGCACGAAGGTCGCGCCGCTGGATGAATGGCGGCGTTCGCCGCCGATCAGCATCGATACGGTTTGCATGGAGTCTCCGGAAAGACGCGCGGCGCGCGTCAGGCAATCTCGACTTCGACGACGACCGGCGTCGCGGCACGCAGCGCGTCGGTCAGCGTGTCGCGCAGGTGCGCCGCATCGGCGACCCGCACGCCGCGGCAACCCATCCCTTCGGCAAGCGCGACGAAATCCAGGTCGGGCAGATCGGTGCCCTGCACGGGATCGCCGGGGCCGAAGCCGAACACGGGCGCGAAGTCCTGCAGCGCCGCGTAGCGCCGGTTGTTCAGGATCACGAACGTGATCGGCAACTTCAACTGCGCGGCGCTCCACAGTGCCTGGATCGAGTACAGGCTCGACCCGTCGCCGATCAGCCCGATCACGCGCCGGCCCGGCTGCGCGAGCGCGACGCCGACCGCAGCCGGCATCCCGTAGCCGAGCCCGCCGCTGTCCATCGTGTAGAACGTGCCGCTGAGTGTGAACGGCAGGTGTTCCTGCATCATCGGCCGCGCGCTCGGCGCTTCCTCGACGACGATGTCGTGCGCGTCGCGCACGTCGGCGAGCGTCTGCAGCGCGAACGCGACCGACATGCGCTCGCCGGCGGCCGGGGCGTCGACGCGCGCGGACGGCGGGCGCGGCGCAGGCATCGGCCGCTCGGGCGGTGCCGGCCGCGCCAGCAGGTCGCGCGCGGCGAGCCGCAGGTTGCCGACGACCGCATCGCCCGCCGGCGTCCACGCGGCGACGCCCGGATCGTCGACGAGCTGCACGAGCGTCGCACCCGGCGGCACGTGCGGGCCGAAGCCTTCGATGTGATAGGTGAACGCGGGCGCGCCGAACGCGAACACGAGGTCGTGCCCGTCGAGCCGCGCGACGATCTTCTCGCGGATCGCGGGCAGGAAGCCGGCGAACAGCGGATGGTCCTCGGGGAAGCTGCAGCGCCCCGACATCGGCGCGACGTACACGCGCGCACGGTGCCGCTCGGCAAGCCGCACGACATCGTCCCACGCACCCGCGCGATCGACGGCCGCGCCGACCACGAACGCGGGACGCCGCGCGGCGTCGAGCGCATCGCCGAGCCGCGCGAGCGCGTCGGGATCGGGCCGCACGACGCTGCTGACGTCGCGCCGCGGCAGCAGTTCGGCCGGATGGTCCCAGTCGTCGACCGGGATCGATACGAACACGGGGCCGCGCGGCTCCTGCATCGCGATGCGGTACGCACGCGCGATTGCGGCCGGCACGTCCTGCGCACGTGCGGGCTCGATGCTCCATTTCACGTACGGCTTCGGCAGCTCGGCGGCCTGCGTTGCGCCGAGGAACGGGTCGAACGGCAAGATCGCGCGCGCCTGCTGGCCCGCGGTGACGATCAGCGGCGTGCGATTCTTGAACGCGGTAAAGAGATTGCCCATCGCGTTGCCGACGCCCGCCGCCGAATGCAGGTTGACGACCGCCGCATTGCCGGTGGCCTGCGCATGGCCGTCGGCCATCCCGACCACGACGGCCTCGTGCAAGCCGAGCACGTAGCGGAAATCGGCGGGAAAGTCGCGGAACATCGGCAGTTCGGTCGAACCGGGATTGCCGAACACGCGGTCGATGCCGAACTGGCGAAGCAGGTCGATGACCGCATCGCGAACGGTGATCGATGCGGCGGATGGGGGCGGATGGCCGGACATGCTCGGGTATCTCCTCGATGGCTTGGCGGTTTCCACAGTATCGAAGCGCAAGCCATTCTCGGATACTGTATTTTTTGCGATAAGCCATTACATTCCGACATGACTTTCGATCTCCGACAATTGCGCGCCTTCACGACGATCGTCGCGTGCGGCAGCCTCGGCCGCGCGGCCGACGCGCTGCACGTGACGCAGCCGGCGCTGAGCCGGATCCTGAAGCGGCTCGAGGACCAGGTCGGCGCGCCGCTGTTCGAGCGCCATTCGAAGGGCGTGCAGCTCACCGCGTTCGGCGACGCGCTGCTGCCGCATGCGACGCTGCTGCAGCACGAGGCCGAGCACGCGCGCGAGGAGCTCGACGCAATGCGCGGGTTCGCGAAGGGCACGATCAAGGTCGGCGCGGTGGGCAGCATCGCGAGCCTCGTGCTGCCGATCGCGGTCGGCCGCGTGCTCGACCGCTGGCCGAACCTGCGCGTCGAGATCCTCGAAGGCGTGTGGGACCGCCTCGCCGAAGGACTGAACAAGCACGAGATCGATCTCGCGCTGTCCGCGCACGGGCCCGACACCGACGAGATCGTCGCGATTCCCGAGTGCCGCTGGGAAGATCGCAGCCATATCGTTGCGGCGCCGCACCATCCGTTGCGCGCGCTCGGCCGCGCGCCGACGCTCGCCGACACACTGCACGCGCGCTGGGCAATTCCGCCGCGCGGCACCGCGCCGTTCGACCATATGCGCGCGACCTTCGACGCGCACGGGCTCGCGCTGCCCGACATCGCGGTCGAGACGCGCTCGGTCACGACGCTGAAGAGCCTCGTCGCGCATGCCGGGTTCCTGAGCTGGATGGCCGAGCCGATGTACGGCGCCGAGCAGGCCGCCGGCACGATCGACACGCTGCCCGTGCGCGAGGTCGTCGCGGTGCGCACGCTCACCGCGTTCCGGCGCCGCCACGGGATCCTGCCGGGGCCGGCCGGCAAGCTGCTCGACGAACTCGTCGCGCTCACGCGCGAAGGGCGCTGACGCCCTTTCCCGACCGGCCGCCTGTTCGCGCCCCTTCCCGCGCTGCCCGCGCGCCGCCGCAGCGCACCATCGAAATGCCGTGTCCCCGCCTTGACTTTCGTTCGGCCGGATACGATCATTCGCTCACATGACGAGCAAATGATCTAGTCGACAGGAATGACTGGCACGAACAGGAGACACCGGATGAGCGAATCGTCCTCCGCCCGCGCGCCCGTGCTGCTGCACATCGGCGCGGGTTCGTTTCACCGCGCGCACCAGGCGTGGTATCTGCATCGCGTGAACGCGGCCGTGCCGGCCGACGAACGCTGGTCGCTGACCATCGGCAACATCCGCGACGACATGCGCGCGACGATGGACGCGCTCGCCGCGCAGCACGGCGAATACACGCTCGAAACCGTCACGCCGCAAGGCGAGCGCGCATACGAGACGATCCGCGCGATCACGCGCGTGCTGCCCTGGTCGATCGATCTCGCCGCGCTGATCGACGCCGGCGCCGACCCGGCCTGCCGGATCGTGTCGTTCACGGTGACCGAAGGCGGCTACTACCTCGACGAACACAACCGGCTCGACATCGCGAATGCCGATCTCGCGGCCGACCTGCAGGGCGCGCGCACGACGCTGTACGGCGCGCTCGCGGCGCTGCTCGCCGAACGCATGCAGCGCGGCGCGGGCCCGCTCACGCTGCAGAGCTGCGACAACCTGCGCAACAACGGCGCGCGCTTTCGCGCGGGGATGCGCGAATTCCTCGAACGGCGCGGCGCAGCCGACCTGCTCGCGTGGTTCGACGCGAACGTCGCCACGCCGAGCGCGATGGTCGACCGCATCACGCCGCGCCCGACCGCCGACGTGCGCGAACGCGTGCTGGCGGCCACCGGCATCGACGACGCATGCCCGGTGATGGGCGAATCGTTCATCCAGTGGGTGATCGAGGACCGCTTCGCGGCCGGCCGGCCGCGCTGGGAATTGGCTGGCGCGGAGCTCGTCGACGACGTGCACCCGTATGAGGAAGCGAAGATCCGCATCCTCAACGCGACGCATAGCTGCATCGCGTGGGCCGGTACGCTCGCGGGCTACACCTACATTCACGAAGGCACGCACGACGCGGCGATCCGCCGCTTCGCGCACGACTACGTGACGCAGGACGTGATCCCGTGCCTGACCCCGAGCCCGCTCGATCTCGCGCGCTACCGCGACGTCGTGCTCGAACGGTTCGGCAATCCGTACGTGCTCGACACGAACCAGCGCGTCGCGGCCGACGGCTTCTCGAAGATCCCCGGCTTCATCGCGCCGACGCTCGTCGAATCGTTCGCGCGCGGCGCCGCGCCGGTCGCCACCGCCGTGCTGCCCGCCTTGTTCCTGCGCTTTCTCGAACGCTGGGCACGCGGCACGCTGCCGTATGCGTACCAGGACGGCGTGATGGACGAAAGCGCCGCGCGGGCGATCGTCGAAGCGGACGATCCGGTCGTCGCGCTGTGCGCGAGCCGCCCGCTGTGGGGCTCGCTCGCCGGCAACGCCGCGCTGCTCGAGGCGCTGCGCGCCGCACTCGCACGCGTCGACGCATGGCTCGCGCCGCGTTGACGCGTGAGAGCCGGCACCCGGCCACGCAGCCGGGCAAACCCGCTTGGCACATGCCGTGCGGCACGGCTAAAGTAGCGGCTCCTCTCTGACGGAACGGTTCGCTCATGTATCTCGGCATCGACCTCGGCACCTCGGAAGTGAAGGTGCTGCTGCTCGCCCCGGACGGCGCGGTCGTCGGCACCGCCGGCTCGCCGTTCACCGTGTCGCGGCCGCATCCGCGCTGGGCCGAACAGCATCCGGACGACTGGTGGCAAGGCACGCTCGCCGCGCTCGCGGCGCTGCGCGAACGGCATCCGCAAGCGTTCGCGGCCGTGCGCGGCATCGGCCTGTCGGGCCAGATGCACGGCGCCGTGCTGCTCGGTCGCGACGACCGCGTGCTGCGCCCCGCGATCCTGTGGAACGACATGCGCAGCGCCGACGAATGCGCGCTGCTCACCGAACGCGCACCCGATCTCCATGCGCTGGCCGGCAATCTCGCGATGCCGGGCTTCACCGCGCCGAAACTGCTGTGGGTCGCGAAGCACGAACCCGACGTGTTCGCGGCGACCGCGTGCGTGCTGATGCCGAAGGATTACCTGCGGTTCCGGCTGACCGGCGCGAAAGTGTCCGATCCGTCGGACGCGGCCGGCACGCTGTGGCTCGACGTCGCGCGCCGCGACTGGTCCGACGCGCTGCTCGCCGCGTGCGACATGACGCGCGACCAGATGCCGCGCATCGTCGAAGGCAACGCGCCGTCCGGCACGCTGCGCGCGGATATCGCGCGCGAACTCGGGCTGTCGGAGGCCGTCGTGGTGGCCGGCGGCGGCGGCGACAACGCGACGAGCGCGCTCGGCATCGGCGCGATCCACGCAGGCGACGGCTTCGTGTCGCTCGGCACGTCGGGCGTGCTGAGCGTGGTCGGCGACCGCTTCATGCCGAATCCCGCGTCGGCCGTGCATGCGTTCTGCCATGCGATTCCCGATCGCTGGCAATTGATGAGCGTCGTACTGTCGGCCGCGAGCTGCCTGCGCTGGGTCTGCAAGCTGACGGGCACCGACGAGCCCGCGCTGCTCGCCGAAGTCGAAGCGCTGGACACCGATGCGTTCGCGACGGCCCCGCTGTTCCTGCCCTACCTGTCCGGCGAACGCACGCCGCACAACGACCCGTATGCGCAGGGCGTGTTCTTCGGGATGACGCACGCGACCGAGCGCGCGCATCTCGGCTACGCGGTGCTCGAAGGCGTGACGCTCGGCCTCGCCGACGGTCTCGACGCGCTGCATGCGGCCGGCGTCGAAGCCGACGGGCTGTCGCTGATCGGCGGCGGCGCGCGCAGCGCGTTCTGGGCGCAACTGATCGCCGATGCGCTGAACGTGCGCACGCGCCAGATCGGCGGCGGCGAAACGGGCGCGGCGCTCGGCGCGGCCCGGCTCGGCTGGCTGGCCGTCGGCGGCGATCCGCAGACGGTGCTGACCAAGCCGCCGGTGCGCGCCGAATACGCGCCGGACGCCACCCGCCATGCGCTGCTGCGCGAACGCCTCGACGCGTTCCGCGCGCTGTACCGCCACGTGCGCCCGCTGTACGAACCGTCGCGCGCGCGGCTCGCGTAAGCGCCGCCGCGGCGCGCCAACCGGCCGTCGGCCGCGCGCAAGACATGCGGTACAGTGGATGCCGTCGTGCGGCCCGCCGGCCGGCCCAGATCCGAATCGAATCGCTATCGTGTCCAAGTCCTCAGAAAAACTCGATCTCGCCACGCGTGCCGCGTGGCTCTACTACGTCGCGGGCGACACGCAGAACGAAATCGCCGAAAAACTGCAGGTGTCGCGCCCGGTCGCGCAGCGCCTCGTCGCGTTCGCGGTCGAGAAGAACCTGATCCGCGTGCGCGTCGACCACCAGCTCGCCGACTGTCTCGATCTCGGCGCGCAGCTGTCGAAGCGCTACGGCCTCGCGATGTGCGAAGTCGTGCCCGTCGATGCCGATGCGCCCGAAGCAATCGACCGCAAGCTCGCGGTCGCCGGCGCGCAGGTGATGGAGCGCTACCTGGGCGAGACGCGGCCGATGGTGATCGCCGTCAGCAGCGGCCGGACGCTGAAGGCCGCCGTCGCGCAGATCGCGCAGATCGACCGCCCGCAGCACCGGCTCGTGTCGATGGTCGGCGCGATCGCGGCCGACGGCTCGTCGAACCGCTACGACGTCGCGCAGTACATCTCCGAGAAGACCGGCAGCAAGCACTTCCTGCTGCCCGCGCCATTGTTCGCCGACAGCCCCGCCGAGCGCGCGCAGTGGTGCAACCACCGGCTGTACCGGATCGTCGAGGCGCTGTCGGGCAAGGCCGACGTCGCGTTCGTCGGGATCGGCAACACCGGCCCGCACTGCCCGCTCTACGAAGACGGCTTCATCACCGAACAGGAGCGCGACGAAATGACCGCACTCGGCGCGGTGGCCGAGCTGCTCGGCATGCCGATCGACGCGCACGGCAAGCTGATCGACGTGTCGACCAGCGCGCGCGTGACGAGCGTGTCGCTCGCCGCGCCGCCGAAACGCCCGACGATCGCGTTCGCGGGCGGCCCAAAGAAACGCGACGCGGTGATCGCCGCGCTGCGCGGCGGCTGGGTGTCGGGGCTCGTCACCGACGAAACCTGCGCGCGCGCCGCGCTCGACGCGAAGGCCGACTGACGCCGCAGTCGAACGCTCAGGCCGTGCGCGGCGCCGGAAACGCATGCCGGCGCGCGCGCCACGCACCGATCCACGCGGCCGCCAGCAGCGCCACGAGCACCCACGGAATCGCGCCGGCGCCGGTTGCGCCGAGCAGCATCCCGCCCGCGATGCCGCCACCGGCGATCGCGAGATTCCACACCGTCACGAGCATCGACTGCGCGACGTCGGCCGACTCCCCCGCGGCGTTCGCGGCGGCGGTCTGGAACAGCGTCGGCGCGCCGCCGAAGGCAAGCCCCCACAGCGCGACGCCCGCATAGACGATCGTCATCCCCGATCCGGCGCCGAGCATCGCCGCCGCGAGCGCGAACAGCGCGATGCTGGCGAGCGTCAGGCGCCGTTGCGCGGCGCCGATCCACGCGCCCGTCAGCGCGATGCCGACCAGCGACGCGATGCCGAACACCAACAGCACCACGTCGACCTGCGCACCCATCCGCATGCCCGCGAGGAACGGCGCGACGTACGTGTACAGCATGTTGTGCGCGAGCACGTACGCGAACATCACGATCAGCACCGGCCGCACGCCGGGCAGCGTCAACACGCCGAGCACCGGTTCGCGCGCGCCGGCCTGCAGCCCCGGGTAATCGGGTACGCGCAAGCGGATCCAGCCGATCAGCGCAAGCGCCGCGAGCGTAATCAACGCGAACGCGACGCGCCAGCCGAGCGCCGCGCCCAGCGCGGTGCCGGCCGGAATGCCGATCGACATCGCGACCGGCGCGCCGAGCATCGCGACCGCGATCGCGCGGCCGCGCAGCGACGCTTCGACCATCCGGCTCGCATAGCCGGCCAGCAACGCCCACAGCAGCCCGGCCGACATGCCCGCGACGAAGCGCGCGGCGAGCGTGAGCGCGTAGTACGGCGACGCGGCGGTCAGCGCATTCGACACGACGAAGCCGGCCAGCGCCGCGAGCAGCAGGCGGCGCCGGCGCATCGTGCGCGTCGCGGCGACGAGCGGAATCGCCGCGACGATCGAGCCGAGCGCATACACGGTCACGAGCTGGCCGATCAGCGCGTCGGGTACGCGCAGGTCGACGCTCATCAGCGGCAGCAGTCCGGCCGGCAACGCTTCGGTGAGGATCGTGATGAACGCGGCCGTCGCGAGCGCCAGCAGGTTCGCGACCGGCAGGCGCTCGCGCGCTTGCGCCGGCCCGACGGAAACCGCGCCGTCAATCGGTGTGCAGTCGCTCATGCCGCGCTCCCGACCTCGACGCCGTACACCGCATCGCGCACATCGGTCACGATCCGCCCGTGCATGCCCTCGTACAGCGTGTTGGTCAGTGCGACGACCGTCAGCCCGGCCGCGCGGTCGACGAACCATGCATGCCCGTACGCGCCGCCCCAGCGCCAGGTGCCGACCGATTCCGGCGACTGCGCGGCCGCCGGATCCCGCAGCACCGAAAAGCCGAGCCCGAAGCCGAAGCCTGGCGCATCCTGCAGTTCGTGCGCGCCCGGCTGGATGCGCGCCATCTCGTCGATCCACGCGGGTTCGAGCCAGCCGTCGCGGCCGGTGCGCAGCGCGTCGAGCAGCGTCACGCAATCGCGCGCGGTGCCGACCATCCCCGCGCCGCCCGACGGCCACGCATCGCCGTCGAACACGCGCGCCGGTTCGAAGCGGATGCCGATCATGCCGTCGAACGCCGGCACGAGATCGATGTCGGCCATCCGGCGCGGTGCGCCCGGCGTGCTCACGTAAGGCGTCGCGAAGCGCGCGGCGTCGTGCGCGACGAACGCGGTGTCGGTCATCCCGAGCGGTGTCGTGACGAGCGCGGCCACTGCGTCGGCGAGCGGCCGGCCGTCGACCGCCTCGATCAGCGCGCCGACCACGTCGGTCGCGAGCGAATAGCCCCACGCCGTGCCGGGCGCGAACTGCAGCGGCACGCTGGCGATGCGCCGCACATTCTCGGCGAGCGAGATGCCCGCGCGATCCATCCCGTCGGACACGCCGGCGCGCGCATACGGGCCGTCGCCGTCGGCTTCGAGGAAGCGGTAGCCGAGGCCGGCCGTATGCGACAGCAGATGGCGCAACGTGATCGCGGCGGCCGCGCCATCGGGCAGCGCGGGGCGGAATTCGGGCAACCAGCGCGCGACGGGTTCGTCGAGCGCGATGCGCCCCGCCGCGACGAGCCGCATCGCGGCGGCCGTCACGACCGGCTTCGTGACCGACGCGAGCCGGAACAGCGCGTCTTCCCGCATCGGCGTACCGGCTTCGCGATCGGCGAGCCCGGCGGCGCGCGCATAGCACAGCTCGCCGTCGCGCGCGACCAGCACGACCGCGCCGACCATGCGCTCGTCGGCGAGTGCGCGATCGAGCGCGTCGTCGAGCCGGTGGCGCAGTGCGGCGTCCGGTTCGGCGCGGGAAGCGGTGACAGGCAGGGATGACATGGCGTGACCTCTCGACAATGAACGAGCGTCCATCGTAGGGAGCCGACGCAAGAAGAAAAACCGGGTTAGAGTTCCGGACACTCCGGACGCTGGTGTCCGCAATCGGAAACTTGCATGGAAAATCTCGGCGGGTTCGTCGTGTTCGTCCAGGTCGCGGAAACGCGCAGCTTCGTCGCGGCCGGCCGCGCGCTCGGGCTGTCGGCATCGGCAATCGGCAAGCGCATCGCGCGGCTCGAGGCGCGCCTGAACGTGCGGCTGTTTCACCGCAGCACGCGCAGCATCACGCTGACGGCCGAAGGCACGCGTTTTCTCGAGCGCTGCCGGCGCGTGATCGCCGAGATCGACGCGGCCGAGCAGGAACTGACGCACAGCGCCGAAGCGCCGCGCGGGCGTTTGCGCGTGAGCCTGCCGACGATCGGCACGCTGCTGCTGCCGGTGCTCGCCGATTTCATGGCCGCGTATCCGGAAATCGAACTCGATATCGATTTCAGCGACCGGCTCGTCGACGTCGTCGAAGAAGGATTCGACGCGGTGCTGCGCACCGGCCAGCCGACGGATTCACGCCTGTCGTCGCGGCTGCTCCGCCATTTCCGCCAGCACCTCGTCGCGTCGCCCGACTACCTCGCCCGGCATGGCACGCCGCGCACCCCGGCCGATCTCGCGCTGCACCGCTGCCTGCACTACCGCTTTCCGAGCAGCGGCAAGCTCGAAACCTGGCCGCTGCGCGTACCGCGCACGGGCACGCTGCCCGAGGTGCCCGTATCGATGGTCAGCAACAACGCGGAAGCGCGCCTGTGCTTCACGCTGCGCGGGCTCGGCATCGCGTGCCTGCCCGAGTTCTTCGTACGCGATTCGCTCGACGACGGCACGCTGTGCGCGGTGCTCGACGAGCACGTCGCGAGTTGCACGCCGATCTACGTGTTGTGGCCGTCAGGCCGCCATCCGACGCCGAAGCTGCGCGCGTTCGTCGACTTCATGGCTGCAAACCTGCGCCTCTGACCGATCGCGGCCGTCACGCGGCCTTTGCATGCGCGCCGAGCCGCCGCAATGCCTGCCCGTGCTCGTCGAACAGATGGCAGTGCTCGGCCTGTGCGTGCACATGCAGCGCTTCGCCGGTGCGATACGTATCGAGCGGCGGAATCCGCGCGATCAGCCCGTCCGGTGCGACCGCCGACTCCGCGTACAGATACGCGGCATCGCCGAGCGATTCGACGGCCATCGTCCGCGCGGCGACACCCGTGGCCGCCGTGCCGACCAGCAGGTGCTCGGGCCGCACGCCGACGGTCACCGCAGCGCCACGCTGCAGCCCGACCGCTTCGACCGCGACGCGTTGCGTCTCGCCGCTGTCGAAGCGTACGAGCACGCCGCCCGCATCGACCGATTCGACCGTGCCTTTCAGGAAGTTCATCTTCGGCGAGCCGATGAAGCCCGCGACGAACTGGTTCGCCGGCGCGTGGTACAGCTCGTTCGGCGTGCCGACCTGCTGCACCGCGCCGCCCGACAGCACGACGATCTTGTCCGCGAGCGTCATCGCCTCGACCTGGTCGTGCGTCACGTAGATCATCGTCGTCTTCAGCTCGTCGTGCAGCCGCGCGAACTCCAGCCGCATCTTCACGCGCAGCGCGGCGTCGAGGTTCGACAGCGGCTCGTCGAACAGGAACACCTTCGGCTTGCGCGTGATCGCGCGGCCGATCGCGACACGCTGCCGCTGGCCGCCCGACAGTTGCTTCGGCTTGCGGTCGAGCAGGTGATCGATGTGCAGGATCTTCGCGGCCTGCTTCACGGCCTGGTCGATCTCGGGCTTCTTCGCGCCCGCGAGCTTGAGGCCGAACGCCATGTTGTCGTACAGCGTCATGTGCGGGTACAGCGCATACGACTGGAACACCATCGCGATGCCGCGCTTCGCGCTCGGCACGTCGTTGACCTTCGCGCCGTCGATCAGCAGGTCGCCGCTCGAAATATCTTCCAGGCCCGCGATCATCCGCATCAGCGTGGATTTGCCGCAGCCGCTCGGGCCGACGAACACGACGAATTCGCCGTCGGCGATGTCGAGGTTCACGTTGCGCAGCACTTCGGTTTCGTCGTAGCGCTTCGCGATGTTGCGCAGGAGCACGCTTGCCATGATCTGTCTCCGTTCGTTCGTGATGCGCCGCGTGGCACGCGGCGCGCAATCGTTGCTAGTTCGGCAGCACCGCGCCCGTCGCCTGCCAGCGCGCGACGTAACCGGGCAGCTCGTGCATGTCGTCGAATACGTGACGCGCGCCGATGCCGCGCAGCGCGTCGATCTGCGCGGCCGACGCATGCCCGCCGCCGACGAAGCCGAGCACGGTCATGCCGGCTGCGGCCGCCGCGGTGATGCCGGTCACGCTGTCCTCGACGACCAGGCACTGCGCGGGCGCCACCCCAAGCGTGCGCGCGGCCGCGAGATACACGTCCGGCGCCGGCTTCGGCCGCGCGACGGCATCCGCGCAGAACAGCCGGTCGCCGAAGAAGCGCGCGAGGCCCGTGCGCGCGAGCGCCGCCTCGACGTAGGCGCGGTAGCTGTTGCTCGCGCAGGCCGTCGTCAACCGAATCGCGCCGAGCGCCGCGTCGATGCCGTCGACCATCGGCGCATTGACGGCCGCCGCCTCGACCGCGCGGCGGATCGCATCGACGTCGTCCGCCGACAACGTGCGGCCGACGGCGTCGGCCGCGCCTGCCAGCACGCGTTCGATGCGCAGTCCGAGCAGCGGCATCACGGCCGGCCGTGCATCGACGCCCGGCCAGCGCGCATCGAGCTCGCGCACGATCACGTCAGCGGCGACGGCCTCGCTGTCGATCAGCACGCCGTCGCAATCGCAGATCAGCACGTTCGCACCCTGGCCGGCCGCGCTCACTTGACCGCCCCGAACGTGAGCCCGCGCACGAGCTGCTTCTGCGACAGCCAGCCGACGATCAGGATCGGCGCGACCGCGAGCAGCGAAGCGGCGGACAGCTTCGCCCAGAACAGCCCCTCGGGGCTCGAGTACGACGCGATGAACACGGTCAGCGGCGCCGCGTTCGAGCTCGACAGGTTGATGCTCCAGAACGCCTCGTTCCACGACAGGATCACCAGCAGCAGCGCGGTCGACGCAAGCCCGGGCAGCGCCATCGGCATCAGCAGGTAGACGATCTCCTGCCACGTCGATGCACCGTCGATGCGCCCGGCTTCCAGGATATCCTTCGGAATCTCGTTGAAGTACGTGAAGGTCATCCACACCGCGATCGGCAGGTTGATCAGCGTGTAGACGATCACGAGGCCCGACACCGTGTCGAGCAGCCCCGCGTTCTTCCACAGCAGGTAGATCGGCACGAGCACGCCGACCGACGGCATCATCTTCGTCGACAGCATCCACAGCAGCACCTTCTGCGTGCGGTGGTTCGGGAAGAACGCCATCGCATAGGCGGCCGGCACCGCGAACAGCAGCGAGATCACCGTGACGCCCGCCGAGATCAGCACCGAATTCCACGCGAACGAGAAGTAGTTGCTGCGCGCGAACACCTCGCGGAAGCTGTCGAGCGTCGGCATGAAGAACAGCGACGATGCATACGCCTGCTGCTCGGTCTTGAACGCGGTGATCGCCATCCAGAAGATCGGGAAGAACAGCAGCAGCGCGATCAGCCACGCGAGCGCGCCGGGCAGCGCGCGCCGCGCGAGGTCGAACACGGCCGGCACGCGCCGGCCTTCGAAGGTCAGATCGCTCATTTCTCGTACTCTCCCTTCAGGTTGCGCGCGAGCATCCGCACGAGGAAGAACGACACGACGTTCGCGACCACGACGGCGATGATGCCGCCGGCGGACGCGAGGCCGACGTCGAACTGCTGCAGGCCGAGCGCGTAGATCAGGTACGACAGGTTGGTCGTCGCGTCGCCCGGGCCGCCGCCGGTCGTCGTGTAGATCTCCGCGAAGATCGACAGCAGGAAAATCGTCTCCATCATCACGACCACGGCGATCGCGCGCTTCAGGTGCGGCAGCGTGATGTAGAAGAACATCGCGATCGGGCCCGCGCCGTCGATGCGCGCGGCTTCCTTCTGTTCCTGGTCGAGCGACTGGATCGCGGTGAACAGGATCAGGAACGCGAACGGCAGCCATTGCCACGCAACGATCATGATCACCGCGGTGAGCGGGTAATCGGCGAACCAGTCGATCGGCGTCATCCCGAGCGCGCGCATCGCATTCGCGACGAGCCCGTACACCGGGTGCAGGATCATGTTCTTCCAGATCAGCGCGGATACCGTCGGCATCACGAAGAACGGCGCGATCGCGAGCAGCCGCGCGATGCCCTGCCCATAGAACTTGCGATCGAACAGCACGGACATCAGCACGCCGCCGATCACCGTGATCGCGAGTACCGCGCCGATCAGCACGAGCGTGTGCCAGATCGCGGGCAGGAACGACGGATCGGTTGCTAGGAAACGGTAGTTGTCGAGCCCCGCGAAACCCTTCACATCCGGGTTCAGCAGGTTGTAGCGCGAGAACGAATACCAGATCGTCATCGCGAGCGGGATCGACATCCACAGCAGCAGCACCGCGACGGACGGCGACACGAGCCAGCTCGCGCCGCCGCGCGCGCGGCGCGGCGCGCCCGGCGGCGACGACGCGTCGCCGACCGACGGCGCGTGGCTCAGGGGAAGACGCAGGTGACGCATGATCAGGGTCCCTCCGGTTGATGCGCGGGCGCGAACGGCCTGCCCGCCTTTCGGCTTGGGCGCCCGCACCGCACGCGTCGGCGCACGGTGCGGGGCCGCGTTACTTCTTGTAGCCGGCCTGCCGTACCGCGCGGTCGGCGGCGGCCTGCCCGGCGGCGAGCGCCTGGTCGACCGTCATCTGGCCGGCAACCGCACCTGCGATCGACTGGCCGACCACCGTGCCGAACGACTGGAATTCAGGAATCCCGACGTACTGCACGCCCGTGTACGGCACCTTCTTCAGCGACGGGTCGTTCGGGTCGGCCGTCTCGATCGCCTTCAGCACGAAGTCCGAGAACGGCGCGGCAGCCTTGTACTCGGGACGCTGATAGGTCGACGTGCGCGTGCCCGGCGGCACCGACGCCCAGCCCTCGTCCTTGCCGGCCATCTCGATGTACTGCTTCGACGTCGCCCACGCGATGAACTTGCGCGCGGCGTCCTGCTGCTTCGACGTTTTCGGCACGGCCAGCGCCCACGCCCACAGCCAGTGCGAGCCCTTCGGCGTGACGGCGACCGGCGCGGGCGCGAAGCCGATCTTGTCGGCGACCTGCGACTGCTGCTTGTTATAGAGCATCCCGGCCGCGACCGTCGCGTCGATCCACATCGCGCACTTGCCCGACGCGGTCAGCGTCAGGTTCTCGTTGAAGCCGTTCGAGCTCGCTCCCGGCGGGCCGTCCTTCTTCAGCAGGTTCACGTAGAACGTGATCGCCTTCTTCCATTCGGGCGACGTGAGCTGCGCGTTCCAGTTCTCGTCGAACCAGCGCCCGCCGAACGTGTTCACGACCGTCGACACGAACGCCATGTTCTCGCCCCAGCCGGCCTTGCCGCGCAGGCAGATCCCGTAGGTGCCCTTCGACTTGTCGGTGAGCTTGTCCGCGAACTCGGCGATCTGGTCGTAGGTCGGCTGGTCGGGCATCTTCAGCCCCTTCGCCGCGAACAGGTCCTTGCGGTAGAACGTCATCGAGCTTTCGACGTAGAACGGCAGCGCATAGAGCTGGCCGTTGTACGACAGGCTGTCGCGCGCGGTCTTCACGATGTCGTTGAGGTCGTAGTCGGCTGGCAGGCCCGTGATCGGCGCGAGCCAGCCGCGCTTGCCCCACTGCGGCGTCTCGTAGGTGCCGATCGCCATCACGTCGAACTGGCCGCTGCCGGTCGTGATGTCGGTCGTCGCGCGCTGGCGCAGCACGTTTTCCTCGAGGATCACCCAGTTCAGCTTGATGTCGGGGTTCGCCTTCTCGAACGCCGGCGACAGCTTCTTCAGCTCGATCATGTCGGGGTTGTTCAGCGTCGCGATCGTCAGCGTGCCCGCGGACGCGGCGCAGGCGGCCGTCGCGAGCGCGGCTCCGGCGAAGCAGCGTGCGGCGGCGTCGAGCATCTTTCGTTGCATGGCATGTCTCCTGTGTTGTTCGAAGTGTCGTCGGTCCTGCGTTTCCTTCGCGGCCCGTCAAGCCGGCCGCTGCATTCCGCACGCGCGCGCATAGTGCGCGATCACGTCGCGTATCCGGTGGCGCACCCACGCGCGCGGCTCCTTCGCGAGCCCGCCCGCGCGGCACGCCGCGTAGACATCCGGCAGCCACTGCGCGACGAGCGTCTCGGGCACCGGCTGCCGCGCGAGGTTGCCGAACAGTTGCTCGACCGCGGCCGCAACGGCCGGCTGCAGCCAGTAGTAGCGAATGCGGTCGCTGTAGCTGAACTGGCGCGCGAGCCGCTGCTCGGTTTCGTCGCCGCGGTAGTACGGTGCCCAGTGCTCGGGCTGCGCGCGCATCGCGGCATCGACGACGTCGCGCAACCGCGATCGCTGCGCGACGTCGTCGATCAGCGCATCCTCGATGAATGTCAGCGCGAACAGCGCCTCGCGCAGCGCGAACGTCAGCGCGGGGCCGACCTTCAGCACCGCGAAGTGGTCGCGCACGAGCGCGGCAAGCGCACCCTCGGTCTGGTAATCGGTCGAATGCGCCTCGAACACGAGGCGCGGTGTCTGCAGGATACTCGCGCCGAGCGACGCGGCCTTCGCGCTGTCGTAGTCGAGCACGTGGCGATCGTCGAAGTCGACGCCCGGCTGCGCGACGATCGCGACGACGCGCGTCCATGCATCGTCGAGCCCGGCCGCCGCGAACGCGCTGCGGTGCGCGTCGAGCGTCGCGGCGATGCTGTCGCTGCGCGTGACCGCGATCTGCGCGATCGCCGTGTCGCCCGCATCGCCCGGATTGCCGCTGACTTCGCCGCCCGGGGTCGGCACCTCGGTGCCGATCACGTAGACGGGCGCGACACCGGCGCGCGCCGCCGCGTCTTCCGCCACGCGGCAGAGTTCGGCCGCGCGCGCGGCGATCGTGCGGTCGTCGAGCCGCGCCGGATCGTCCGCGCACGCCATGCTCGCATCGAGGTGGATCTTTTCGAAACCGGCTTCGACATACGCGGCGACCATCGCGCCGGCCTCGCGCATCGCGTCGGCCGCGCGGCGGTGCCGCCACGGGTTCGGGCCGAGATGGTCGCCGCCGAGCACGAGCGCCGACGGCGCGAGCCCGCAGCGCGCGGCGATCGCGTCGACGTCGCGACGGAAATCGGCGGGCGTCATGCCCGTATAGCCGCCGAGATGGTTCACCTGGTTGCAGGTCGCCTCGATCAGGAGCGGCGAGCCGTCCGCGCGCGCGGCTTCGCACGCGGCCTCCAGCACGAGCCGGTGCGCGCTGCAGATCGAATAGATGCCGCGCTGCGCGTCCGCGCGGTTCGCATCGAAGATCATCCGCAGCACGGCGTCCGCGTGCGCGGTGCGCGAGCGTTCCGCGACGGTCGTCAGGCCGGACATGCGACACCTCGTTCGGTCAGGAAACGGTCGATCTCGGCCACGCTGCTGTTGCCTTCCATCGGGCCGCGCCGCGTGACCGCGATCGCGCCGGCCGCGTTCGCACGGCGCAGCGCGACCTCGATCGGCACGCCCGCGACGAGGCTTGCGACCAGCGTGCCGCCGAAGCAGTCGCCGGCGCCGGTCGGGTCGATTTCGTCGACCTGAAAAGCCGGCGCGTCGACACGGCTCGCGCGGTCGAACGCGACGCTGCCTGCCGAGCCGCGCTTCAGCACGACACGCTCGAGCAGCGGATGCGTCGCGAGCAGGCCCGCGATCGCGCGCTCGGCCGGCTGCGGCCCGCAGAAGAACGGCAGGTCGGCCTCGCTCGGCAGGAACAGGTGGCACGCGGCGAGCATCTCGTCGAGCGCCGCGCGCATCGGGCGGAAGCTCAGCATCTCCGGGCGCACGTTCGGATCGAACGACACCTTCGCGCCGGCGCGCGCGGCCTCGATCACGCCGCGCTGGACCGCCGCGATCGCCGATTCGCTCGTCAGCGACGAACCCATCACATGGAAATAACGGCAGCCGTCGAACATGGCCGTGTCGACGTCGGAGGCATCGACGCACGCGGCCGCGCTGGTGGAGAGACTGAAGACGAAGCTGCGCGAGCCGTCGTCGCGATACGCGACGAACGCGGTGCCGGTCGGGCGCGCGACGCGGCGGATGCGCGCGACATCGACGCCGTCGCGTTCGAGCCGCGCGACGATCGCGTCGCCGAACGCGTCGCGACCGACGCAGCCCGCATACGCGACGCGCGCGCCGAGCCGCGCGGCCTGATCGGCAAAGATCGCGGGCGCGCCGCTCGGGAACGGCCCGGCGAACAGGCCCGGCGTGTCGAAACCCTGGCCGCGCTCGGCGGCGACGAATTCGGCGAGCAGCTCGCCGGCGACGACGATCGCGGCCATCAGGCGTGCCCTCCTCGTTCGACGGCGGCCGCGGCGTGCGGCGATGCCGCGTCGTCGCAGGCCGGCCGGCAGGTTGCGCGTGCGAGCGGCGCCATGTCAGCTCATCCAGTTGCCGCCGTCGACGTTCAGCGTCTGGGCGGTGATGTAGTCGGCATCGGCCGACGCGAGGAACAGCGCGGCGCCCGTCAGGTCGCCCGGCACGCCCATGCGGCCGAGCGGCACGGCTTCACCGACGAGCCGCTTCTTCTCGCCGAGCGGCCGGTTCTCGTAGCGCGCGAACAGCGCGTCGACCTGCTCCCACATCGGCGTGTCGACGACGCCCGGCGCAATGCCGTTCACGTTGATCCGGTGCGGCGCGAGCGCGAGCGCGGCCGACTGCGTGTAGCTGATCACCGCGGCCTTGGTCGCGCAGTAGTGCGAAACGAGTGCCTCGCCGCGCCGGCCGGCCTGCGACGACATGTTGACGATCTTGCCGCCGCGCCCCTGCTCGACCATCCGCTGCGCGACGGCCTGCATCAGGAAGAACAGCCCTTTCACGTTGACCGCGAACAGCCGGTCGAACACGTCCCACGATTCGTCGAGGATCGGGCGCATGTCGAACAGCGCCGCGTTGTTGAACAGGATGTCGACGCCGCCGAAGCGCTCGACCGCGGTGGCGACGATCCGCTCGATGTCGTCGCGGCGCGTGACGTCGGCGGTGACGGCCACCGCGCGGCCGGGATTCGCGTCGATGAGCCGCGCGAGCGAGCCGCCTGCCGGCTTCACGTCGACGAGCACGCAGCGCGCGCCCTCGTCCAGATAGCGTTGCGCGACCGCCTCGCCGATGCCGCTTGCGGCGCCAGTCAGGATCGCGACCTTGTCTTCCAGTCTCACTGGTTGTCTCCGGTTCGTTCTGCTGCACGACGGTCACGATGTGAGCTAACGCTCGCTGACCGATCAATTGCTCTGTTGTTGATCGAATCATCGGATACGCGATACGCGCTGTCAAGGCGACGTGACGGCTTTCTATGACGCGCTGCGGCACAACGGCGCACGGCAACGGCCGGCAGCGCACGCCCGGCAAGGCGCGGCACGCGCGGTGCGGTGCGGCCGGATCGGCGATGAAGGGGACGGAGCGTGGACTGGATAGGGAATTCGCGCTGCACTGCGCGACGATACGTTATATCATCGCCGTACTCTGTTTCACTGCCTGCTTCACGCCATGGCTACCTCATCGTCCATTGACGCCCGGCTGTCCCGGGCCGACGCATTCGCCGCCGAGCACGGGCTCGCGTGGACGCCGCTGCGCCGCCAGGTCTACGAACGCGTGCTGGCCGCACAGCGCCCGATCGGCGCGTACGACCTGCTCGCCGAGCTCGAACCGCAGCGCGGCCGCGTGCCGCCCACGACCGTCTATCGCGCGCTGGATTTCCTCGTCGAGCACGGCTTCATCCACCGGATCGAATCGAAGAACGCATTCTTCGCGTGCTGCGAGATCGGCGTGCCGCACGAAGGCCAGTTCCTGATCTGCGATTCGTGCGGCGACACCGTCGAGATCCCCGGCGGCGACCTCGCGAAGCAGTTGTCCGCGAGCGAGCCGGCGCACGGTTTCGAAGTCCACCACCAGGTCGTCGAGCTGAGCGGCCTGTGCGGGCACTGCAAGCGCAAGCCCGCGCAACGCTGACGCCGCATCGCGCGGCGCATGCGCCGCCCCATCCAACGAGGAGTTCCATGTCCATTGCCCTGAAGCGCGCGCCGCGGCGCGCCCTGTCGCCTGTCCGCTGGCTTGCCGCCGCTGCCGCCGCGCTGTCGCTCGCGGCACCCGCGTTCGCGCAGGCCGCGACCGTCAACGTCGTCGCCGCCGAGAACTTCTATGGCGATGTCGTGTCGCAGATCGGCGGCCGCCACGTCGCGGTCACGAGCATCCTCAGCAATCCCGACCAGGATCCGCACCTGTTCGAAGCGAGCCCGAAGACCGCCCGCGCGCTCCAGCACGCGCAGGTCGTGATCTACAACGGCGCCGACTACGATCCGTGGATGGGCAAGCTGCTCGGCGCGTCGAAGCAGGCGAAGCGCACGACGATCGTCGTCGCCGATCTCGTCGGCAAGAAGACCGGTGACAACCCGCACCTGTGGTACGACCCGGCGACGATGCCGGCCGCCGCGCGCGCGATCGCGGCCGAGCTCGGCCGTGCCGACCCGGCGAACCAGGCCGACTACGACGCGAACCTGCAGAAGTTCGTCGCGTCGCTGAAGCCCGTCGACGACAAGGTCGCCGCGCTGCGCGCACAGTACAAGGGCGTGCCGGTGACGGCCACCGAGCCCGTGTTCGGCTACATGTCCGACGCGATCGGCCTCGACATGCGCAACCAGCGCTTCCAGCTCGCGACGATGAACAACACCGAAGCGAGCGCGCAGGACGTCGCCGCGTTCGAGAACGACCTGCGCAAGAAGCAGGTGCGCGTGCTGATCTATAACAGCCAGGCTGAAGAACCGATGACCAAGCGGATGCTGAAGATTGCGCGCGACGGCGGCGTGCCGACCGTCAGCGTCACCGAGACGCAGCCGGCCGGCAAGACCTTCCAGCAATGGATGGCCGGCCAGCTCGATGCACTCTCCGCCGCGCTTTCGGCCGCCAGGAAATAAACGACCGCAACGAAATGACCGCCACTCCCCACGCACTCGCAGTCGATCGCGTCACGCTCGAACTGGGCGGACGCACGATCCTGCGCGACGTCAGCTTCTCGATCGAACCCGGCGAATTCGTCGGCGTGCTCGGGCCGAACGGCGCGGGCAAGACGACGCTGATGCGCGCGGTGCTCGGCCTCGTCCCCGTCTCGGCCGGCACGCTGTCCGTCGGCGGCGTGCCGGTCGTGCGCGGCAACGCGTCGATCGGCTACATGCCGCAGATCAGGAGCGGCCTCGCGAACCGCCGGATGCGCGGCTACGACTTCGTCGCGATGGCCGCCGACGGCCACCGCTGGGGGTTGCCGCACACGAACGCGGCGACGCGCCGCGAGGTCGACCGCGTGCTCGACCTCGTCGGCGGCCCGGCGCTCGCGCGCCGGCCGCTGTCGGAACTGTCGGGCGGCGAGCGGCAACGCCTGCTGCTCGCGCAATGCCTGCTCGGCAACCCGAAGCTGCTGCTGCTCGACGAGCCGCTGATCAGCCTCGATCCGAACCACCAGCGCGGCGTGGTCGAACTCGTGCGCAACGTGCAGCGCGAGCTCGGCATCACCGTGCTGTTCTCCGCGCACGAACTGAATCCGCTGCTGAACGCGCTCGACCGCGTGCTGTATCTCGGCAACGGCGTCGCGGCGCTCGGCACCGTCGACGAGGTGATCACGAAGCCCGTGCTGTCGCGGCTCTACGGGTCGCCGATCGACGTGATGCGCGTGAACGGCAAGATCTTCGTGATGTCGGGCGACGTCGAGATCGAGAAGCACGACCACGAACACGAGGACGACGACGGCCACTCGCACGGCGGCGGCGGCGGACACGGCCATCACCACCACGGACACGCTCATCCCGGGCATTCGCACGATGTTTGAATACGACTTCATGATCAACGCCTTCGCGGCGTCGGGCATCGTCGCGGTGCTCGCGGGCATCGTCGGCTACTTCCTGGTGCTGCGCGGGCAGACCTTCGCCGGCCATGCGCTGTCGCACGTCGGCTTCACCGGCGCGACGGGCGCGGTACTGCTCGGCATCTCGCCGATCTGGGGGATGGTCGGCTTCACGCTCGCGGCCGGGATCGGGATGGGCGCGCTCGGCGAACGGCTCGCGGGCCGCGACGTCGCGATCGGCGTGATCCTGTCGGGCGCGCTCGGCTTCGGCCTGCTGTTCCTGCATTTCTATACGTCGTTCGCGACGCAGGTCACCGCGCTGCTGTTCGGCAACGTGCTCGCGGTCAGCCACGACACGCTCGCGGTGCTGGCGGGCATCGGCGCGGTGAGCCTCGTCGCGCTCGCGCTGATCGCGCGGCCGCTGCTGTTCGCGTCGCTGCAGCCCGAACTGGCCGAAGCCAAGGGCGTGTCGCTGCGCACGGTGTCGATGCTGTTCCTCGCGGTGTGCGCGCTCGCGGTGGCCGCCGCGACGCAGATCGTCGGCGTGCTGCTCGTGTTCACGTTGCTGGTCGGGCCGGCCGCGGCCGCGCAGAACGTGTCGACGCGGCTGTCGACGGGCGTGCTGCTCGCCGCGCTGTTCGCGCTGTTCGAGGCGTGGGCCGGTATCGTGCTCGCGTATCACACCGACTGGCCGACGAGCTTCTGGATCACCGCGCTGTCGGCGCTCGTGTACGGCGCGAGCCTGTTGCAGCGCCACTGATCGCCGATCGACGGATCGCCGCCCGACGGATCGCCGCCCGACGAAAATGAAAACGCCGGCGTGCCCGAGGGCAGCGCCGGCGTTTTTTCATGCGTCCGCCATCGCGTGCAGCGATGCGTGCGTTATCGGCCTTCCTTCCCGCTCATCGTGCGAGCACGTGCGCGTGATGGGCGATGTGATCGGCGATGAACGTCGAGATGAAGTAGTACCCGTGGTCGTAGCCCGGATGGCGGCGCAGCGTCAGCGGCTGGCCGGCCTTCGCGCACGCGGCTTCGAACACGTCGGGGTTCAACTGGTTCGCGAGGAATTGATCGGCGAGGCCCTGGTCGACCAGGATGCCGTCCGCGAACTTCGGCGCATCGGCGCGCGCGACGAGTTCGCTCGCGTCGTGCGCCTTCCACGCGTCGCGATCGTCGCCGAGGTAACCCGAGAACGCCCTCTCGCCCCACGGGCAGCGCGTCGGTGCGGCGATCGGCGCGAACGCCGACACCGACCGGTACAGGCCGGGATGGCGCAGCGCGAGCGTCAGCGCGCCGTGCCCGCCCATCGAGTGCCCGAAGATCCCGAGCCGCGCGCCGTCGATCGGCAGCTCGGCCGCGACGCGTTCGCGCAGCTCGCCCGTCACGTACGACTCCATCCGGTAGTGCGTGGCCCACGGCGCTTCGGTCGCATCGACGTAGAAGCCCGCGCCGACGCCGAAGTCCCACCCATCGGTCTCGCCCGGCACGCCCGCGCCGCGCGGGCTCGTATCGGGCATCACGAGCGCGATGCCGTGCTGCGCCGCGTATTGCTGCGCGCCGGCCTTGATCGCGAACGTCTCGTCGGTGCAGGTCAGCCCCGCGAGGTAGAACAGCGCCGGCACGCGGCCGTGCGCAGCCTGCGGCGGCAGGTACACCGAGAACTTCATCGGCAGGCCGATCGCCGCCGAATCGTGACGGTAGAAGCGCTGCTCGCCGCCGTGGCATGCATGCGAAGAAACGAGTTCGAGCATGACGGTACGCTCCCGGTCAGTACAGCACGACCGAGCGGATCGATTCGCCCTGCTTCATCAGGTCGAAGCCTTCGTTGATCCGCTCGAGCGGCAGCGTGTGCGTGATCAGGTCGTCGATGTTGATCTTGCCTTCCATGTACCAGTCGACGATCTTCGGCACGTCGGTGCGGCCGCGCGCGCCGCCGAACGCCGAACCCTTCCACTCGCGCCCCGTGACCAACTGGAACGGGCGCGTGCTGATTTCCTCGCCGGCCGCGGCAACGCCGATGATGAACGACTGGCCCCAGCCCTTGTGCGTGCACTCGAGCGCCTGGCGCATCAGCTTCACGTTGCCGACGCATTCGAACGAGTAATCGGCGCCGCCGTCGGTCAGCTGCACGATGTGGTCGACGACGTTCTCGACTTCGTTCGGGTTGATGAAGTGCGTCATCCCGAACTTCTTCGCGAGCTCGACGCGCTTCGGGTTGATGTCGACGCCGATGATCTTGTCCGCGCCGACCATCTTCGCGCCCTGGATCACGTTCAGGCCGATCCCGCCGAGGCCGAATACGACGACGTTCGCACCGGCCTCGACCTTCGCCGAGTAGACGACCGCGCCGACGCCGGTCGTCACGCCGCAGCCGATGTAGCAGATCTTGTCGAACGGCGCGTCCTCGCGCACCTTCGCGACCGCGATCTCCGGCACGACGATGTAGTTCGAGAACGTCGACGTACCCATGTAATGGAACAGCGGCTTGCCGTCGAGCGAGAAGCGCGACGTCGCGTCGGGCATCAGGCCCTTGCCCTGCGTTGCGCGGATCTTCTGGCACAGGTTGGTCTTGCGCGACAGGCAGAACTTGCACTCGCGGCATTCGGGCGTGTAGAGCGGAATCACGTGATCGCCCTTCCTCACGGTGCCGACGCCGGGGCCGACGTCGACCACCACGCCCGCGCCTTCATGGCCGAGGATCGCCGGGAAGATCCCTTCCGGATCGGCACCCGACAGCGTGTAGTAGTCGGTGTGGCAGATGCCCGTCGCCTTCACTTCGATCAGCACTTCGCCTGCGCGCGGCCCTTCGAGATCGACTTCCTCGATCGTCAGCGGTGCGCCCGCCTTCCATGCAATCGCGGCTTTCGTTTTCATCCTGTCACTCCTGTCTGTCTATTAGGTTGCCCCGGGGTGGCGCTGCAGCGCTTTCCGGTCCCATGCTTCGCACCGGGCCCCATTCAAATCTGTCGAAACCATGCCGCGCGACCTCGCACGCGACACGGCAACAGCATCTCGTGCTCGCCATGATGGCCGGTCCCGCCGCGCATCGCGTGCGGGAATCGGTCGCCGGCTTGCCACGATGCGTCATCGCTGACGCAAAAGAACAAGTGTCCGAGTTTAAACGCCCGTCGTGAACCATGCATCCGTGCGCGCATACAGATCGACGAAGCGTGCGTGGCGCGCGGCCAGCAGGCGGTCGTCGCGCGGCGCGGCGACCGGCGACGCGGCCGGTGCAAGCGCGTGCAACGCGTCTTCGCGCCAGTGCCCGATCGCGACGCCCGCGAGCAGCGCCGCGCCGCGCGTCGCGGCGTTCGGGCAGTCGATCGCATGCAGCGACGCGCCGAGCGCATCGGCGAGCAACTGGCGCCAGCGCGGATCGACCGAGCCGCCGCCCGCGAGACGCAGCATCGTCACCGGGTCGCGACGATCCGTATCGCGGATCGCATCGAGCCCCGCGCGCAACGCGAACGCGACGCCTTCGAACGCGGCGCGCATCATCGCGCCGCGCGTGTCGCCGAGCCCGAGGCCGAGCCAGCCGCCGCGCGCATCGGGGTTCATCCACGGCGAACGCTCGCCGGTCAGGTAGGGCAGGAAACACAACCGCTCGGCTGCCGGCTGCGCGAACGCATCGTCATACGCATCCGCCCATCGCGCATAGCCGAGCCAGCCGCGCACGGCTTCGAGCGCGAGCCCGACGTTCTGCATCGCGGCCATCGTGTAATAGCCGCCGACGGCCGCCGCGCGATAGCGATGCAGCCCGCGCCGCGCGGGCGGCAGCGCATCCGCGAGCACGACGATCTGGCCGCCGCTGCCCGTCGTCAGCAGCGCGTCGCCGGCCGCGGCGAGCCCGCTGCCGAGCGCCGCGCATGCGGTGTCGGCCGCGCCCGTCGCCAGCGGCACGCCGGCCGGCAGCCCGAGCGCCGCGGCCGCGTGCGCGCCGAGCACGCCGCAGCGCGCGGTCGACGCATGGACCGGCGCGAACCGGTCGGCCGGCAGGCCAAGTGCGTCGATCAATGCCGTATCCCATGCGCCGTCGGGCGTCGCGAGCGCAGTCGCGCACGCATCGCTCGGATCGGCCGCGACGTCGCCGCCGAGCGCGATGCGCAACCAGTCCTTCGGCTGCACGGCCCAGCGCGCGGCGCGCAGCGCATCGGGTTCGTGCGCGGCCAGCCAGCGCAACAGCGGGCCCGCCATGCCCGGCGCGACGGGATTCGGTGCGACGGGCAATCCGGCGGCGGGCGCTCCCGCGACGGGCCAGCCGGCCGCGTCCGCTTCGCGCACCGCGCGCGTATCGGGCCACAGCAGCGCGGGCCGCACCGGCTGCCCGGCCGCATCGATCAGCACGACGCCATGCATCTGGCCCGAGAAGCCGATCGCCGCGACCTGCGCGCGCTCGCCGGCCGGCAGCCGCGCGGCCGCGCGCATAAGCGCCTGCCACCACGCGTCGGGCGCGATCTCGGCCCAGCCGGGCTGCGGCGACGACAACGCATAGGGTTCGCTCGCGACCGCGCGCTCGACGCCGTCGGCATCGAGCGTGACGAGTTTGACGGAGCCGGTGCCGAGGTCGATTCCGAGCAGGCGCATGACGGGAGGATGAATTCGTAGGGACGGATGCCGATGATAACGGGATCGCGATGTGCGCCCCGGCTTTTGCGGTCGGTGCAGCGCCATGCGATGCAGGGAAGCGTCGGTCGGCGGCCGGGTTCCACCGGGCTGCACCTTGCGCGCAAAAGCGGCCGTTCGCGGGTTAACCCGGCACGATTTTTCCACACCCTTTTTTGCCACTATGCGGGCACCGCGATACACACCATAAACCGGCCGATATTTGACACGGGGGCCGGCGCTATTTTGAAGGGCTATAAAACCGGGGAACCTCACTCCTGCGGCAGTTTCCCGATGATCGACACCCTGCTCCATGCCGGATTGGCATATCGAACCAGCAAAGAACGGAATAGTACCCAGCGCTCTTGTTGCGTGGATTCATTCCGAATAACTTCGTATCACCCCGAAAACAAGATCATGGAGTGAGACAGATGCAATCGAACACGGTCCATCCGTGCGATGAGGTGCTGCCGACCGGCAAGCTGGTAACGCTTGGCCTGCAACACGTCCTCGTCATGTACGCCGGCGCTGTCGCCGTGCCGCTTATCGTTGGCGGCGCGCTCAAGCTGCCTAAAGACCAGATCGCGTTCCTGATCAGCGCCGATCTGTTTTCGTGCGGCATCGCGACGCTGATCCAGACGCTGGGCCTGTGGATCTTCGGGATCCGCCTGCCCGTCATCATGGGCTGCACGTTCGCGGCAGTCGGCCCGATGATCGCGATCGGCACGAACCCCGGCCTCGGCATTCTCGACATCTTCGGCTCGACCATCGCGGCCGGCATCATCGGCATCGTGCTGGCGCCGATGATCGGCAAGCTGTTGCGGTTCTTCCCGCCGGTGGTGGTCGGCACCGTGATTGCAGTGATCGGGCTGTCGCTGATGGAGGTCGGCATCAACTGGGCCGCCGGCGGCGTCGGCAACCCCGAATACGGCAGCCCCGTCTATCTCGGCCTGTCGCTGCTCGTGCTCACGCTGATCCTGCTGATCAACAAGTTCGGCCGCGGCTTCATCGCGAACATCTCGGTGCTGCTCGGCATCGTCGCCGGCTTCGCGATCGCGTTCGCGATCGGCCGCGTGAACACGGAAGGCGTGTCGCTCGCGCCGTGGGTCGGCTTCGTGATGCCGTTCCACTTCGGCTGGCCGCACTTCGACCCGCTGTCGATCGCAACGATGGTCACGGTGATGTTCGTCACGTTCATCGAATCGACCGGCATGTTCCTCGCGGTCGGCGACATGGTCGATCGTCCGGTCAACCAGGAGCGCCTCGTGCGCGGCCTGCGCGTCGACGGCCTCGGCACGCTGATCGGCGGCATCTTCAACTCGTTCCCGCATACGTCGTTCTCGCAGAACGTCGGACTGATCGGCGTGACGGGCGTGAAGAGCCGGTTCGTGTGCGCGACGGGCGGCGTGATCCTCGTGATGCTCGGCCTGTTCCCGAAGATGGCGCAGGTCGTCGCGTCGGTGCCGCCGTTCGTGCTCGGCGGCGCAGGCATCGTGATGTTCGGGATGGTGGCCGCGAACGGCATCAAGGTGCTGTCGAAGGTCGACTTCGTGAACAACAGCCACAACCTGTTCATCGTCGCCGTGAGCGTCGGCATGGGCCTCGTGCCGGTCGTGTCGCCGCACTTCTTCTCGAAGCTGCCGCCCGCGCTCGCACCGATCCTGCACAGCGGCATCCTGCTGGCCTCGGTAACGTCGGTGATCCTGAACATCGTGTTCAACGGCGTGAAAGGCGAAAAGGATGCGCGCTGCGACATCCGCCGCGCCGGACACGACTTCGACGGGCGTCCCGCCGACGTGCACCACTGATCGCCCCGCGCCGGACGACGGCGCAACGCGGTAACGGAAAACGCCACGGCATGCCGTGGCGTTTTGCTTGGCGGGCGTCGGACGACGCGCGGCTCAGGCGATCGCTCACGGATCGGGAACGCTGGTCGCAGGCAGTGGCGGCGCGGGATGCCGATTGGCCGCACGGGTCGGCGTAACCGGAATGACCGGCGTAACCGAAGTCCGCTGCAGCCAGCGTCACGCCAGCGGCCCCCACTCCACGCGATTCGACATCACAAAACGACGACGCCACGGACTTTCGTCCGTGGCGTCGTCGTTTCCGCATACCGCCGGATCGACGGACAGGAGCGGTCGCCCGCCCCCGCCCTGCTTCGCTTACCCGTTCGTTGCCGCTGCCGACGCGGGCGCCGGGGCGGCCGCCTTGTCGTAGTCGACCGGCGCATCCGGCGCGCGCGGCGTCTCGCCGGCCCGCTGAACCCAGCCGCCGCCCAGTGCGCGGTACAGCGTGACGAGGTTCGTCCAGCGTGCCAGACGCGCATTGATCAGCGTCTGCTGCGCCGTGTACAGGTCCGTCTGCGCGGTCAGCACCGACAGGTAGCTGTCGACGCCGTTCTTGTAACGCAGGTCCGACAGGTCGAAGCGGCGCTGCTGCGCGTGCTCGTTGCGCTCGAGCGCGGCGATCTGCTGGTCGTACGTGCCGCGTGCGGCCAGCCCGTCCGACACTTCGCGGAATGCCGACTGGATCGCCTTCTCGTAGTTCGCGATCTCGATGCGCTTCTGCACGTGCGCGAGATCGAGATTGGCGATGTTCGAACCGCCCTCGAAGATCGGCAGCGCAATACTCGGCGCAAACGACCACGCCGCCGTACCGGCCTTGAACAGGCCGCCGAGCGTCGGGCTCGCGGTGCCGAACGCCGCCGTCAGCGAGATCTTCGGGAAGAACGCCGCGCGTGCCGCGCCGATGTTCGCGTTCGCGGCCAGCAGCGTCTCCTCGGCCTGCATCACGTCCGGACGACGCGTCAGCAGGTCCGACGGCAACCCGGCCGGTACGTCCGTCAGCAGGTTCTGCGCGTCGAGCGGCATGCCCGGCGGCAGGTCGTCCGGCAGCGGCTCGCCGATCAGCAGCACCAGCGCGTTCAGCGCCTGTGCACGCGCACGCGCCTGCGCCTGCTGGTTCGCGAGCGCCGTCTCGACGACCGTCTGCGCCTGACGCAGCTCGAGCTCGGAGCCCGTGCCGTTGTCGAACTGCAGCTTCGTCAGGTCGTACGACGCCTGCGCGGTCTTCAGCGTGTTCTCCGTGACCTGCAGCAGGTCGTCGGTCGACAGCAGCGTCAGGTACTGGTCAGCCACCTGCGACACCAGCGAGATTTCCTGCGCCTGCCGCGCGTACGCGGTCGACAGGTACTGCGCGAGCGCCTGGTCCTTCAGGCTCTGCACGCGGCCGAACAGGTCGAGCTCCCAGGACGCGGAAAGCCCGACGTTGTAGCTGCGCGTGATCAACGGCGCCTGCGTCGTCGACACGCCGGCCGGGAAACGCTGGATGCTGCCCGTACCCGTGGCATCGAGCGTCGGGAACAGGCCCGCGCGCGTGATCTGGTACTGCGCGCGCGCCGCCTCGATGTTCAGCACCGACACGCGCAGGTCGCGGTTGTTCTTCAGCGCGATCTCGATCAGCCGCTGCAGGCGCGGATCGACGAAGAATTCGCGCCAGCCGATGGCGGTCGCCGCCTGGCCGTTCGCGCTGCGCGCGCCGGCAGCGCCCGGCTGCGTCGCATAGACGCCGCCGGCCGGGTACGCCTGTGCGACGGGTGCGTCGGGCCGCTTGTAATGCGGCGCCATCGTGCAGCCCGTGGCAAAGAGCGCGACCGCGATTGCAGTCAAAGCGTGTTTTTGCATCATCACTGCCCCTTCTTCTCGTCGTCGCCGTGGCCGCCCTTCTCCGCCTCGTGCATGTGATCCTGCGCAAGACGCAGCGCCTCGTCGACATCTTCCTTCTCGCCGCTGAAGATCGCGCGAATCTTCACGAAGAACATCGGGATCATGAAGATCGCGAGGAACGTTGCCGTGATCATCCCGCCGATCACGCCCGTACCGATCGCGTGCTGGCTCGCCGAACCCGCGCCGTTGCTGATCGCGAGCGGCATCACGCCGAGAATGAACGCGAGCGACGTCATCAGGATCGGACGCAGCCGCAGGCGCGCCGCTTCCAGCGCGGCCTCGATCGGCCCCATCTTCTCCGACTCCTGCAGCTCGCGCGCAAACTCGACGATCAGGATCGCGTTCTTCGCGGACAAGCCCACGGTGGTCAGCAGGCCGACCTGGAAGAACACGTCGTTCTCGAGGCCGCGCATCGTCGCCGCGAGCAGTGCACCGATCACGCCGAGCGGCACGACCATGATCACCGAGAACGGGATCGACCAGCTTTCATACAGCGCCGCGAGACACAGGAACACGACGAGGATCGAGATCGCGTACAGGATCGGCGCCTGCGAACCGGACTGGATTTCCTGGAACGACAGGCCGGTCCACGAATAGCCGATACCGACCGGCAGCTTCTTCGCGAGCCCTTCCATCGCGGTCATCGCCTGACCGGTCGACTTGCCCGGTGCCGCCTGACCCTGGATTTCCATCGCCGAGACACCGTTATAGCGCTCGAGCTTCGGCGAACCGTACGTCCAGTGACCGGTCGCGAACGCGCTGAACGGCACCATCCCGCCCGACCCGTTGCGCACGTACCAGATGTTCATGTCGTCCGGCGTCATCCGGAACGGCGCGTCGGCCTGCACATAGACCTTCTTGATCCGGCCGTCGGTGTCGAGGAAGTTGTTCACGTACTTCGACGCCCATGCGATCGAGAACGTCTGGTCGATCGCATCCGCCGTCACGCCGAGCGCATTCGCCTTCTCGCGGTCGATGTCGACCTTGTACTGCGGCGTGTCGTTCAGGCCGTTCGGGCGCACGCCCTGCAGCGTCGGATCCTTCGCGGCCATCCCGAGCAACTGGTTACGCGCGGCCATCAGCGCGTCGTGGCCGAGACCGGCGTTGTCCGTCAGCTCGAAGTCGAAGCCGGCGGCCGTACCGAGTTCAGGAATCGACGGCGGGTTGAACGGGATCACGATCGCGTCCTTGTAGCCCGCGTAGCGCCCGAACATCCGGCCGATCAGTGCCTGTACCTTCTGGTTCGCATGCTGACGCTGCGAGTAGTCCTTCAGGCGCACGAACACGAGACCGGAGTTCTGGCCGCGACCCGCGAAGCTGAAGCCGTTGACCGTGAACGCCGATTCGACGATTTCCTTCTCGTCCTTCAGCAGGTAGTCGGAAATGTTCGCGAGCGTCTTCGCGGTCGTTTCCTGCGTCGAACCCGACGGCGTCTGCACGATCACGAACATCAGGCCCTGGTCTTCATCGGGCAGGAACGACTTCGGCAGGCGCACGAACAGCAGGCCGACCGCGACGATCACGACCAGGTAGATGATGAGCCAGCGGCCCGAACGCTTGATCACGTGGTGCACGCCGACGTGGTACTTGTCGCGGCTGTTGTTGAACGTGCGGTTGAACCAGCCGAAGAAGCCCTTCTTCTCTTCGTGATGCCCTTGCGGGATCGGCTTCAGGATCGTCGCGCACAGTGCCGGCGTCAGAATCAACGCGACGAGCACCGACAGCACCATCGCCGACACGATCGTCAGCGAGAACTGGCGATAGATCGCGCCGACCGACCCGCCGGAGAACGCGACCGGCACGAACACCGCCGACAGCACGAGCGCCACGCCGACGAGTGCGCCGGTGATCTGGCCCATCGCCTTGCGGGTTGCCTCCTTCGGTGACAGGCCCTCTTCCGCCATCACGCGCTCGACGTTCTCCACCACCACGATCGCATCGTCGACCAGCAGGCCGATCGCGAGCACGAGGCCGAACATCGACAGCGTGTTGATCGAGAAGCCCACCAGCGACATGATCGCGAACGTGCCGAGCAGCACGACCGGCACCGCGATCGTCGGGATGATCGTCGCCCGCAGGTTCTGCAGGAACAGATACATCACGAGGAACACCAGCACGATACCTTCGAGCAGCGTTTTGACCACTTCCTCGATCGACAGCTTCACGAACGGCGTCGTGTCGTACGGATACTTCACGACGAGGCCGTGCGGGAAGAACGGTGCCAGCTCGTCGATCTTCGCGCGCACGGCCTTCGCGGTCGCGAGCGCGTTTGCGTTGGTCGCGAGCTGGATACCGAGTGCCGCGGTCGGCTGACCGTTGTACTTCGTGTCGAAGTTGTAGTTTTCACCGCCGAGGCCGATCTGCGCGACGTCCTTCAGGCGCACCTGCGAGCCGTCCTGGTTGACCTTCAGCAGGATGTTGCCGAACTGCTCGGGCGTCTGCAGCAGCGTCGATTCGGTGATCGTCGCCTGCAGCATCGTGCCCGGCTTCGCCGGCGTGCCGCCGATCTGGCCGCCCGCGATCTGCACGTTCTGCGCGGTGATCGCGGAACTCACGTCGACCGGCGTGAGGCCGTAGTTCGTCAGGCGGTTCGGGTCGAGCCAGATCCGCATCGCGTACTGCGAGCCGAACAGCGTGACGGTACCGACGCCGTTCAACCGGCTGATCGGATCCTTCACGTGCGACGCCACGAAGTTCGCGAGGTCGTACTTGTTCATGCTGCCGTCTTCGGAGTTGAAGGCGAGCACCAGCAGGAAGCTGCTGCTCGACTTCGTCACCGACAGGCCGAGCTGCTGCACGACCTGCGGCAGAACCGGCGTCGCGAGCGACAGCTTGTTCTGGACCTGAACCTGCGCGATGTCGGCGTTGGTGCCCGGCGCGAACGTCAGCGTGATCGTTGCGTTGCCCGAGTCGTCACTCGTCGACGACATGTACAGGAAGTTGTCGAGACCGCTCATCTGCTGCTCGATCACCTGCGTCACCGTGTCTTCCACCGTCTTCGCGGAAGCGCCCGGGTAGTTCGCGGTGATCTGGATCGATGGCGGCGCGATCGTCGGATACTGCGAGATCGGCAGCGTGAAGATCGCCGCAACCCCGGCCAGCATCAGGATGATGGCGATCACCCACGCGAAGATCGGGCGATCGATAAAAAACTTTGCCATGAAACAGGCTCCCTGTTATTGCGCGCTCGAAGCAGCGGCAGCACTCGCCGGCGCGGCGCCCGATGCGGCGGCACCGGAAGCGGCAGCGGCGCCGGAACCGGCGGCAGCCGGTGCGGCGGTTGCGGCGGCGGTGCCCGATGCGGCATCGGCCGCCTGCGCGAGCTGCGCCGGCACCGACTTCACGGTCGCACCCGGGCGCACCTTCTCGCCGCCCTGCACGATCACGTGATCGCCCGCTTCCAGACCGCCTTCGACGATCCAGTTCTGGCCCTGCATGCCCGTCGTCTTCAGCGGACGCGGCTCGACCTTGTTGCCGGCGTTCACCACCATCGCGATCGCCTGGCCCTTCTGGTCATGCGTGACGCCGATCTGCGGCACCAGGAACGCGTTCTCGTTCACACCTTCCTCGATCCGCGCGCGCACGAACATCCCCGGCAGCAGCACCCTGCCCGGGTTCGGGAAGACCGCACGGATCGTCACCGAGCCGGTGGCCTGGTCGACCGTCACGTCCGAGAACTGCAGCTTGCCCGGCTCCGCATAGGTCTTGCCGTCCTCGAGGATCAGCGACACCTTCGCCGCGCCCGGGCCGGTCGTCTTCAGGCGGCCGCTCTGCACGTCCTGGCGCAGCTTCAGGCCTTCGAGGCTCGATTGCGTGAGGTCCACGTACACGGGGTCGAGCTGCTGCACGGTCGACATCAGCGTCGCCTGGCTCGCCTGCACGTACGCGCCCGGCGTCACTTGCGAAATGCCGACACGGCCCGTGATCGGCGAAACCACGTCGGTGTAGCCGAGGTTGATCTGCGCGGTATCGACCGCCGCCTTGCCGGACGCGACGTCCGCCGCGGCCTGCCCTTGCGTGGCCACCGCGTTGTCGTAATCCTGCTTGCTGACCGCGTTCGCGGCCACCAGCACCTTGTAGCGCGCGACCAGCGCGTTCTGCGTGACGAGGTTCGCCTGCGCCTTCGCGAGCGTCGCCTTCGCGCTGTTCAGCGCGGCGATATACGGCGCCGGATCGATCTTGTAGAGACGCTGGCCGGCCTTGACGTCGGTGCCTTCGGTGAATTCGCGGCGCAGCACGATGCCGTCGACCCGCGCGCGGACCTGCGCGACGAGGAACGCGCTGGTGCGACCCGGCAGCTCGCTGAAGACCGGTACGGCTTGCGGCTGGACGGTGACGACGCCGACTTCAGGCGTTTGCGGCGGCGGTGCCGATTCTTTTTTTCCGCATGCAGCCAGGAAAACCGCGGCTGCCGCGACAGTGATCAAGCGGTATGGAACCCGTTCGACGCGCATGGAGCGACCTCTGTGTGTAACCAATGGAATAAGTGCAGCACCCGACGGGAGCGCAACACGGATGCGCCTCGCGGCGCAGATCGAACACCTGAATTGCTGGACTGCTGGATACAGCACGTCGGCACGAAACCTCCATGCCGACGGGATGCCGCGAACTGCGGACTGTTACTTTGGCGGGAATCAGCAGAGTGGGATATTAACTGATTGCCACTTGGGTCATTCGATCGTAGGGTGGTATTGTATATACATTCATGAATGTATGTAAAAAGCCCGTTTGTGCCACGCCGGGTGTCCAGTCTTACGAATTATTACCAGTCGCGAGCATAGCCAATCCGCATGATGGCGACGAGGGTTGCCGACCCTATATTCACCTACGATAGATCCAATCAGGCCTGCACATGGTCAGACGTACCAAGGAGGAGGCGCTCGAGACGCGCAACAGCATTCTCGATGCCGCCGAACACGTGTTCTTCGAGAAGGGCGTGTCGCACACGTCGCTCGCGGACATCGCCCAGCACGCCGGCGTCACGCGCGGCGCGATCTACTGGCATTTCGCGAACAAGAGCGAGCTGTTCGACGCGATGTTCGACCGCGTGTTTCTGCCGATCGACGAGCTGAAGCGGATGCCGCTCGACGCGCCGGGCGGCAATCCGCTCGAGAAGATCCGCAAGATCCTGATCTGGTGCCTGCTTGGCGTGCAGCGCGACTCGCAGTTGCGGCGCGTGTTCAGCATCCTGTTCATGAAGTGCGAGTACGTCGCGGACATGGAGCCGCTGCTGCAGCGCAATCGCGCCGGGATGAGCGAGGCACTGCACGCGATCGACGCCGATCTCGCGGTGGCCGTCCGGCAGAAGCGGCTGCCCGATCGGCTCGACACCTGGCGCGCGACCCTGATGCTGCACACGCTCGTCAGCGGTTTCGTGCGCGACATGCTGATGCTGCCCGACGAGATCGACGCCGAGCAGCATGCGGAAAAGCTCGTCGACGGCTGCTTCGACATGCTGCGCTACAGCCCGGCGATGCTGAAGGAAGGCGACTGACGGCGCGGCGGTTGCACGCGCGCCGTTTCATTTTCATCGATTGCCGAGCCGGGCCCCGGGCCCCCGGCCGCATGGCGGCCGCGGCAACGCCCCGCCCCCGTCTCTCCGACCCACTCAGGCCGCCTTCGCGCGATGCGCGCGGGCCCGCCGGTTCGACGCGGCCACCGAATCGCGCTTCGGCATCGGCGCGCCGGCCAGCCCCTCGATCCACGCGTCGGTCGACATCACGGCCGCGAAATTCGACTGGAACACCACCGTGTACGCGCGGTGAATCTCTTCGGCGCTCGCCGCGCCCGCTTCGTTCTCGTACGGCAACGCGCCCGTCGCATCGTCCAGGTACTCGACATTCAGCCCCGCGTGCGCCGCGTGATAGACCGTCGACGCATTGCAGTTGTGCGTCATGTAGCCGGCCACCGCGAGCGTGTCGATCCCGTGCGCGTCGAGCCATGCGGCCAGATCGGTCCCGGCAAACGCGCTCGCCTGCGCCTTCTCGATCAGGTGCGCATACGGCCGGCCGGCGACGACCGCGTGCAGCGCAACGCCGTCGGTGCCGGGCGCGAAGATCGGCGCGCCGGCCGGCGCGACGTGCTGGACGACGATCACGGGCACGCGGGCCGCATGCGCGGCGTCGATCGCTCGGCCGATGTTCGCGAGCGACACGTCGACCGGCGGATATTCGATCGGCAGGTTGCCCGTCACGTATTCGTTCTGGACGTCGATCACGATCAGCGCACGGCGGGCAGCGGGCAGCGGGCAGCGGGCAGCGGGATGAGAAGTGGAAAGCGGGACGGCGTTCGACATGACAGGCTCCTGTCCTGAGGCGCGGCCCCGCCCCGGAACGGGACGGCCAGCGGCGCGATGCGATGCATTGTCGGGCTGCATCGCCCATGCAGATAGTGGCCGGATTACCATTCTTCGATAAAATCGGGCCACTTCCATTCCGGAGCCCGCCATGTTCGCCGTCGCGTCACCCGCCTCGCCCGCCCCGACCGTCGTCGCCGTGATCGCCTACGACGGCATCAGCCCGTTCCACCTGTCGGTGCCGTCCGTCGTGTTCGGCAAGGAACGCGACGCGGCCGCGTCGCCCGCGTTCGAGTTCCGCGTCTGCTCGGCCGAGCGCGGCCCGCTCGCGACGACGGGCGGCTTCACGATCACCGCGCCGTACGGGCTCGACGCACTCGACGACGCGGACATCGTCATCGTGCCGGCCTGGCGCGACCCGGACGAAGCGCCGCCCGACGAACTGCTCGACGCCGTGCGCGCGGTCGCCGCCCGCGGCGCGCAGCTCGTCGGGCTGTGCCTCGGCGCCTACGTACTCGCCGCGGCCGGCCTGCTCGACGGCCGCCCGGCCACGACGCACTGGGCGTGGGCCGACGATTTCGCGCAACGCTTTCCGCGCGTGAAGCTCGATCCCGACGTGCTGTACGTGGACGACGGCAACCTGATGACGTCGGCCGGCACGGCCGCGGGGCTCGACTGCTGCCTGCACGTCGTGCGGCGGCGCTTCGGCTCGGACGCCGCGAACCGGATCGCACGCCGCCTCGTGATCCCGCCGCACCGCCAGGGCGGGCAGGCCCAGTACGTGCCGCAGCCCGTCGCCGCGCACCCGCGCGATGCGCGGCTCGCGGGCCTGCTCGACTGGGTGCGCGCGCACCTCGACGACGCGCACAGCGTCGATTCGCTTGCCGAACGCGTGCTGATGAGCCGGCGCACGTTCACCCGCCACTTCCGCCAGGCGACGGGCACGACCGTCACCGCGTGGCTGCAGGCCGAGCGGCTCGCGCGCGCGCAGCATCTGCTGGAAACCACCGGACAATCGATCGACGCGATCGCACAGGCGGCCGGCTACGGGTCGAGCGTGTCGCTGCGCCAGCATTTCGCGGGCGCGCTCGGCACGTCGCCGTCTGCGTATCGAAGGGAATTCCGCGGCGCCGGAGCCGGTGCCGATGCGGGGCAGTAACGCCCGCCGCGCGGGAAGCGGGCGGGCCGTGAAGCGAAACCGGCGGTGTTCGGCCGCTCGGCCGCTCAGCCGCCGTTGATCCAGCGCGCCGCATAAAGCAGCAGCGCGACGAACACGATCATCGCCGCCCATGCCCAGACAGGCACCGGGCCGGAACTGCGATGATGCAGCGCGCCGGCGGCACGCCCGGTCAGCGCGCCGCCGAGGTGCGGCGGCAGCGGGCGCTTCGTCGCGGCCAACAGCGATGCCGGCCGCAGGAATACGTGCTGGCGCCGCTGCGCGGCCGGGTTCGCACGATTCGGCGCGAGACCGTGCTTCGCCTGCACGACCGCGCAGAACTCGCGGAAGAAATCGTCGGTCCACTCGCGCAGCGCGTTCTCGATCTGCCGCGCCGGCAACTCGGCGAGCGGCCCGCTTGCCGTCGCCCAGACCACGTACTCGATGCACGTGGCGTTCGCGTCGTCATCGGGCAGCAGCACGAGTTCGACCTGGCCGCGCAGCGCGCCCAGGCCATCGGCCCGCGCCTTGAAATTGATCACGCGGCGCGGCTGCCCTTCCGCGTCGCCCTGCTCGCCGGCCGCACGCGCACGCACGTCGTAGCGCGCACGCAGCGGGCCGAGCGGCACCGTGATCGTCAGCGCGAACTCGCCGTGCGCGAGCTTCACGAACGATTCGCAATGGTCGAAGCTCGCCCGCAGCAATGCGGGATCCTCGAAGGCCTCCCGCACGACAGGCGGCGCGAGCGGGACGCGTAACGTGTCGTTCAGTTCCATGGTGCCTCCCCGATGAACGCGCGCCGCATCAGGACGTCTCGACGAGACTGTCGATCCGTGCGGCATCGAAGGCGACGTAGTGCGCGAGCGCAGCCGCCGCCTCCTTCGGTTCCTCGTAACTCCATGCGGCGTTCTCGATCACGCCGTCTTCCGTCTGCAAATCGAAATGCACGGCCTGTCCCCTGAACGGGCAGGCCGTCGTGACGCCCGATTTCACGAGCCTGCGCATGTTGACGTCGCCGCGCGGCAGGTAATGAGTGTCCGGCTGCCCGGCTTCGCGCACGGTCAGCGCGCCGTGCGAATCGGCGTAGGTGATGCCGCGATGGATCACCCGCACGCGATGGCGGTTCGGCACGATTTCGGGACGAGGGTCGGCAGCATCGGACATCGTTTCTCCTTCGGGCGGCCCGGCTGGCACACCGGGCGCAGGAAACGAAAAAGCCACGGCACGGGTGCCGTGGCTTTCATTATGGGCGAAACTTCGTCCGAATGCGCAACCCGGGCCGAGGCCGCGCTCGGCGGGCTACTGCGCGCTCCACTGGAATGCGGTTTTCGCGCCGCCCTTCGCGCCGACCGTGACGGCGCGGGATTCTTCGTTGCCCTGGTACGTCGCATACACCGTATAGCGCCCCGGCGGCACCTGCACGAGCATGTACGGCCCGCGCGCGTCGGTTTTCAGCACTTCGGCACCCTTGCCGTCGACGATCCGCACATGGACGTCGGCCAGGAACTCGCCGCCCTTGCCGGTGAAGCGCAGCGCCAGCGGCCACTTCGCCTCGTTGCGCTGGAACGCCGTCGATTCGTCCTGCCCGACGCCGCCGGACACGAAGGTGACGTCGCCCTCCTGGCGCGCGGCGGGCAAGCCGTCCGACTGCGCGTACGCGCCGGTCGCGCCGGCTGCGAAGCCGGCGGCCAACGCCGCGGCAACGGCAAATCGGGACACGTTGCGTAGATATTGCATGGCTCTCTCCTTGGGGTCGGAACACATACGGGGCGCCACGCCACGGGGTCGGACGGCGGCGGCGCCCGCCGCGGCCGGCCTGGCCGGCCGTCGGTCGTCGCCGGTCAGCTCAGGTCGACCGGCACGAATATCTGTGCATTATCGCGCTGGATCAGCAGCGCAAGACTGTTGCCCGCGCCCTTGACCGCGTCGCGCAACTGCTCGGGGCTCGTGACCGGGCGGCCGTTGACCGCGAGGATCACGTCGCCGGGCTGGATGCCCGCATTGGCGGCCGGCCCGCCAGCCTGCTGCACGATCAGCCCGTGCGACAGGTTGTCGGCACTGCGCTCCTGCGGCGACAGCGGACGCACCGCGACGCCCAGGCGGCCCTGCTCGACCGGCCCGCTGTCGTTCGACGCGAGTTTCGCATCGGCCATCGCGCCGAGCGTCACGCTGATCGACTTCTTCGACTTGTCGCGCCAGATCTGCAGGTCGGCCTTCGAACCCGGCTTCAGGTTCGCGATCTGCGCGGGCAGCGACGTCGAATCGGCAACCGGCGAGCCGTTGACCGACAGGATCACGTCGCCCGGCTGCAGGCCCGCCTTCGCGGCCGGGCCGTTCGAGTCGACCGAACTGACGAGCGCGCCGTCCGGCTTCTGCAGCCCGAACGAGCTCGCCAGCGTCTGGTTCAGCCCCTGCACGGCGACGCCGAGGCGGCCGCGGCTCACGTGGCCCGTCTTCACGAGCTCGTCCTTCACCTTGATCGCCTCGTTGATCGGGATCGCGAACGACAGGCCCTGGAAGCCGCCCGTCTGCGAGTAGATCATCGAGTTGATGCCGATCACCTCGCCCTGCAGGTTGAACAGCGGACCCCCCGAGTTGCCGGGGTTCACCGGCACGTCGGTCTGGATGAACGGCGTGTAGTTCTCGTCCGGCAGCGCGCGCGACTTCGCGCTGATGATGCCCGACGTGACCGTGTTGTCGAAGCCGTACGGCGAACCGATCGCGACGACCCACTGGCCGACCTTGCTCTGCGCCGGATCGCCGATCTTCACGGTCGGCAGGCCGCTCGCGTCGATCTTCAGCACCGCGACGTCGGACTGCTTGTCCGATCCGACGACCTTCGCCTTGTATTCGCGCTTGTCGGTCAGCCTGACCGTGACGACGTTCGCGCCGTCGATCACGTGCGCATTGGTGAGGATGTACCCGTCGGAGCTGACAACGAACCCGGAACCGAGACTCGCGCTCGGCTGGTCGTCCGGCTGCGCGTCGCCGCCCATCCCCGGCACCTGGCCGTAGAAGTGCTTGAAGAACTGGTAGAACGGGTCGCTCGGGTCGATCGGCAGTTGCGGCTGCGGCACGCGCCGCGCCACCTGCTTCACGACGTGCTTCGCGCTGATGTTCACGACCGCCGGGCCGTAGGTCTCGACCAGCCCCGAGAAATCGGGGATGCCGGTCTTCGCGGCCGCTTCGGCCGGCATCAGCGCGGCCGCCTGCGCAGGCGTGATGATCTGCGGATCGGCGCGGCGGGTGCCGGCGAAGTAACCGGCCGAAAGGGCGGCCGCCACGGCGACCGCGACGGCGCCGCGCGCAAGGAATCGGGTGTTCATCGTAGGACCTCCTCTTTGTTAGGACGCAGCGTAACGACCCTGACTTAAAGGAGGCTTAATCAGCCTTAAGTGGGGCCCAAGCAGCCGCCAGTACCCGTCCGGCGCCGATCTTCACACGGATTCGGACTGCCGCGGCGCCTCGGCCGGCATCTCGGCGTTGCGAAACACGACGCTGACGAGCAGGCCGCCCGCGGCCGCGTCGCCGAGCGACACCGTCGCGCCCTGCTGCGCCGCCACGCGCTTGACGATCGCCAGCCCGAGCCCGCTACCCGACAGGTCGGTGCGCGCCCGCGCGGAGCTGTCGCGGTAGAAGCGGTCGAACACGCGCTCGCGCTCGTCGGCCGGGATGCCGGGCCCGCTGTCGCCGATCTGGACGCACGCGCGGCCGGCCGCGTCGGAGGTCAGCGACACGTCGATGCGGCCGCCGTCCGGCGTGTACTTCACCGCGTTGTCGAGCAGGTTGCCGAACATCACGCGCAGCGCGCCGACGTCCGCGACGACGCTCGCCGCGCGCGTCTCCTCGAAACCGAGATCGATGCCGCGCCGCTGCGCGAGCGGCGCATGCGCGGCCACGCATTCGGCAAGCAGCGCCTGCAGGTCGACCGGTTCGCGCATCGTCGCGCCGTCCGGCTCGGCGCGTGCCAGCGCGAGCAACTGCTCCGCGAGGCGCGTTGCACGCGTGACGCCGTCCTGGAGATCCGCGACCGCCTCGCGACGCGACGCGTCGTCCTTCGCGCGGGCGACGAGCTGCGCCTGGATCTGCACGGCCGCGAGCGGCGTGCGCAGTTCGTGCGCGGCGTCGGCCACGAACGCCTTCTGCGTGTCGAGCGCGGCCGACAGCCGCGCGAGCAGCCCGTTCAGCGCCCGCACGAGCGGCTGCACCTCGAGCGGCAGGCGCTCGTCGGGCAGCGGATCGAGCGCCTCCGGCCGGCGCGCCTCGACCGCGCGCGTCACGCGGCCGAGCGGCGCGAGCCCGCGCCCGACGATCACCCACACGGCCGCGCCGAGGAACGGCAGCAGCACGATCAGCGGCCACAGCGTGCGCAGCGCGACGTTCGCCGCGAGCCGGTTGCGCACCGACAGCGGCTGCGCGAGCTGCACGACGTTGTCGCCGACGATCGCGCCGTACACGCGCCATTCGCCGCGATCGGTGCGCTCGGTCGAGAAGCCGAGCTCCGCGCGCGGCGCGATCGGTGCGCGCGGATGCGAGAAGTACATCAGCACGCCGTTGCGGTTCCAGATCTGGATCACGATGCCTTCGTCGCCGTTGGTGCGCGAACCGAACACCTGCGAGAACGGCTCGGACGGCAGCGCCGCGGCGATTTCCTGAAGCTGGTAGTCGAACAGCTCGTTCGCCTCGGCGAGCGCCTGCCGATAGATGAGCCAGCCCGCAGCGCCCACGCCCGCGACGACGATCGCGAGCAGCCAGATCAGCAATTGATGACGAATCGACCTCACGCGTCAGCTTTCCTTGACGACCATGTAGCCGAGCCCGCGCACGTTGCGGATCAGGTCCGAGCCGAGCTTCTTGCGCAGTGCGTGGATGTAGACCTCGACCGTGTTGCTGCCGATCTCCTCACCCCAGCCGTACATCTTCTCCTCGAGCTGGCTCTTCGACAGCACCGCGCCGGGCCGCGCGAGCAGCGCCTCGAGCAGCGCGAACTCGCGCGCGGACAGCGCGACGGGCGCGCCGTCGAGCGTCACCTGGTGCGACGCGGGATCGAGCGTCAGCGCGCCGTGGCGGATCAGCGACTCGCTGCGCCCGGCCTGGCGGCGAATCAGCGCGCGCATCCGCGCGCCCAGCTCGTCGAGGTCGAACGGCTTGACGAGGTAGTCGTCGGCGCCGGCGTCGAGCCCCTTCACGCGATCGGCGACCGCGTCGCGCGCGGTGACGATCAGCACCGGCAGCGACAGCCCGCGTGCGCGCAGCGTGCGCAGCACGTCGATGCCGTCGCGCTTCGGCAGGCCGAGGTCGAGCAGCAGCAGGTCGTAAGTCTCGCCGCCGAGCGCCGTGAGCGCTGCGTCGCCGTCCTGCACCCAGTCGACCGCAAAGCCGTCCGAGCGCAGCGCCTTGCGCACGCCCTCGGCAATCATTCGGTCGTCTTCGACAAGCAGAATCCGCATCGGGACAGGCATCCATGGGTCGGGTGAAACACGCCGATCATTGTAGCGCCGCGAATCGCGTGCGCGGCATGCCCGCAACAAAGTGATGCCGCAATACGGCACGACACGCGATTTCAGCGGGCATTTGCCCACTTGTCTCTACAATGTGCGCTTGCGCGCGACACGCGCGCCGCCCGAGCCCCTGCTTACCCGTATTCGTTCATGCCGATTTCCGTCCTTTCCGCCCGGTTCGCCCCCCGTTCCCGCGTCTGCCTGCGCGCAGCCGCCGTCATCGCCACCTGCACGGCCCTCGCCTTCGCGCCGGCCGCGCAAGCCCGCAAGCACGCCCGCAAGGAAGCGCGCAAGACCGCCGTCGTGTCGCCCGCCGCGCGCGCGGCCGGCCTGCCGGCGTCGGTGCTCGTCGCGCTGCAGCGCGCGAAGGTGCCGGCGTCGGCGATGAGCGTCGTCGTCGAGCGTGTCGGCGACCCGGAACCGCTGATCGCGTGGAATGCGAGCCGGCCGATGCTGCCGGCGTCGACGATGAAGCTCGTCACGACCTTCTCGGGCCTGTCGATCCTCGGCCCCGACTTCCGCTGGCGCACGACCGCCTACACGGACGGCACGGTCGACCCCGACGGCACGCTGCAGGGCAACCTGTACATCAAGGGCACCGGCGATCCGAAGCTCGTGCCGGAAGAGCTGATCGACCTCGTCGACAAGCTCCGCAAGGCTGGCGTCAAGCGCGTGGCCGGCGGCCTCGTGCTCGACAAGAGCTATTTCGCGGCGTCGACGCGCGACCTGCCGTCGTTCGACGACGACGCAAGCGCGCCGTACAACGTCGGCCCCGACCCGCTGCTGTACGCGTTCAAGGCCGTGTCGTTCACGGTCACGCCGGGCGACGACGGCAAGGTGGCCGTCGACGTGCTGCCGCCGCTCGCGGACCTGTCGATCGACAACCAACTAGTCGAAGGCACGGGCTCGTGCAGCGCGGCCGCCGCGGCCGCGCGCCCGACGCTGACGGCCGGCGCCGGGATGATGACCGCGTCGTTCGCCGGCGACTATCCGCTGCGTTGCGGCGCGCACACGACCAACCTCGCGATCCTCGATCACACGACGTTCTTCGCGCGCGGCTTCCTTGCGCTGTGGCGGCAGGACGGCGGCACGATCGCGGGGCCGGTGAGCGAAGGCAAGGTGCCGACCACCGCGCGGCCGCTCGCCGTGCATCACAGCCCGGTGCTCGGCAGCATCGTCTACGACATCAACAAGTTCAGCAACAACGTGATGGCGCGCAACCTGTTCCTGACGATCGGCGCGGTCAGCGGCAAGCCGCCCGCGACGCCCGAACAGTCGAGCCGCGCGATCCAGGCGTTCCTGCAGAAAAACGGGATCGCGATGCCGGACCTCGTGCTCGAAAACGGCTCGGGGCTGTCGCGCGAAGAGCACGTGAGCGCGCTGTCGCTCGCCGCGCTGTTGCAGGCTGCGAATGCGAGCCCTGTCGCGCAGGCGTTCATCGATTCGCTGCCGATCGCCGGCATCGACGGCACGATGAAGAACCGCCTCACCAACGCCGGCGTGCTCGGCAACGCGCACATCAAGACCGGCACGCTGCGCGACGTGCGCGCGATCGCCGGCTATGTCGCCGGCACCGACGGCCAGAGCTACATCGTCGTCAGCTTCATCAACAACGATCACGCGGAAGGCGCGCGCGCCGCGCACGACTCGCTGCTCGAATGGATCTACGCAGGCGCGCACTGACGGCCCGCGCGCCGCGATGCGGCGCATCCCCGCCCCACTGTCGGCTACATCGGCCACGCGGCGGCCCGCGCATCGGCTTGCCCTGGCGGGCAGCCGCCGCCTCGCACACGGATTCTCGCCCTGCGCGGTTTGAAACGGCCGCCGCCACCGGCGCGCAACGCACCGCAAGCCAGCCATGCTCATAAAACGGGGCCGCACCGCCCGGCCCCGCGCCGCGCGGTTCCGTAGAAACCCTGTCCTCAGAGGGAACCCTCTACGCTGCCCCCTCGCCTAGCGCGTGGCGATTGCGTAGGCTGTTGGCCTGACTGATATCTACAACGGGCCACGCGCCCGGCCTCACGGCTTGCAGGGGAAAGGAGGAGACACGCCCATGCGATTCGACGTCGAATTGCTTCTGCTCGCGCTGGCGCCCGTCTTCCTGCTCTGCATCGCGTGGGAGGCCTGGCACCTCGCCCGCACACGTGCGCAGGACCATGTCTATGCGTGGCGCGACACGCTGTGCAATGCGGCGCTCGCGTTGATGCATCAGGGCGCCGACAAGATCGCGTGGCTCGTCGTGATCCCCGTCTACGCGTACTGTTACCAGCACTATCGCCTGTTCACCTGGCACGACAGCTGGCTGTCGTTCGCGGTGCTGTTCGTCGCGCAGGACTTCCTCTACTACGTGTTCCATCGCGCGAGCCATCGCGTGCGCTGGCTGTGGGCCGCACACGTCGTGCACCACTCGTCCGAGCGGATGAATTTCTCGACCGCGTTCCGCCAGAGCCTGATGTACCCGGTCGCGGGCATGTGGGCGTTCTGGCTGCCGCTCGCGTTCGCCGGCTTTCCGCCGCAACAGGTCGTCGGCATCGTGCTGATCAACCTCGCGTTCCAGTTCTTCGTGCACACGCAGGCGATCGGCAAGCTCGGCTGGCTCGAGTACGTGCTCAACACGCCGTCGATCCACCGCGCGCACCATGCACGCAACGCGCGCTACATCGACCGCAATTACGCAGGCGTCCTTGTGATCTGGGATCGCCTGTTCGGCAGCTATGTCGAGGAAACGCCGAACGACCCGCCGCAGTACGGGATCGTCGAGCGGCTCGGCTCGAACAACCCGCTCGTCGCGACGTTTCACGAGTGGGTGTCGATGGCGGCCGACGCGTTGCGCGTCGACGGATGGCGCAACAAGCTGCGCGCGATTTTCGGCCCGCCCGAGTGGGCGAGCGCTTATCATGCGCAGATCGCCGAGGCCGCTAACCAGGATCCGCGTACCGTGCCACTTGCGACTGCGCGTGATCAATAACCGTTTCAGCCAACGGCCGCCGCGCAGCCCGGTTCCGAGCAGGCACGCGGCAGATGGGAAACACATCAGGCCATATCTACGAGGAGATCGAACGATGCAGTCACAACAACAATTCCCGTCGCGCACCCGGCAACGCCTGCTGCGCACCGCACAGGTCGCGATCGCGGGCGCCGCGCTCGCACTGCTCGCCGCGTGCGGCGGCGGTGACGACAACAGCAGCAGCGCGTCGAATACGCCGCCGTCGGGCGTGAAGATGCAGATCGTATCGTTCGGCGACAGCCTGTCCGACGCCGGCACCTATTCGCAGATCAAGCTCGGTTTCGGCGGCGGCCGCTTCACGACCAACCCCGGCCAGGTGTGGGCGCAAGACGTCGCGCAGTACTACGGCGACACGCTGCAGCCCGCGAACCAGGGCGGCTTCGGCATTCCGCTGCAGGCAACGGGCGGCCTCGGCTACGCTCAGGGCGGCGCGCGCGTGACGCTGCAGCCGGGCATCGGCCATGCCGACGCGAGCGTGCCGAACGCCGACTACGCGCAGGCGACGACGACGCCGATCGCCGACCAGGTCAAGCAGTACCTGACGCAGCACGGCAGCTTCAACGCAGGCCAGATCGTGCTGATCAACGGCGGCGCGAACGACATCTTCTACCAGGCGCAGGTCGCGCAGGCACAGGGCAACACGCCGGCCGCGCAACTCGCGGCGGCGCAGGCGATCGGCCTGGCCGCTCAGCAGCTCGGCGGGATCGTCCAGCAGATCGTCGCGGCGGGTGCAACGCACGTGTTCGTGTCGAACGTGCCGGACATCGGCAGCACGCCGCTCGCGCTGCAGGGCGGCACGCAGGCCGCGTTCACGCAACTGTCGGGGCTGTTCAACCAGGCGCTCGCCGGCACGCTGGCCGCGCTGAAGGTCGACACGACGAAGGCCGCGCTGCTCGACACGTTCACGTGGCAGGACGGCATCGCAGCCAACTACCAGGCGAACGGCTTCTCGGTGTCGAACACCGACACCGCCTGTAACCTGAAGGCGATGGTCGCAGCGGCGACGCAGTACGGCGTCGCGAACGCGACCGCATTCGGCTCGTCGCTGTTCTGCTCGCCGCAGACCTACACGGTCGCGAACGCGGACCAGACCTACATGTTCGCCGACACGGTGCACCCGACGACGCGCCTGCACGCGCTGTTCGCACAGTTCGTGGAGAAGCAGATCGCGGCCTCGGGCGTCGGCAAGTAAGCGGTACATAAACGGACCGCTACCGGCCGGCACGCGCGACGCGCGGCCGGCGCGATCTCCCAAAAAAAACGCCCGACCGGTTCGCCGGTCGGGCGTTTTTCATTCGTGGACCGCGGCTTGCGTCAGTCGCGTGCTTCGAACGCGGCCGCCGCACGACCAAGGCGATCGTTGACGGCGATCCATTCGACGGTCTCCGGCAGTTTCTCGACGAGAATGCGCGCGACCTGCGCGCGGTCGAGCGCTCGCAGCATCCCGTACAGGTCGCGCGCATAGGCCTGCGGATCTTCCGGCGCCGCGACAAAATGCACGCCGTCGGCCTGCGCCCAGCGTCCCGCGCGCGACGCGCGTGCGACGAGCGCAACACGCTCGCCGTCGGTTTGCGCGGCCGCGAGCAGCAGCTCGAGCGCATCGAACGGCAGCAGCGCGAGCGGCGTGCGCGGCGCGTAATGGGCTTTCAGCGTGCCCGACGCGCGCGGCGCGGTCGCGTCGCTGCCGTCCGGCAGCCGCGGCGCGCGGCCGAGCACGTCGGCGATCTGCTGCGGCGTCACGTGGCCCGGGCGCAGCAGCGCCGGGAAGCCGCGCGACAGGTCGACAATCGTCGATTCGATGCCGACTTCGGATGCGCCGCCGTCGAGCACGTGCACGGTGTCGCCGAATTCGTCACGCACGTGCTGCGCGGTCGTCGGGCTCACATGGCCGAACCGGTTCGCAGACGGCGCGGCAACGCCGCCGTGCCCGCCGCGCCGCGTGCTGAATGCGGCCAGCAGCGCCTGCGCGACCGGATGCGACGGGCAGCGCAGCCCGACCGAATCCTGCCCGCCGCTCACGGCGTCCGGAATGCGCGCATGACGCTTCAGGATCAGTGTCAGCGGGCCCGGCCAGAATGCATCGATCAGCGCCTGCGCATCGGCCGGCAGCGCGTCGGCCCAGTAACCCGGATCGCCGCCCGGCGGCAGGTGCACGATCACCGGATGGTTCGCGGGCCGCCCTTTCGCCGCGTAAATGCGCGCGACGGCCTCGGGATTCGCCGCGTCGCCGCCGAGCCCGTATACGGTTTCGGTCGGGAACGCGACCAGTTGCCCCGCGTCGAGCAGCGCGGCGGCCGCGTCGATCTGCGCGGGCATCACGGCGTTCGGGAGATCGATGGACATCGGCTGGCGCCTCAGTCGAGCGGCACGCGCAACAGCTGCGCGCACGCGGTGGCCGCGGCGAGCGCTTCGTCGCGCGTCTCGGCCGTGAAATTCACGTGGCCCATCTTGCGGCCGACACGCGCGTCTTCTTTGCCGTACAGGTGCAGGTGCGCAGCCGGCATCGCCGCGACCGTGTCCCACGGCGGCGTGACGGCATCGGCCGCCGCACCGTTCGGGAACCACACGTCGCCGAGGATGTTCAGCATCGCGGCCGGCGAATGCTGGCGCGGGTTGCCGAGCGGCATGCGCGTCATCGCCCGCACCTGCTGCTCGAACTGGCTCGTTGCGCACGCATCGACCGTGTAGTGGCCGGAGTTGTGCGGGCGCGGCGCCATCTCGTTCGCGACGAACGAGCCGTCTTCCAGCACGAAGAATTCGACGCACAGCACGCCGACGTAGCCGAGCGTATCGGCGATCCGCACGGCAGCCTGCTGCGCCTCTTCGACGCGTGACGCATCGGCGGCCGGCGCGGGCACGACCGTCAGCGCGAGGATACCGTTGTGGTGCGCGTTCTGCGCGAGCGGGAACGCGGCCGAGCGGCCGTCCGCGCCGCGCGCGATCAGCGCCGACACTTCGTATTTCAGCGGCAGGCGCTTCTCGAGCACGCACGGCACGCCGCCGAGCGCCGCGTGCGCGTCGCGCGCTTCCTGCGCGGTGCTCACGCGCACCTGGCCCTTGCCGTCGTAGCCGAGGCGCGCCGTCTTCAGGATGCCCGGCAGCACCGCGTCGAGCGCGGCATCGTCGAGCGCGGCGAGCGCCGCCGACGATTCGATCACGACGTGCGGCGCGACCGGTACGCCCGATGCCTCGATGAAGCGCTTCTCCGCGATCCGGTCCTGCGCGACCGCGACGCAGCGGCCGGCCGGCGCGACGAACGTCGTGCGCGCGAGGAAATCGAGGCTCGCGGCCGGCACGTTCTCGAACTCCGTCGACACCGCGTCGCACAGGTCGGCCAGCTCGGCAAGCGCGGCTTCGTCGTCGTAGGCCGCGCGCAGGTGGCGGTCGGCGACCGCGCCGGCGGGGCTCGTCGGATCGGGATCGAGCACGGCGACGCGATAGCCCATCGCCTGGGCGGCAAAGCAGAACATGCGGCCGAGCTGGCCACCGCCGACCATGCCCAGCCACGCGCCGGGCAGGATCGGGGAAACGGAATCAGGAGTTGCGGTCATGTCAGTGGTCGGTCGCGGCGGGCGCTGCCCGCCGCAGTGGGGTGGGTCAGGCAGCCGCGACGCGCGGCCGCCGGTGCGCCGTCATTCCAGCGGCGGCAGCACCATCGCGTGCGCGGCTTCATTCTGGCGCACGCGGAACGCGGCGAGCCGGTTCGCGTAATCGACCGACGTGCCGGACAGGATCGACACCGCGAACAGCGCGGCATTCGCGGCACCGGCCTCGCCGATCGCGAACGTCGCGACGGGCACGCCCTTCGGCATCTGCACGATCGAGTGCAGCGAATCGACACCCTTCAGATACTTGCTCGCGACCGGCACGCCGAGCACCGGCACCGTGGTTTTCGCGGCCAGCATGCCGGGCAGGTGCGCGGCGCCGCCGGCGCCCGCGATGATCGCGCGCAGCCCGCGCTCGCGCGCCTTCTCCGCATAATCGAACATCTCGTCGGGCATCCGGTGCGCGGACACGACCTTCGCTTCGTACGGCACGCCGAATTCCTGCAGGATCGCTACCGCGTGCTTCATCACGTCCCAATCGGAACTCGAACCCATCAGCACACCGACGAGCGGCGCGCTGTGCGTGTGGGCGGTTTGGACTTCGCTCATTTCGTCATTTCCTTGCTCAGGCGAGCGACTGGCCCGTGATGCGCTCGAGCGCTTCCTGGTATTTCGCGGCCGTCTTGTCGACGACGTCGGCCGGCAGCGCCGGCGCCGGCGCCGTCTTGCCCCACGGCTGCGCCTCGAGCCAGTCGCGCACGAACTGCTTGTCGAACGACGGCGGGTTCGTGCCGACTTCGTACTGGTCAGCCGGCCAGAAGCGCGACGAATCGGCCGTCAGCACTTCGTCCATCAGGTACAGCCTGCCGTGGTTGTCGAGGCCGAATTCGAACTTCGTATCGGCGATGATGATGCCGCGCGTGGCCGCGTAGTCGGCCGCTTCCTTGTACAGCCTGATCGAGATGTCGCGGATCGTCGCGGCCAGCTCGGTGCCGATGCGGCGCTCGGTTTCCTCGAACGTGATGTTCTCGTCGTGCTCGCCCATCTCGGCCTTCGCGGCCGGCGTGAAGATCGGCTCGGGCAGCTTCTGCGCGTTCTGCAGGCCTTCCGGCAACTGCACGCCGCACACGGCGCGCGACGCCTGGTATTCCTTCCAGCCGCTGCCGGCCAGGTAGCCGCGCACGACCGCTTCGATCATGATCGGCTCGAGGCGCTTGACGACCACGCCGCGACCCTTCACCTGCTCGACCTCGTCGGCCGCGACGACCGCTTCCGGCGCGTCGCCCGTCAGGTGGTTCGGCACGATGTGCGCGAGCTTGTCGAACCAGAAATTCGCCATCTGGTTCAGCACGCGGCCCTTGTTCGGAATCGGCTCGCCCATCACCACGTCGAATGCCGACAGGCGATCGGTCGTGACGATCAGGAGCTTGTCGTTGCCGACCGCGTAGTTATCGCGGACCTTGCCGCGACCGAGGAGCGGCAGCGAGCGGAGCGTGGATTCGTAAAGGGTAGACATCGTCTTTTCGCAGATAAGGAGCCAAACAAAAAGGGAAACGCCGTTCCCCGCGGCAGGCGGGAACGGCGGTCTTGCAATACGTCGGCGAACCGGCCGGGCGACAGCGCCCGGGGCGATTGCCGGCCGGCCCTCGTTCGGCCGGACGGAACGGCTGCCCGGGGCCGGATCGGATCCGGTCGGGCGGCCCGCCCCTGCCTTGCGGCAGAATCGGGCGGGGCAATCGTACTACAGTCTCAGCGTACGACCTGCGCGAGCGCGCCGGACTTGTACTGCTCGGCGATCTTGTCGAGCGACACCGGCTTGATCTTGCCGGCCTGGCCTTCGCAGCCGAACGCGAGGTAGCGGTCGACGCACACCTGCTTCGCCGCTTCGCGCGCGGGCTTCAGGTAGTCGCGCGGATCGAACTTGCCCGGGTTCTCGAACAGGTAGCGGCGGATCGCGCCGGTGATCGCGAGACGCAGGTCGGTGTCGATGTTGATCTTGCGCACGCCGTGCTTGATGCCTTCCTGGATTTCCTCGACCGGCACGCCGTAGGTTTCCTTCATGTCGCCGCCGAATTCGCGGATCTCGGCCAGCAGTTCCTGCGGCACCGACGACGAACCGTGCATCACGAGGTGCGTGTTCGGGATGCGCGCGTGGATTTCCTTGATGCGCTGGATCGACAGGATATCGCCCGTCGGCTTCTTCGAGAACTTGTACGCGCCGTGCGACGTGCCGATCGCGATCGCGAGCGCATCGCACTGCGTGAGCTTCACGAAGTCGGCCGCCTGCTCCGGATCGGTCAGCAGTTGCTCGCGGGTCATCGTGCCTTCCGCGCCGTGGCCGTCTTCCTTGTCGCCCTTCATCGTCTCGAGCGAGCCGAGCACGCCGAGTTCGGCTTCGACCGTCACGCCGATCGAGTGCGCCATCTCGACGACCTTGCGCGACACGTCGACGTTGTACTCGTACGACGCGACCGTCTTGCCGTCGGCTTCGAGCGAGCCGTCCATCATCACGCTCGTGAAGCCGCTGCGGATCGCGCCCATGCAGACCGCCGGCGACTGGCCGTGATCCTGGTGCATCACGACCGGGATGTGCGGGTACGACTCGACCGCCGCTTCGATCAGGTGGCGCAGGAACGGCTCGCCCGCGTACTTACGCGCGCCGGCCGATGCCTGCATGATCACGGGCGCGCCGACCTGGTCCGCCGCCGCCATGATCGCCTGGACCTGCTCCAGGTTGTTCACGTTGAAGGCCGGCAGGCCGTAACCGTGCTCTGCCGCGTGATCCAGCAATTGACGCATTGATACGAGAGGCATTGTGGAACTCCTTGGAATGAAAACCGGTGCGCCCTGACGCCGGCGCGGCACTCGCCCCCGTTCAAACCAGGGTGGCGCGGCGCGGCTGAGCGTCGAATAGCTGCATTTTATCGCGAAGCGCCTCCGATTCCGACCGCCCGGTGGCGCCCGCTCGCAATTTGTTACGTTCGCACGGCACAATGCGGGCAAAAAAGAGAAAAAAAGCCGCGCGGGGCTTCGGACCCCGCGCGGCTTTTGCGTGAAAAACGGTGCCGGATCGAATTCGATCGACCCGGGCCGCCGGCTCGCAGGCCGGCCAGGTGCCCGGCGAACGCTCGACTCAGTAGTGCTCGCCGACCCGCACGATCTTCAGCGTGTTGGTGCCGCCCGCCTGCCCCATCGGCTCGCCGACGGTCAGCACGACCATGTCGCCGTGCTGCACGTAGCCCTGCTTGACGACGATCTCGAGCGCCGCCTGCAGCGCCGAGTCGCGGTCGCTGTTGAAGTCGACGTGCAGCGGCGTCACGTTGCGGTACAGCGCCATCGTGCGCTCGCTGCCGACGCGCGGCGTCAGCGCGAAGATCGGCACGTGCGTGTAGTGGCGCGACATCCACAGCGCGGTCGCGCCCGATTCGGTCAGCGCGATGATCGCCTTCGCGCCCAGGTGGTACGCGGTGAACAGCGCGCCCATCGCGATCGACTGGTCGATCCGCGTGAACGTGCGGTCGAGGAAATCCTTGTCCAGCTCGACGTGTTCCGATTTTTCCGCCTCGACGCACACGGCCGCCATCGTCTCGATCGTGACGACCGGGTACTTGCCGGCAGCCGTCTCGGCCGACAGCATCACCGCGTCGGTGCCGTCGAGCACCGCGTTCGCGACGTCCGACACTTCGGCGCGGGTCGGCACGGGCGCGTAGATCATCGACTCCATCATCTGCGTCGCGGTGATCACGAGCTTGTTCGACTCGCGCGCCATCCGGATCATCCGCTTCTGCAGCGCCGGCACGGCCGCGTTGCCCACTTCCACCGCGAGGTCGCCGCGCGCGACCATGATGCCGTCGGACGCGTCGAGGATGCTCTGCAGCGCCGGAATCGCCTCCGCGCGCTCGATCTTCGCGATCATCTTCGGCTTGATGCCATACGGCGCGCCCGCGATGTTCGCGAGCTGGCGCGCCATTTCCATGTCGGTCGCATTCTTCGGGAACGACACCGCCACCAGATCCGCGCCGAGCGACATCGCGGTGCGGATGTCTTCCATGTCCTTCGCGGTCAGCGCGGGCGCCGACAGGCCGCCGCCCTGACGGTTGATCCCCTTGTTGTTCGACAGCTCGCCGCCCACCTTGACGGTCGTGTGGATCTCGTCGCCGAGCACGCGCTCGACGGTCAGCACGATCAGGCCGTCGTTCAGCAGCAGCAGATCGCCCGGCTTCAGGTCACGCGGCAGTTCCTTGTAATCGAGGCCGACCCGCTCGTCGTTGCCGAGCTCGCAGCCCGCGTCGAGGATGAACGGCTGACCCGGCACGAGCGTGGTCTTGCCGTTCTCGAACTTGCCGACGCGGATCTTCGGGCCCTGGAGGTCGGCCATGATCGCGATCTCGCGGCCAACCTTGCGGGCGGCCTCGCGCACCATCTCGGCGCGCTGGCGGTGATCGTCGGCCGTGCCGTGCGAAAAATTGAGCCGCACGACGTCGAGGCCCGCCTGCATCATCTGCAGCAGAATCTCCGGCGAACTGGAAGCCGGGCCGATCGTGGCGACTATCTTGGTGGCGCGCTGCATGAAACTCCTCTTCTGGATCAAGGTGGATGCGCTGGGTGAAACGCTGCGAGAGCCGGAAACGGCAGGCCCAGCGGCCGCCGTTCCGGGGAGCGTGCCGGTGCTTGCGCCCGGCATCGCTTTGTTCTGAATCTCGTGGTGCTGCACGGCCGCGTCGCCGGCGGCCGCCGGTGCGCGCGGGGCGGTGTTCGCCCGCGCGGGCGCGCGTTTGCGCTTGCCCGCGCCGGCCGGCTGCTCCGCTTTCGCGGAGCGCGCGGCCTTCGTCACCCCTGCGCGCGCCGCCACGCTCAGGCCGCCCGCGTTTCGAGCACTTCCACCGCCGGCAGCTTCTTCCCCTCGAGGAACTCGAGGAAGGCGCCGCCGCCCGTCGAGATGTAGCTGACCTGGTCGTGGATGCCGTACTTCGCGATGGCCGCGAGCGTGTCGCCGCCGCCCGCGATCGAGAACGCGGACGATTTGGCGATCGCGTCGGCGAGCGTCCTGGTGCCGTTGCCGAACTGGTCGAACTCGAACACGCCGACCGGGCCGTTCCACACGATCGTGCCGGCCTTCTCGAGCTGGCTCGCGAGCGCCTTGGCCGTATCGGGGCCGATGTCGAGGATCATGTCGTCCGCTTCGATGTCGGCGACCTGCTTCACCGTGGCCGCGGCCGTCGGCGAGAATTCCTTGGCGGTGACGACGTCGGTCGGGATCGGCACCGACGCGCCGCGCTCGCGCGCTTCGTCGATGATCGCCTTCGCCTCGTTGACGAGATCGGCTTCCGCGAGCGACTTGCCGATCGGCAGACCGGCCGCGAGCATGAACGTGTTCGCGATGCCGCCGCCGACGATCAACTGGTCGACCTTGCCGGCCAGCGACTTCAGGATGGTCAGCTTGGTCGACACCTTCGAGCCGGCGACGATCGCCACCAGCGGGCGCGCCGGGTTGCCGAGCGCCTTGCCGAGCGCGTCGAGTTCGGCCGCCAGCAGCGGGCCCGCGCACGCGACCGGCGCGTACTTCGCGATCCCGTGCGTGGTCGCTTCCGCGCGGTGCGCGGTGCCGAACGCGTCGTTCACGTACACGTCGCAGAGCTTCGCCATCTTTTGCGCGAGCTCGTCCGAATTCTTCTTCTCGCCCTTGTTCACGCGGCAGTTTTCGAGCAGCACGACCTGGCCCGGCGCGACGTTCACACCGTTCTCGACCCAGTTCGACACGAGCGGCACGTCGCGGCCGAGCAGTTCGGCAAGCCGCTTCGCGACCGGTGCGAGCGAGTCTTCCGGCTTGAATTCGCCTTCGGTCGGACGGCCGAGGTGCGACGTGACCATCACGGCCGCGCCGGCGTCGAGCGCGGCCTGGATGGCCGGCACGGACGCGCGCACGCGCGTGTCTTCGGTGATGTTGCCGTGATCGTCCTGCGGGACGTTCAGGTCGGCGCGGATGAACACCCGCTTGCCGGCGAGCTGGCCGGCGGCGATCAGGTCGGTAAGACGCTTGACTTGGCTCATGTTGAACAGATTGAAGTAGTGGATGGGGAAAGGGGGTTCACGCTGGACGTGCGCGGGCTGCCGCGAAAGGGCGCCGGATGCGGCCGTGGCTGGCGGTTCGCATGACGCGCACGGGTAAAAAATCTCGAACGGGCATTCTAGCCGATCCACCCGGCAGACTGACCCGTGCGGCGGCGAATTCCGCCTATTTGGGATCGCGCGCGGCAACGGACACATTGCCGCAATGCAACAATACCCGCGTGCGAACGGCCCGCGCCCGGCGGGCCGGAACGGCGGCCCATCAGAAGATCAGGCGCAGCGCGGTGAACACGAGCATCCCGACGACGATCGTGCCGAGCATGCTGCGCCGCCACAAGAACCAGCCGAGGCCGGCGAGCGCCGCGTAGAACGGATGGTTGGACAGCGCGAACGACAATCCGGCCGGCGTTTCGAGCACGTCGGGCAGCACGACGGCGATGAGCGCGGCGGCCGGCGCGTAGCGCAGCGCGCGCTGCACGCGTTCGGGCAGCACGGTACGCTCGCCGCCGATCAGGAACAGCGCGCGCGTGACGGCCGTGACGATCGTCATCCCGATGATGACGATCCAGATCTCCGTCGCGCTCATTCGATTTCCTTTTCGTGCACGGTTTCGGTGCGGATGCGCCGCCAGTCGGCCCGTTCGACGAAGAAATCGGCCATGCTGCCGGCCGCGAGCGCGGCGAGCACCGCGAGCGGCAGCGCGAGCCGGTACGGCAGGTCGAACGCGACGAGCGACACGATGCCCGCGACCGCGACGGCCGCGAGCGTCGAGCGGTTCGCGACCGCCGACACCATGATCGGGATCAGCGCGAGCGTGCCGGCCAGTTCCAGCCCCCAGCTCGCCGGAAAGAAGCTCGCGAGCAGGATGCCGGCGAGCGACGACACCTGCCACGACACCCAGCTCGCGAGCGCCATCCCCCAGAAATACGCTTCCTTGCCCGGCACGTGGCCGTTCGCGAAGCCCTGTTTCTGGAACAGCAGGTAGATCACGTCGCCGTTGAAATAGCCGATCGCGAGGCGCCGCCACAGCGGCAGGTAGGAAAAATGGGGAGCAAGCCCGGCGCTGAAGATCACGAAGCGAGTGTTGACCATCGCGGCCGTGAGCAGCACGGTCCAGATCGGCAGCTTCGCCGCGAGGAGCGGCAGTACCGCGAGCTGCGACGAGCCCGCGTAGACGAACAGCGACATCGCGCTCGCCTGCCCGAGCGTCATGACCGACTTGCTCATCGCGATGCCGGTAACGAGCCCCCAGGACAGGATGGCCATCAGTGTCGGGGAATAGTCGCGCGCGCCCTGGATCAGCGCGAAGCGGTCGGTGGCGGACAATCGAGCGAGCATGGGAAAGCGGGCCGCAGCGGGCGGTTCGTCGGGACGCCGGCGCCTCCTGCCGGCACGCCCCGTCGTTATTGGAATCGGTGCCAGACGATTATAGCGCCGGCCCCGCGCCGGCCGACCGGATCGTCGCCAAATGACGCTAAAATAACCGTCTTTCCGGCTCAACGCTGCACACAACCGCATCCCAGGAGAATCCTATGTCAATGGCCGACCGCGACGGCAAGATCTGGATGGACGGCAAGCTGATCGACTGGCGCGACGCCAAGATCCACGTCCTGACCCATACGCTGCACTACGGCATGGGCGTCTTCGAGGGCGTGCGCGCGTACAAGACGGCCGACGGCAGCACCGCGATCTTCCGCCTGCGCGAGCACACGAAACGTCTGCTGAATTCCGCGAAGATCTTCCAGATGGACGTGCCGTTCGACCGGGAAACGCTCGAAGCCGCGCAACTCGAAGTCGTGCGCGAGAACAAGCTCGAATCGTGCTACCTGCGTCCGATCATCTGGGTCGGCTCGGAAAAGCTCGGCGTGTCGGCGAAGGGCAACACGATCCATGTCGCGATCGCCGCATGGCCGTGGGGCGCTTACCTCGGCGAGGAGGGCCTCGCTAAGGGCATCCGCGTGAAGACGTCGTCGTTCACGCGCCACCACGTGAACGTGTCGATGGTGCGCGCGAAAGCGTCGGGCTGGTACGTGAACTCGATCCTGGCGAACCAGGAAGCGACGGCCGACGGCTACGACGAGGCGCTGCTGCTGGACGTCGACGGCTACGTGTCGGAAGGTTCCGGCGAGAACTTCTTCCTCGTGAACAACGGCAAGCTGTACACGCCGGACCTGTCGTCGTGCCTCGACGGCATCACGCGCGACACGGTCATCACGCTCGCGAAGGACGCCGGCATCGAGGTGATCGAGAAGCGCATCACGCGCGACGAGGTCTACACGGCCGACGAAGCGTTCTTCACCGGCACGGCCGCTGAAGTCACGCCGATCCGCGAGCTCGACAACCGCACGATCGGCAGCGGCGCGCGCGGCCCCGTCACGGAAAAGCTCCAGTCGGCGTTTTTCGATATCGTGTCGGGCAAGAACGCGAAGTACGCGCACTGGCTGACGAAGGTCTGAGCGCGCCGCGCCACCGACCGCCCCACAAAAGAGTGATAAGAGAAAGTCTCATGAGTGAAATCAAGGAAATGCCGCTGGTCGAGCTGACGGCCAAGGATCTTCCCGCCTACTGCCCGAACCCGGCCATGGCGCGCTGGAGCGCTCACCCGCGCGTCTTCATCGACGTCTCGCACGGCGAGGCGCGCTGCCCGTACTGCGGCACGCGCTACAAGCTGCGCGACGGCGAGGTCGTCAAGGGCCACTGAGCCCGGGCGGCTGCGCCGCCACTCGCGAGGCGGCGCAGCCGGATGCCCGGCGCGCCGCCCTTCTCCATTCTGGCAACCCGAACGCGGCGCCCGCGCGCCGTGCTTCATTACGACATCGGAAGTCCACCTGATGCGTCGAGCGCTGGTTATCGCACCGAACTGGATCGGTGACGCATTGATGGCGCAGCCGCTTTTTGCGCTGCTGACGAAACTCCATCCCCGCATCGCGATCGATGCCGTCGCGCCCTCGTGGGTCGCGCCCGTGCTCGAGCGGATGCCCGAGATCCACGATGTCTACGCGACCGATCTCGCGCACGGCAAGCTGCAGTTGCTGCGCCGCTGGCAGCTCGCGAGCGACCTGCGCGACGTCGGCTACGACGCGGCGTACGTGCTGCCGAATTCGCTGAAGTCCGCGGTGATCCCGTGGCTCGCGAACATCCCGCTGCGGATCGGCTATACGGGCGAGCACCGCTACGGGCTGTTGAACGTGCGGCACGCGAACCCCGACAAGTCGGGCGAGCGGCCGCCGATGACGACCCACTACGCGGCGCTCGCATACGCGCCGGGCGCGAAGCTGCCCGAGTCGATGAAGACGCTGCCCGCGCCGCGCCTCGACGCCGACCTGAACGAGACGGCGCGCGTGTCCGCGCGCTTCAATCTCGATACGCGCAAGCCGCTCGTCGTGTTCTGCCCGGGCGCCGAATACGGCCCGGCCAAGCGCTGGCCGCCCGAGCACTTCGCGTCGCTCGCGACGATCGTGCACCAGTCGTTCCCGTACACGCAGATCGTCGCGCTCGGCTCGCAGAAGGACGCCGCGGCCGCGCAGGCGATCGCCGACCACGCGCCGAACGTGCGCAACCTGTGCGGGCAAACGTCGCTGTCCGAGGCGTGCGCGCTGATCGCGCGCGCGAACGCGGTCGTCACCAACGATTCGGGGCTGATGCACGTCGCCGCCGCGCTGCGCCGGCCGCTCGTCGCGCTGTACGGATCGACCGATCCGCGCCACACCCCTCCGCTGTCGGACCTGGCGAAGGTACAATGGCTGCATCTCGAATGCAGTCCCTGCTTCGAACGCGAGTGCCCGCTCGGCCACCTGAAGTGCCTGCGCGAACTCGGTCCCGAGCAGGTATTCGGCGATTTGCGCGGCATGCTCGTCGGGCAACGCTGACCCTGGCCGGCAGCGTCGCACGGCGCGCCGGGCAATCCGATTCACCGGTGTGCGGCGGCCCCATCCGGGTCGCCGTGCTGAATACGGCGCGCGACGCGCGCGAGAGACAACCCCGATGCCACGTTTTGCCCGCCTCTTCGAAGCCGCTGCCGATACGCTGAACGCCTACTACCAGGCCGTCGCCGATGCCAATCTCGACGCGCTGCTGGCGTTGTGGATCGACGAGGATTTCGCCAGCTGCGTGTGGGCGGACGGCGAGCATCTGCATGGCCTCGACCAGATCCGCAGCGGGCTCGCGAACCGGCTCGCGACACGCCCGGTGACGATCGAACCGCTCGACATTCGCGTCTACGACAGCCTCGGCACAGTCGTCTACACGATCGCCGAAGCGCATCAGCAGGCCGACCTGACGGCCGAACCCGACATGGTTTTCGCGACGTACGTGATGATTCACGAACGCGGCGAGTGGCGCATCGCGCACATCCACGCGAGCCCGATTCCCGAACAAGCGGCCGGGCAGTTCGCCGCGAAGATCCGTCATGGGCAGGGCCCGCTGCACTGACGAAAAGACGAAGCAACGCATACGCGGAGCGATCATGAGTACGGCTTCTCCGCCCACCTCGCCGCTGACCGGGGCCTCGGCCCCAGACGACGACACACTGCGCTATCACGCGCCACGCTGGCTGCCGAACAGCCATGCGCAAACCATCGTGCCCGCGCTGTTCGCGCGACGACCGGCCGTCGCGTACCGGCGCGAGCGCTGGGAAACCCCCGATCACGACTTCATCGATCTCGACTGGGTCGCCTATCTCGATAGTGCGGCGCCACCGCCCGATGCGCCGCTGTTCGTGCTGTTCCACGGCCTCGAAGGCAGCTCCGGTTCGCACTACGCGCTCGCGATGATGGCCGCCGCACGCGCCCAAGGCTGGCACGCCGTCGTGCCGCACTTTCGCAGTTGCAGCGGCGAGATCAACCGCCAGCCGCGCTTCTACCATCTCGCCGACAGCGCCGAGGTCGACTGGATCCTGCGCCGGCTCGCCGCGCAGCATCGCGGCCCGCTGGTCGCCGCCGGCGTATCGCTCGGCGGCAACGTGCTGCTGCGCTGGCTCGGCGAGCATCGCAGCGATACGTCGATCCTCCGGGCGGCCGCCGCGATCTCGACGCCGATCGACGTGCATGCGGGCGGCCGCGCGCTGTCGCAGGGGTTCGCGATGATCTATACGCGCAGCTTCCTGAAGACGCTCAAGCGCAAGGCGCTCGCGAAGCTCGACCAGTATCCGGGGCTGTTCGACCGCGACGCGATGCTGCAGGCCGTGACGATGCGCGACTTCGACGAGGTCGTGACCGCGCCGCTGCACGGTTTCGCGGACGCCGACGACTACTGGACGAAGGCGACGACGCGGCCGCTGCTGCCCGCGATCGACGTGCCGACGCTGATCCTCAACGCCCGCAACGACCCGTTCCTGCCCGAATCGGCACTACCGGGCCCGGCCGACGTATCGCCGGCCGTCGAGCTCGACCAGCCCGCGGCCGGCGGGCACGCGGGATTCATGACCGGGCCGTTCCCCGGCCGCCTCGACTGGCTGTCGGCGCGGGTGTTCGGCTATTGCTCGAAATTCGTCGACCATGGATGACATCGTCAGGCAGGCGCTCGCCAAATGGCCGGACGTGCCGCACTGCACCGGCTGGCTGCTGCTCGACCGGCGCGGCGAATGGCGGCTGCGCGACGACGCGGCGCAGGCGGCCGGCGAGCTCGGCTCGCCGATCCGGCATGCGGCGCTGAACGCGTTCATCGGCCGCAACTACGAATGCGACGCGCACGGCCAGTGGTTCTTCCAGAACGGGCCGCAGCGCGTGTACGTCGAGCTCGCCTATACGCCGTGGATCGTCCGGCTCGCCGAGCGCGACGGAAAGCTCACGCTCACCGACCAGACGGGCGCACCGTTTGAACCGGGCGAAGCGTGGCTCGACGATGGGGGCGGCGTGCTGTTTCACGATGGGGGCACACCGCCGCGCGTCGCGGCGCTGCACGACCACGACCTCGGGCTGTTCGCCGATCACGCGGATTTCGACGCCACGCCGCCCGTGCTGCGCTGGCGTGACGGCCGCACGCTGCCGCTCGGCCACATCGTGTGCGCGGACGTGCCTGCACGGTTCGGCTACGTCGCAAGTCCGGCACGACAGGCACGCGACGCGGCCGACAGCGGCAACTGACCCGCAACCGCACCGCTCGCGTTCGCGGCGCACCGGCCGCTACCCGCGGCCGTTCTTGTCGTCTTCGCGCTCTTCCTTGTAGCGCGCCTCGAATTCCAGCAATCGCGCGCCGATGATCGACTGCTCGTAGAACGACACGTCCTTCGCGTCGCGCGCTTCCTTCAACTGGCGGATCGCCGACGGCCACGCGCCGTCGAGCGCGAGTTTCTCCGCGAGCGCGCGGCGCCGCGCGAGCACGTCGCCCTTGCCGTCGCTCGCCTTCGCGAGGTAGTCCCACCAGTCCGGCTGCTCGGGATCGGCCTTCGCCTGCGCGCGTGCGAGCGCCTGCGCTTCGGCGAAGCGGCGCGCGGCGATCAGCGCCTGCAGGTGCGCGACGATCGCCGCGTGCGACGCCGGCCAGCGCCGCTGCGCGAGCGCCGCGAGCCGCACCGCATCGTCGGTCCGGCCCGCACGGCGCGCGATGTCGGCGGCCAGCACGTCGAGGCTCGGCGAACTGGTCGCCGGGTCGCCCTCGCGCCGCTCGCGCGCATCGAGCGCGCCGCGCGCCGATGCGAGCGCCTTGTCTGCTGCGTCGTACTGGCCGAGCAGCATGTTCGCGAGCGCGATGCCGTACTCGTTCGCCGCGACGTTCGGCGCCGTGCGATCATCGATCTCGAGCTGCATCCGGCGCGCTTCGGCCGAGATATCGGTTGGCGCGCGGTTCTGCAGGACGCGCAGCCGCGCGCGCACGAATCCGTATTCGGCCGACTGGCGCGGCTGCCGGTACGGCGCGCGGCGCGCGCGATCCTCCATGTCGGCGATCCGCTCGCCGGTCAGCGGGTGCGTGCGCGCATAGGCCGGCACGCCCGCATCGCCCATCGACGCGCGGTCGAGCCGCTCGAAGAAGCCCGGCATCCCGTACGGGTCGTAGCCCGCGCCGGCGAGCAACTGGAAGCCGACGCGATCGGCCTCGCGCTCGGCCGAACGCGAGAAGCGCAACTGGTTGTCGACCGCGTACGCCTGCCCGCCCACCGCGATCGCGCTGCCGAGATCGCCGCTTCTCGCGAGCACGCCGGCCAGCACGCCGAGCAGCATCGTCGCGAGCGCCGTGTAGCCGGTCTTCTCGCTTGCGCTGATCATCCGTGCGATGTGCCGCTGCAGCACGTGGCCCATCTCGTGGCCGACCACTGACGCGAGTTCCGATTCCGTCTGCGTCGTCACGACGAGCCCGCTGTTGATCCCGATGAAGCCGCCCGGCATCGAGAATGCGTTGATCTGCGGGTCGCGCACCGGGAACAGGTCGAAGTCCGGCATGTATCCGCCGATATAGCGCGCGGCCGCCGCGGCCGCGAGGCGAGCCGCCATCGCGTTCAGGTAGTCGCGCACGAGCCAGTCGTCGAGATAGTCGGGATCGCGCCGCACTTCGCGCATCACGCGCTCGCCGAGCCGGCGCTCGGCCCGCGGCGTCAGCGAACCGCCGGAGCCGTCGCCGAGATCGGGCAGCTCGAGTGCGCGCAGCGGCGCGCGCAGGCTCGCGGCCGGCGCCGACGCACCGCCCGTGCCCGCAAACCGGCTCTCCGCGCCGCCGTACGTACCGAACACGCCGGTCGCGATGCCTGACGGCACGGTGGAAATCGACGGGGAATCGCCGGCCGCCGCCTCGAGCGGTGGCGCGGACGCGCTCTGCGCATGGCCGCTCGGCGGCAATGCGAGCGCTACCGACAGCGACACGGCAAGCAACTGTTTGACACGCATGGCAGGATGAAAACGACGCCGTCCCGCGCGCCGGGCGCGCATCGCGGCGTTTGGTCTGAATATTCGGGTCATTGTACCGGCGCATGCGCGACTGTCTCGTACCGCGCATGCGTCATCTGCGCCCCCGGCGACGCGAACGCCGCTGCTATGATAAGCGCCCGTTGAGACGGAGCATGACATGTCAGGACTCACCCATTTCGATGCCGCCGGCCATGCGCACATGGTCGACGTCGGCGGCAAGCAGGAAACCCAACGCATCGCGATCGCGCGCGGCACGATCCGGATGCTGCCGGCCACGTTCGCGCTGATCCGCGACGGCAAGGCAAAGAAAGGCGACGTGCTCGGCGTCGCGCGCATCGCGGCCATCCAGGGCGCCAAGCGCACGGCCGACCTCATTCCGCTGTGCCACCCGCTCGCGCTGACGCGCGTGGCCGTCGACTTCGAACTCGACGATGCGCTGCCGGGCGTGCACTGCGTCGTGCAGGTCGAGACGTTCGGCCGGACCGGCGTCGAGATGGAAGCGCTGACCGCCGTGCAGGTCGGGCTGCTGACCGTCTACGACATGTGCAAGGCGGTCGATCGCGGGATGGTGATCACCGAGGTGAGCGTGCGGGAAAAGCGCGGCGGGAAGTCGGGGGACTGGAAGGCGGAAGACGTCGCGGGTTGACCGGCCGGGACGCCGCCAGCCGGCAAATTCGAGATAAAACCGGTTATCTCATACAATTATTGAATTCTGCACGAGAGAGCGTGCGAACCAGCACAAAAAGAGCGAGCACTGGTGATGAATTCGCAAGAGTTAAGAAGCGCGTTGCTGGCCGGACCGGTTCAGCATGAACGGCTTGTCAAACTGGATACGCCGCTCGGCCCCGACGTCCTGCTGCCGCATCGCGTCAAGGGACGCTCGCGGCTCGGGCGTCATTTCGAGTTCACTGTCGATACCGTCTCGGTATCCGACAACCTCGAACTCAAGAAACTGATCGCGCAGCCGGTAACGCTGTGGATCCAGCAGGCCGACCAGTCGTACGCGCCTCACCACGGCTACGTACATGCCGCCCGCCGGCTCGGATCGGACAGCGGCGTCACACACTATCAGATCGTCTTTGCGTCGTTCCTGCACTTCCTGAAGTTCCGCCGCGATCAGCGCATCTGGCAGGACCGGTCCGCGGACGACATCATCACCGACGTGCTGAACCAGCATCCGCAGGCCAAGGGTCGCTTCACCTTCAGGCTCTACCAGCCGCTGCCGTCCCGCTCGTTCTGCATGCAATACGAAGACGACTGGAATTTCGTGCATCGCCTGATGGAATCGGAAGGCCTGTACGGCTTCTGGGAACAGGACAAGGACGGCAAGTCGCATCAGCTCGTCATCGTCGACCGCATCGACGCATTGCCCGCGCTGTCGCCGCGAACCGTGCGCTTTCATCATGCAGGCACGGGCGACGAAGCCGACACGCTCGTCCAGTTTTCCGGTACGCGTACGCTGCGAAGCGTCGAGCGCACCACGCGCACGTTCGACTACAAGCAGCCGCCCACCGCGTCGAATCCGAAAGCGACCCATACGCCGACGATCGCGAACCAGGGTGACCTGCCGCAGCAGCTCGAAGTCTACGAATACACGGGCGCCTACACGTACCCCGAGCAGTCCCGCGGCGATCATCTGTCGAAGATCTGGATGGAGGAGCAGGAGTCGCACGCGAAGCGCTTTCACGGCGTCGGCGGTGTGCGGCGCATGGACGCGGGACGCACGTTCGAGTTCGCGGATCACCCCGAACACGACAAGGACGATGCCGGCCAGCGCGAATTCGCCGTGATCGAGACGGCATGGATCATCGTCAACAACCTGCCCGTCGGTGACGGCGAGGCCGCCTTCCCGCACAGCCTGCAGGCCGAGGTCGGCAGCATCGTGCAAGCCGGCGGTGCCGACCGGTCGCGCGTTCGCCATCCTGACGGCAGCGAGGGCTTTTTCCGGATCAACGTCGAAGCGCAGCGCACGACCGTGCCGTTCCGCAGCCCGCTCGAACATGCGAAACCGCCGATGCACCTGCAATCGGCGATCGTCGTCGCACCGCAAGGCGAGGAAGTCCATACCGACGAACTCAACCGGGTCAAGGTCCGCTTCCATTGGGACCGCCTCAACGACGGCGACGAGAAGGCATCGTGCTGGCTGCGTGCCGTGACGTCGGATTCGGGCAATGGCTACGGCGCCGTTCACCCGCACCGCAGCGGCGAGGAGGTGCTGGTCGATTTCCTCGGCGGCGACTGCGATCGCCCGATCATCGTCGGCAAGCTGTACAACGGCGCGACGAGCCCGCAGTGGCACACCAACGGGATCCTGTCCGGATACCGGTCCAAGGAATACGCGGGCGCCGGCTACAACCAGCTGGTGCTCGACGACGCGACATCGCAGAACCGCGTGCACCTGTACAGCAGCCAGACCAACGCACACCTGCACCTCGGCTACCTGATCGACCACACGGGCAACAACCGCGGCAGCTATCTCGGCAGCGGCTTCGACCTGCGGTCCGACGCATTTGGCGCCGTGCGCGCGAATCGCGGCCTGTACGTCACGACGCATCCGAAACAGCCGGCAAGCCAACCGCTCGACGTCGAGGAGACGCAACAGCAACTCGTTCGCGCGGAAGGCCTGATGGAGGCGATGTCGGATGTCAGCGCACAGCATCAGGGCGAGTCGCTCGACCCCGGCCACTCGGCGCTGAAGCAGTTCACCGACGCGACGCAGAACAGCGTGAGCGGCAGTGCGTCGGGCGGCCGAACTGCCGGCGGCGGAACCGGCAGCGCCAATGCGTTCAAGGAGCCGGTGATGCTGTTCGGCAGCCCGGCCGGCATCGGGATGTCCACGCAGCAGTCCACGCAGCTTGCCGCGGACCGGCACATCAATCTCGTCAGCGGGCAAAGCACGCACGTCGCCGCCGGAAAGTCGCTGATCGCGAGCGTCCTCGACCGCATCAGCCTGTTCGCGCAGAACGCGGGGATGAAACTGTTCGCGGGCAAGGGCAAGGTCGAAGTCCAGGCGCACGCGGACAACATCGAGCTGACCGCGCAGAAGGCGCTGAAGCTGATGGCGGTCACCGAGTCGATCGAAGGCGCCGCGGCGAAGGAAATCCTGCTGACGTCCGGCGGCGCCTACATCCGCATCGCGGGCGGCAACATCGAAGTGCACGCGCCCGGCAAGATCGACATCAAGGGTGCGCAGCATGCGTTCAGCGGCCCCACGCACCTGTCGCAAACCATGCCGACGCTGCCGAACTCGACCGGCAACTACGATCAGGCGTTCATCGCGCACTGGGCCGGCACCGACATTCCGGTCGCGAACACGCGGTACCAGATGTTCTCGAACGGCAAGCTGCTCTCGGAAGGCGTCACCAACGCGGCGGGTGAGACGGGGCTCACACAGAGCCACGTGCCGCATGACGTCGTCGTCAAGTTTCTAGGGAAATCGAATGGCTGACGGACAACAGGACAAGGTGCTCGGCACCGGCTCGGGGATGCTGACGCCGACGGGGTACAAGGATCGGCCGAAGGTAGAGATCAACATTTGCGACAAGCATGTAACGCCGGCGCCGAAATGGATCGTCGGCACCTGCCCGTTCTACTATCGACCGCTTCACGGCGCCTATCTTGAAACGGTTGAAAAGGTCAGTATGTCGAGCATTTGGTCGACCATCAAGGGCTTCGCCCTCTCGTGGGATCCATGGACCGACTCCGATGTCGCGCACCGCCTCCTGCATCGGCGCGAGCAACTGATCGAGCCCGGCAGTTCGGATTCCGACTGGTCGCGGCATGGAAACTTCATGATGCGTCATATCGGATGCGGACATAACCCGCCCGATTACTACATCAGCTACGGCTACTACTATTGCTCCGACTACGGCGCCAACCTCCTCCCGCGACTGTCCGCCCAGGGAAAAGCGTGGTTGAACAAGGCTCGGAAGCTTCTCCAGGCCAACATGGAAGACGGCCTGAACCAGAACATGATGGGCAACACGATCCAGATGGCCAGCCCAACACCGGGAAACGGTGGAGTCGATATGACCTGGCCGCAATTCGAACTGGAAATGAACAACGAAAAATTCAAGGAGTTCGCGTTCAAGACGCACCCGATGGCCTACCTCGACGGAGGATTGGCGGACCTGCCGATCATGGATCTCGTCAAGATCGGGATGCGTCCGAACATCCAGGAATGGGGTGACGGAAGAACGTGGGGGCAGGCTCGCGATTCGGCCATCCCCGTTCTCCGGAACAAGGCCGAGGAATGGGATGTCGACGATCCGGTCGGCAAGGCGCTCGGAAGGCTGCTGGTGAAGTGACATGCGAAAAGGCAAACGATGGCTTTTGATCGCGGGATGCGTTCTTGTTCTGCCGATCGCTATTTACGGATATACGGAAATGACTTCAGGGTGGAAAACGGTATCGACCGAATTCATGCGCAACGACAAGCCGTACGGCGCGGGCGCATTTCGCGTGCAACGTAACGACTTCATGTCATTGAAGGTTGCGAGACCGGAACTCACGTTCAAGCCGGAAAGCGAGCAGAAGAACCCTGACGTCGCGGAGTTCGCCGAACCGTGGATGGACGACTCGAACGAGCGCCTGAACCGGTCCACCGTCAGTTTCCTGCGCGGCACCTTGGGCGGCAACGTCGCACTCCACTTCCGGCAGCCGGGCCAGACCGCGTCATGGTGGTACTCGCCCGACTGGCGTGTCCTGTACGTCAGTACCGGCTGGATGGATTACAAGGCGCCTCGCCCCGACGACGGCGCGGTCCCTCAGACCACCAAGCTCTGGAAATCGAGCGATGGAGGCCAGCACTGGTCCCAACTCCAATGGCAGGCGGACCATAACATCAGCCGGTTGCTGTTCATCGACGCTCAACGTGGCTACGCGATCGGCTGGGGGCCGCGTGTCTGGCGAACGGCAGACGGCGGCCAATCGTGGCAGGCAATCAAGGCGCCTCCAGGCGCGATCGTCCAGGGCAAGCCGCGCAGAACTTTCGACGGTACCAACCTCGGCCCGGACGGCACATTGCGCGTTGCCTATCAGGGCGCCAACGCCGAGCATCCGCAACTGGCCGGCATCGTCAGTCGGCTCGGCTGGGATCAGCAGGACTTCACCCAGGAAGCGGTGCTGCCCGGACAAGTCGTCGTCAGCCTCGAATCACCGCCGGCACCCTCTCGGGATTACGCCCTGTATGCGCTGTCACGCGCGAGTAGTGAATCCGGTGGCGGCCATGGTGCAGGTACCCTTTCAACCTGGACCAGCGAGCACCCCGATCACATCCGGCAGTTGCACACATTCGAAGATCGCTTGACGCTCAACGGACTGAGCGCGGGGCGCAACGGCGTCCTGCTTGTCCACGCGACCGATCCAAACACCGCCAACGGCGGTGGCTCGCCCATCGACCTGACCATTAGCAGCACCGACGACGGCAAGACGTGGCAGCAGACCACCGACAAGGCTTCGCAGGGCGGCTACTTTGACCCGGAATCGAATACGCTCTACTCGGTGTTTGCCTACACGCTGAGGAAGCGGCAATTCTGATTGCCGCCCGATGTGCTTGGCGCGGGCTGCGTCCGAAGAGCTCGACGAAGCCTGCGACATGACCCGTCTTACGAGCAAACACAACGGCACGTTTCAGTGATCGAGAAAGCCGTCGCGCTCGAGGCCAGTCAAGCGCCAATCCGAATTCCTCCGTCGACTTCCGCCGGTCCCCATGCGAAATCTGTCCATTTTGAAGCGACTGGCTGCCATCGCGCTCGGCAGCGCCGCGCTGAGTTTTCTGTACGAAAGCACCGGCGCTCGATGGGAAACCGTTTCGTCGGAGGTCATGTGGCCGGACCCGCCGGTGGGTGGCGGGGATTTCTACCTCAATGGCAGCGCGATCATGTCGCTCACGGTCTCCGATCCCGTGATTACGTTGAAGCCTGCCAGCGAGTTGAAAGACCCGATGGTCGCCGAACCCACTGAAGCATGGATGAACAATGCGGGAGAAACGCTGAATCGACGAACCGCGAATTTTTTCCGCGGTACGATCGATCACGGGCTGCAGCGCTTCTTTCAGGCGCCCGGCCAGCACACCGCGTGGTGGCATTCGCGGGACGGGAACATCCACTTGATCAGTGCCGGCTGGATAAGCTACACGTCTCCGCAGACTGCAGATGATCTCGTCCCGCAGCAAACCCGGGTCTGGAAATCGCTCGACGGCGGCCACCACTGGTCACGGCTCGAATGGCCCGAGCACGAAGATATCGAACAATTCCTTTTCATCGATGCGCAGCACGGCTACGCGATCGGCTGGGGCCCTACCGTCCGACGCACATCGGACGGCGGCGAATCCTGGAAGCAGATTGCGCCACCGCCGGGCGCGATTGTCCCCGGTGAAACTCGGCGCAAGTTCAAAGGCGTGAACCTTGGCCCGGATGGCGTACTGCGAGTGGCTTACCACGTTGATCGATCAGCCACGGCCCCTGCCCGCAGCGTCATATATCGGCTCGCCCCGGATCAGCAGGCGTTCGTTCCGGATGCCGTCCTGCCGAACCAGTCAGTCGTCCAGCTCGCGTCGACGCCTGCCACGGCCGGGAGCTACGCGCTTTACGTGCTGTCCCGCCTCGACAATGAGAGCGACATCGACGCCACACGGGATCGCGGACACCGGACCGGCGCACTTTCCTCATGGACGAACGCGCAACCCGAGCACGTCCGGCAATTGGCGACGTTTGACAAGAAGCTCATTCTGGGTGGCCTCGACGTGGGCCGCGATGGCCTGCTGCTCGTGTACGCGATCGATCCCAAGCAGGCAATCGACGATCCACCGGTCGCCCAGATGTTCAGTAGCACTGACGCGGGCAAGACCTGGAAGCAGTTTGACGACGAGACGATCTATCGCAGCAAGTACTTCGACCCGGATACGAACACGCTCTATTCGCTTCTCGGTGCGAGACTGAAGAAGCTGTCGTTCCCGATGCGAAATGCCGTCGTTTCAAAAGACTAAACTCCCTCGCTACAACCTGAGAAACCATTCGATGATGAAAACGCTGCATTACGCCGCGCTCTCGCTGTGTGTCGCCGCCTTGCCGGCCGCCGCCTTCGCCGCCGGCACCTGCCCCGCCGCCGACACCGCCGCGCTCGCGGCAATCGACGCGCAGCACCGCGTGCAACAGGTCCGCAATCCGCAAGGCGACGGTGGCGGCAACGTCGATATCTCGCCGCCGCTGCGCGACGCGCTTCGCGCGTACAAGCAGGCGCTCGTCGGCGCGATCGACGCGCGGCTCGCGTGCAGCGACGAACACGTCGAACCGGCTGCACTGAAACGCACACTCGCGGCCGCGCTCGGCGTGCCGGCCCAATCGACCCAGTCGGCCGCGCTGAAAAACGGCGAATCGGCGTTCGGCCGCAATCCGGAAGTCGACGTCGAACGCGGCGGCACGTCCCGCCCGCTCCTCTTCGTGCGCGCCAGCTTCGACATCGCGTGCGGCGACGACAACCTGCTCACCGCGTACGCATGGGAAAACGGCGGCTGGCGGCGCGTGCTGCGCTGGCAGGCCGACGATTACAAGGACATCGGCGGCGCCTACGGCGGCGGCTTCTGGTTCTCGGCGCTGCCCGGCGGGCAGGTCGCGGTCGTCCACGGCACGCCGTGGTGCTCGTCGCGCTGGAGCCGGTTCGGCGCGGACGTCCTTGCACCGGCAGACGGCCCGACCGCGCAACGCACGCTGCTCCATACCGAACACGGCTACGTGATCGACGACGACGCGATCCGTTTCAAGGTGCGCCCAGACGGCTTCGAACTGCGCACGACGGTCGGCTCGCTCGACAGCGAAGTCATGACGCGGCTGGGCATCTTCCGCTACCGCGTCGACGGCGACACCGTGCAACGCGTGCAGCCCGCGGCGCTCAACGGCCGCGATTTCGTCGACGAATGGCTGAAGGTGGACGATGCGCTTGCGCGCGAATGGAGCGAGCCCGCCGCCGCAGCGGCCGCGCTGAAAGCCCGGCAGGCGTTCAACACGGAAAGCAAGGCGCCTGATACCGGCTTCGCGTACGGCCCCGTGCGCGGCTGCTCGGACAGCAAGGATCGCTTTCAGGTCGAACTCGATCTGACGGGCAAGAGCGGGGAAACCGTCGCGCGGCGCTATGCGCTGATTCGCCAGGAGCGCAACGGGTTCACGATGCTCGGGCTGCACAATTCGGCCGAACAGGCCTGCCGCGGCGCGAACCTGATGCCGCAGCACTGAACATCGGGCACGCGCGGCGCGATGACCGCGCGTATCGACTTTCGACGGCCGCGCGAAACGGCGCGGCCGGACAGAGACAATACCCGACGGAAAGCGGCGCGCAGCGCGCGCCGTCCGCGCATCACTGGCCGCGTTGCGGCTCGAATACGAACGGTTGGGTCAGCAGGAACGGATTCGCGGTCGCACCCGTCTGCACGCAGCTCGCGTGCGTCATCGCGTCGACGGCCGCACGATCGGCCGCCGCATTGCGGCTGCTCGTCGTCACGGTGACGTTCTGCGCTTCGCCGGACGTCGTCATCAACGCACGCACGAGCACGGTTGCCGGACGCGTGAGCGGCTTCGCAGTGTCCGGATAGACGGCGCGCGGAATGTGGCAGGTCAGCTTGCTTTCCTGCGACGACGACAGCATCGCGCAGCCGGAAAACAGCATCGCGACGGCGGGCAGGATCAGGTAGGTCGAGCGAATAGCCATGGTCGAATATCGTTCTTCAGCACTGTTCTGGACGAACGCACCGCTCACCGGAAGACATCGCCTTCGCATTACGCGCGTCGCACTGCGCCGCGGCCATCGGACCGGCGCCCCGTTACGGCCGCACGGCCGATCGATGCTCGGCCGCGATCCTGCTTGGCGGGCTTCCCGGATAGCCGGGGCGTGGCATGTATTCGCGCCGGCCCCGTGCCCCACGCGGGCCGGCACACGAGCGCTTTCGCGCATTGTGCACGCGCCGTCCGGCCAGCGGCGCCGATTTGACAATGGTTGACGCGAATCGACAAGCCTTCGACCTGAATCCGCGCCATTCGCGAAGTAATCGATACGCGGCCGGATTCGCGGTTCACGACGGGCCGATCTGCTCGGCGCCTTTCGCTGTCATGCCTCGCGATGCGGCAAACGCCGGAATTCCCCGTTCCGGCGGCCGCTGCGCGTCTTACTCCGAATCGTCGTCGTCCGAGTCGTCGGCCGCATCGGCCGGTACTTCCCCGTACTTCGCGACGACGGCCGCCTTGAATGCCTTCAGCGCCGGCTGCTGGTCGCATAGCCTGTACAGCAGGGCCAGTTGTTGCGGCCAGTCCTTCAGCTCCTTCGCAAACACATGCAGGCGCGCGACGGTATCGAGCGCGTCGGCTTCGCGGCCCGCCAGCGCCTGCAGCGCCGCATAGCGGCGCAGCACCGTCTCGCCGGGCAGCAGCGCGATCGCGCGCTCATGCGCGGCAAGCTTGGCCGGCAGGTCTGCCGCCGAAATCGTCAGCAGCGTCGCCGCACCGTAATCGCCCCATGCGCCGAACAGCAGCGACGGTGCATCGCGGTACTGCGCGGCCGGGTCGTTGCCGTAATACAGCACTTCCGCGCGCTGGTAGTCGCGCAGCACCGGTACTGTCGCCAGCACGCCGCCGAACGACAGCACCGCGAACAGCCCGAATGCCGCGCGGCCCGGCAGGATGCGCAGCGGCTTCACGTCGAGCAACCCGATCACGAACATCGCCGGCAGCAGGAAGAACATGTACTGCTGCGGGTACTCGACCAGCGCATGCATCAGCAGGATGCCGATCAGCGCGAAGCCGAACACGCGCGTGCTCGACTGCGGCGCGCGCAGCGCACGCACGAACCACATCACGAGCGTGACGACGAGCACGCCAAGGCCGGCGAGACCGGACTTCGCGAGCAGGTCGATGAAGATGTCGTGCGAGTTGTTCGCGATCTCGACGCCACCCAGCGTGCGCACGAGCGCAAACTGGTGCGACGGGAATTCGCCCCAGCCGACGCCGAGCAGCGGATGCTCGCGGAACATCGCGAGCCCGTACTTCCACAGTGCGAGGCGCGGCGCGATCTGCCCCGCGTCGCGCATCCGGTCGGCCGCCGACTCCGCGAGATTCAGGTGATAGTGCAGGTTGGCCCAGCGCACCGCGACGTTCACCGCGATGAACGCAACCGCGAGCACGACCGGCATCAGCCACGCACGCGTATTGCCCGGCGCGCGGCGCGATTCGAGCCACGCCATCCAGAAGCCCGCGACGACCATCACCGCGACTTGCAGCCACGGCCCGCGCGACACCGTCAGCGCGAGACCGACCGACAGCACGATCGACAGCACAAACCACGCCCACACCGCGAGCCGGCGCGTCTGCACGAGATACAGCGCGCCCGCGAGCGCGAACGCGATATAGGTGGCCAGATGGTTCGCTTGCGCCATGTTGCCGTACGGGCGGCGATCGACCGTGACGTTGTACATCACGACGAACGGCGATACGGCCGACTCGAGGTGGAACAACTGCACGATCTGCGTTCCGACCGCGAACACGCCGCCGACGAGCAGCGCACCGGCCATCATCCGCGAGACGGTTTCGGCCAACCCGTCGCGCGCGAGCGCGTAGCCGGCCTGCATCGCGACCAGCGCGGCGGCGAGGTAGCCGGCCGCCAGCCAGTTCATCGACGGCACCTTGAGCGGCATCAGCGCGACCTGCGCGATGAGCACCGCGGCAAACCCGAGCGGCACGACGAACGCGGCCGGCGCGGCAAACGGCTCGTCCGAACCGCTCGTCCGCACGAGCAGAACGACCGACAGCCCCACCAGCAGATACAGCACCAGCGCGGAAAACTCGGAATAGAAGGTCGGGATCGGATACGTGTGATTCGTGATCGCGTACGGCACGATCAGGGCGACAGCCAGCGCAACGAGCGACAACGAACGGGAAAAAGTAGAAGGCATGAGCGAACCGGATGTCAGCAACCGGCGCACTATACAAAACTTTCCCCCCTCTGTGCGGGGCCGTCGCACGGCCACCCGACGCCGCGCGACCGGCCCGGCCGGCCGAAGCGGCGGCCGGCGTGCCGCCCTCCTCCTCCGCCGGCGCTATGCGCGGCACTCCGCGGGCGCATATTTCGCAGGCAGCGTCGCGGCGGCGCCCGGCAGCGGCCCGGCCCCCGGTGCCGGCAGCGACGACGCATCCTTGCCGGCGGCAAAGCACTCCCACGCAATCGCACCGGCTTGCATCGCGCCCTTTTTGAGCGCCACGCGCGCGGTGGGTGTGTCGGCCTTGTCGGGCGCGGACGGCACGAGCACCAGCGTATTCGTGCCGGCCGCGGCGACGCGGGTCGTGAACGCGACCGTGATCTGGCCGGTCTCGCCGTCGATGACCACCGATTCGACGTTGCGGGTCGCGGCCGGCGGGCTGTAGCCGCCGTCGAGGCTCGCGCCGCTCGCCGCGTTGTCGGCAACCGCGAGCCGCGCGGACGACGCGAGCGCGAGCCCCTCGCCGACGCGCGAACGCGCGAGGTAGTCCTGGTACGCGGGAATCGCATAGGCCGCGACCACGCCGACGATCGCCAGCACGATCATCAACTCGATCAACGTGAAGCCGGCCGGCCGCCAGCGCGGCGACGGCCGGCTCGCGCGCCGCAGATCGGCGGCAACGCGACGGAACAGGGAAACGGAAAAAGCTTCGAACATGGCAGGCTCCGGAAACGAAAAACGCCTGCCGTCAAAGGCAGGCGTCTCGATCGTAGCCAGCGGGCCGCGAACCCGGCAGTCGGCCGAACGGCCAGCGTCAGTGCGCGCCCGGTACGCCGCGGCGGCGCCTGAGCGCGTAGCCGGCCGCCACGACGAACAGCGCGCCGGCCATGCTCGCGCCGTAGATCGCGGGCGCCGTATCGAGCACCGGCCAGCGGTCGCCGACCGGATCGTGCACGATCAGCCCGCCCGCGATCCAGCCGAGCAGCGCGGCGCCAAGTGTTACGACGATGGGGAAGCGGTCGAGGAGTTTCAGCACCAGCGTGCTGCCCCAAACGATGATCGGCACGCTGACGACGAGCCCGAAGATCACGAGCGCGATCCGCTGCGACGGGTCGGCCTGCTCGGCGGCGCCGGCGATCGCGATCACGTTGTCGAGGCTCATCACCGCATCGGCGATCACGATCGTCTTCACGGCCTCCCACAGCCGGTCGGCCGGCTTGATGTGGTCGTGCGCGTCGGCGGCCGGCGCCATCAGCTTGACGCCGATCCACAGCAGCAGCAGCCCGCCGCCGATCTTCAGGAATGGCACGTCGAGCAGCGCGACCGCGAACGTGATCAGCGCAACGCGCAGCAGGATCGCCCCCGCGGTACCCCAGACGACGCCGCGCAAGCGCTGGTTCGCCGGCAGGTTGCGGCAAGCGAGCGCGATCACGACCGCGTTGTCGCCGCCGAGCAGGATGTCGATGATGACGATCTGGAGAACGGCGCCCCAGTGCAACGACGTCAGGAATTCGAGCATGGGGTGATGTGCAGGACAGTGGCCGCTTGGCGGGCGGCCCGGTTCATCGCCGGCACATGCGCGATGCATGCCCGGTGCTTACGAATTCATTGCGCGAGCATAACAAAAAACGCCGGCAAAGCCGGCGTTTTCTGCAGGACGAACCCACGCGGAAATATTACAGCGCTGCCTTCAGCAGGCGGCCCATCTCCGACGGGTTGCGCGTGACGGTGATGCCGCACGCTTCCATGATTTCCAGCTTCGCTTCGGCCGTATCCGCACCGCCCGAGATCAGCGCGCCGGCGTGGCCCATGCGCTTGCCCGGAGGCGCCGTGACGCCCGCGATGAAGCCGACGACCGGCTTCTTCATGTTGGCCTTGATCCACTCGGCCGCATTGGCTTCGTCCGGACCACCGATTTCGCCGATCATCACGACCGCATCCGTATCCGGATCGTCGTTGAACATCTTCATCACGTCGATGTGCTTCAGACCGTTGATCGGGTCGCCGCCGATACCGACTGCCGACGACTGGCCGAGGCCGAGTGCCGTCAGCTGCGCAACGGCTTCATACGTCAGCGTGCCCGAACGCGACACGACGCCGATGCGGCCCTTGCGGTGGATGTGACCCGGCATGATGCCGATCTTCAGTTCGTCCGGCGTGATCGTGCCCGGGCAGTTCGGCCCGAGCAGCAGCGTCTTGCGGCCTTCGCGGCGCATGCGGTCCTTCACTTCGATCATGTCGCGCACGGGGATGCCTTCCGTGATGCAGATCGCGAGATCCAGATCGGCTTCGACCGCTTCCCAGATCGCAGCGGCAGCGCCTGCCGGCGGAACGTAGATGACCGACACGGTCGCGCCGGTTTCTTCCTTCGCTTCCTTGACGCTTGCGTAGATCGGAATGCCTTCGAAATCTTCGCCGGCCTTCTTCGGGTTCACGCCCGCGACGAATGCTTCGCGGCCGTTTGCATATTCACGGCAGGCGCGCGTATGGAACTGACCGGTTTTGCCGGTGATGCCCTGCGTGATGACCTTCGTGTCCTTGTTGATCAGAATCGACATGTATTTTGACCTCTGTTCGATTGGCGTCGCGTATCTGCCGCGCCGCCATGCGTATTCGATAGCGTTACTTGCCTTCGGCAGCCGTGACGACCTTCTGCGCAGCTTCTTCCATGCTGTCCGCCGAGATGATCGGCAGGCCCGAATCGGCCAGCATCTTCTTGCCGAGGTCCTCGTTCGTGCCCTTCATGCGCACGACGAGCGGCACCTTCAGGTTCACGGCCTTCGAACCGGCGATCACGCCTTCCGCGATCACGTCGCAGCGCATGATGCCGCCGAAGATGTTCACGAGGATCGCCTTCAGGTCCGGGTTCTTCAGCATCAGCTTGAACGCTTCCGTGACCTTCTCGGTCGTCGCACCACCGCCGACGTCCAGGAAGTTCGCCGGTTCGCCGCCGAACAGCTTGATGGTGTCCATCGTCGCCATCGCGAGGCCTGCGCCGTTCACGAGACAGCCGATGTTGCCGTCGAGCGAGATGTACGCGAGGTCGAACTTCGAGGCTTCGATTTCAGCCGGATCTTCTTCGTCCAGATCGCGGTACGCGACGATTTCCGGATGACGGAACAGCGCGTTCGAGTCGAAGTTGAACTTCGCGTCGAGTGCGATGACCTTGCCGTCGCCGGAGACGTTCAGCGGGTTGATTTCAGCCAGCGACGCGTCGGTTTCCCAGAATGCCTTGTACAGGCCTTGCAGGATGGCACGCGCTTGCGGAATCGAAGCAGCCGGCACGCCGATCTTCGCGGCGAGGTCGTCGGCCTGGGCGTCGAGCAGGCCGGTCGACGGCTCGACGATGACCTTGTGGATCAGTTCCGGGTGCTTTTCGGCAACTTCTTCGATGTCCATGCCGCCTTCGCTCGAACCCATCAGAACGATCTTTTGCGACACGCGATCAACGACGAGGCTGACATACAGTTCCTGCTTGATGTCGGCGCCTTCTTCGATCATCAGACGGTTGACCTTCTGGCCTTCCGGACCGGTCTGGTGCGTGACGAGCTGCATGCCGAGGATCTGGTTCGCGTATTCGCGAACCTGCTCGATCGACTTCGCCACCTTCACGCCGCCGCCCTTACCACGGCCACCCGCGTGAATCTGAGCCTTCACGACCCAAACCGGGCCGCCCAGCTCTTCCGCCACCTTGACGGCCTCGTCCACCGAGAACGCCGGCTTGCCGCGCGGTACCGCGACTCCGAATTTCCGCAGGATTTCCTTACCCTGGTACTCGTGAATCTTCATGCGTGATTCCCTTCAGTCTGAGAGTTGGATGAAAAGTCGCTTAAGACGCTTCTTCGAATGATTTCCGTTCATTCCTTCGTTCCGTCCCGGACGGGCATGTCCCGAACGGGCATGTCCCGAGCAGGCACGTCCGGCCGGCTCGCGCCATACCAGCGCGGGTAGTACTGCCGCACGACCTCGCCGTCGAACCGCAGCGCACGGCAGCGGCCGAGCTGAAAAGGCGGTTCGTCGGGCACGCCGTCGTGATCCGGCCCTTCGCCGCCCTCCTCACGCACGTTCCATACGTCACCGGCGAACGCCTGGATCGCTGCCGTCGGCAGCACGGCGCACAGTTCGGTGAGATGGGAGCAGCCCGCGACACCGGACAGCAGTCGGTTCGCATCGCGGCGGAAATGTCGGAAGAGATTGAGCCCGATGAGGGCCCGATAGGCGGGAGGGGCGGATTGACACTGACCGGGATAGGGCACCCATTCCGAAGACGCTTCGGCGTCGACGACATTGAGTTCACGATCGATAGTCACGCGCAGCCAGAGTTCGTGGATCGGCAGGCCTTGGGGCCGGATGCCCGACGCAAGCGCGACATCGCGCGGCTTGTGGTCGGTCAGGCAGGCTTCGATATCCCACAAGCCGTCGTCGCGCTCGTAAGCTTCCGCTCGGATTGCGCGTCGATGTCGCAACTGACGGGGCACGGGCTCGGATAGCGGCATGCTGGAGGTTGAGGCCGAAGAGGAAAACCCGTGGATTTTAGCATATCGGGTATTTGAGACAGTTTGACGCGACGGCGGGTATTCCCGCCTGTCCGGAAGCGATTGCATTGCAGCAAAATCGCGCGCCACGCGCGCGACCGGAGCGATCAGTCGTCGATCGAAAAATCGTCGCCGACCTTCAGCAACTTCACGATGGTCGCGCTCGAGAAGCCGCGCGCGGCGAGAAAGCGTGCCTGCTTCGCACGCTCGGCCGGCGTTTGCGGCAGTGCACCGAATTTCTTGCGCCAGACAGCCTGTGCACGCGTCCATTCGGTCTCACGCAACTGCGCGTTCACTTCCTCGACGAGGGTGTCGCCGACTGCATGGCGCTTCAGTTCGCTGACGATGCGTGCGACGCCGACGCGCGACGCGCGGCGATGCACGAGACTCTCGGCAAAGCGCGCGTCGGACAGCCAGCCTTCCTTCTCCAGCGCATCGAGCACCGGTTCAACGGATTCGTCTTCGCCGACGTAGGGCGCGAGCTTGCGCGCGAGTTCCGTGCGGCTGTATTCGCGCCGGGACAGATAGCCGAGCGCTCGGCCCTTCAACGAACGCGGCGGCTTCGACGACTTGCGCCCGCCGGCGCCCGGATCGTCGCCGGAAGCAGCGCTTGATGCAGCGCCGGCCGCACGGCGCGTGCGGCGCGGATGCTGGCTGCTGCGCGTATAGACGTCTTCCTTGGCGGGCGCCGACGCATCGGATGCGCGATCGCCCGGGAAGCTGACGCCCGACACGCGACGGCGGGACCGGTCGTGCGCGTCGAACGATTCATCGTCGTCGAACGGATCGTCCGGCGCGGCAATCTCAAACGAAACGAGGGCATCGTCGGATGCCCTCGTCGCGGTGCGGTTCGCGGCGTTGCTGCCAGCGCCCCGCCGATCGGCGCCCGAGGATCCGGCTCGCCGGCCGGAGCGACCCGCCGTTTCGGGCGCGTCATTCTCCTCCGGCTCGCCAGCCTGACCTCGGCGCCCGACCATCACTCTTCTTCGTTCATCGCCTCGGCTTCGTTGCCTGCGCCATCGGGCATTGCGACGACGCCGAGCGATTCACGAATTCGGTTCTCGATCTCGCGTGCGATTTCCGGATTCTCGCGCAGGAACTCACGCGCGTTGTCCTTGCCCTGGCCGATCTTCTCGCCGTTGTAGCTGTACCAGGCGCCTGCCTTGTCGACGATCTTCGCCTGCACGCCGAGATCGATGATCTCGCCCTGGCGCGAAATGCCTTCGCCATACAGGATGTCGAAGATCGCTTCGCGGAACGGCGGCGACACCTTGTTCTTGACGACCTTCACGCGGGTTTCGTTGCCGATCACCTCGTCGTTCTTCTTGATCGAGCCGATCCGGCGGATGTCGAGACGCACCGACGCATAGAACTTCAGCGCGTTGCCGCCCGTCGTGGTTTCCGGGTTGCCGAACATCACGCCGATCTTCATACGAATCTGGTTGATGAAGATCACGAGGCAGTTCGTGCGCTTGATCGTGCCGGTCAGCTTGCGCAGCGCCTGCGACATCAGGCGGGCCTGCAGGCCCGGCAGCGAATCGCCCATCTCGCCTTCGATTTCGGCCTTCGGCACGAGCGCCGCGACCGAGTCGATGACGATCATGTCGATCGAGCCCGAGCGCACCAGCGCATCGGTGATTTCAAGTGCCTGCTCGCCGGTGTCCGGCTGCGAGATCAGCAGCTCCGGCACGTTCACGCCGAGCTTCGATGCGTACTGGACGTCGAGCGCGTGCTCGGCGTCGATGAACGCGGCCGTACCGCCGATCTTCTGCAGTTCGGCAATGACCTGCAGCGTGAGCGTGGTTTTGCCGGACGATTCCGGACCGTAGATCTCGACCACCCGGCCGCGCGGCAGGCCGCCGACGCCAAGCGCGATGTCGAGCCCCAGCGAACCCGTTGAGACGACCTGGATGTCCTCAGCCACCTCGCCGTCGCCCATGCGCATGATCGACCCTTTGCCGAACTGCTTCTCGATCTGCGCGAGTGCGGCCGCCAGCGCCTTGCTCTTCTCGGCGGTCATCCCGGAGCCCTTCTTGCTTTCTTCCATGAATCGTCCTTTGCTATGATGAGCAGCGTCTGATAAAGGCGCGCCCGCTTTCAAGCGCCGCCCACGAATGCAGACACTGTATAAAAAAACAGTGTTTTATGCAAGCCCGCAATGCAGGGCGTTGTACACGAATAACTTCGGAGACAGCCGCGCCGGCGCGAACGCCCTGCCGGCCATCGGTCAGCCACATGCGAATTCTCATCGCCGAAGACGACAGCATACTCGCGGACGGCCTCACCCGGTCACTCCGCCAATCGGGCTATGCGGTCGACCACGTGAAGAGCGGTGTCGACGCCGATACGGCGCTGTCGATGCAGACATTCGACCTGCTGATCCTCGATCTCGGGCTGCCCAAAATGTCCGGGCTCGACGTGCTCAAGCGCCTGCGCGCGCGCAATTCCAACCTCCCCGTGCTGATCCTGACCGCCGCCGACAGCGTCGACGAACGCGTGAAGGGCCTCGACCTCGGCGCGGACGACTACATGGCCAAGCCGTTCGCGCTCAACGAGCTCGAGGCGCGCGTGCGCGCGCTGACCCGGCGCGGCGCGGGCGGCGGCCCGACCGTCGTGCGCCACGGCTCGCTCGCGTTCGACCAGGTCGGCCGCATCGCGTATGCGAACGATCATGTGCTCGATCTCTCCGCGCGCGAGCTCGGCCTGCTCGAGGTACTGCTGCAGCGGATCGGCCGGCTCGTGTCGAAGGAGCAGCTCGTCGACCATCTGTGCGAATGGGGCGAGGAAGTCAGCAACAACGCGATCGAAGTCTACGTGCACCGGCTGCGCAAGAAGATCGAACCAAGCGGCGTACGGATCTCGACCGTGCGCGGCCTCGGCTATTGCCTCGAAAAGGCCGCGCCCGCCGCGCCGGCCGACAAGACAGCGCCCCAGCCCGCGGTGGCCGGCACGCCGCTGCGCTGAAGCCGGGCGTCGCCGCGATGGCCACGCCGGCCCATTCCCGCCACCCGACCGGCGCGCCGTCGTCAGCCGCCGACGAGGCACGCGACGCGCGCTACGAGAACCCGTTCGCGCCACCCGACGAAACCGATGCGGCCGAGGCCCCGCGCCCGCGCTCGCTGTTCGGCGAAATCCTCGACTGGATGCTCGCGCCGCTGCTGCTGCTGTGGCCGATGAGCATCGCCGTCACCTATCTCGTCGCGAAGACGATCGCGAACAGCCCGTTCGACCGCACGCTCGAGACCAACGCCTACGTACTCGCGCGGCAGATCCACCCGGTCAACGGCGTCGCCGAGCTGACGCTGCCGGAACAGACGCGCGACTTCCTGCGTGCGGACAACGTCGACAGCGTCTACTTCCAGGTGCTCGGCACGCGCGGCGAGCTGGTCGCGGGCGAAGCCGACATGCCGCTGCCGCGCGACGAGGACCGCCCGCCGCCGGGCGTCGTCGTGTTTCGCGACGACCTGCTGCGCGGCAACGACGTGCGCGTCGCGTATACGACAGTCGCGCTGCCGCAAGCGAGCGGCACGCAGCCCGTGCTCGTGCAGGTCGGCGAGACGCTCGACAAGCGCAACGCGCTCGCGAACGACATCATCAAGGGCGTGATCCTGCCGCAGTTCGTGATCCTGCCGCTCGCGATCCTGCTCGTCTGGTTCGGGCTGTCGCGCGGGCTCGCGCCGCTCAACGCGCTGCAGGCGCACATCCGCGCGCGGCGGCCCGACGACCTGTCGCCCGTCGAGGCGCAGCGTGCACCGCCCGAGATCGAACCGCTCGTCACGTCGTTCAACGACCTGCTCGCGCGCCTCGAACAGAACATGGCGCTGCAGAAGCGCTTCATCGCCGACGCCGCGCACCAGATGAAGACGCCGCTCGCGGGCCTGCGTACGCAGGCCGAGTTCGCGCTGCGCCACCCCGTCCCGCCCGACGTGCAGCGCTCGCTCGAGCAGATCGCGACGAGCTCCGAGCAGGCCGCGCGGCTCGTCACGCAACTGCTTGCGCTCGCGCGCGCCGAGAACCGCGCGAGCGGGCTCACGTTCGAGCCGGTCGAGATCGCCGCGCTCGCGCGGCGCGCGGTGCGCGACTGGGTGCAGGCCGCGCTCGCGAAACGGATGGATCTCGGCTACGAAGGCCCGCCGGACGACGCGCCGCTCGACGTCGACGGCAATCCGGTGATGCTGCGCGAGATGCTCGGCAACCTGATCGACAACGCGATCCGCTACACGCCGGAAGGCGGCCGCATCACGGTGCGCGTGCGCGCCGAGCCCGCGGCGCGGTTCGTGCATCTCGAAGTCGAGGACACCGGGCCCGGCATCCCGGCCGCCGAACGCGAGCGCGTCGTCGAGCGCTTCTACCGGATCCTCGGCCGTGAAGGCGACGGCAGCGGCCTCGGGCTCGCGATCGTGCGCGAGATCGCCACGCAGCATGGCGGCACGCTGACGCTCGACGATCACGTCTACCAGCAGGCGCCCCGCCTCGCCGGCACGCTCGTGCGCATCAGTCTGCCGCTGGCGGAATTCGCCCCGGATCAACCCTGACACGGGCGGCGGCGCACCGCCGCGATCGCACCGAAACCACCGCTTTACCGCCCGTTCGCGACACGATCGAGGCCGAAAGCCCGCGATTCGCCGCGGGTTAACACGCAGTCGTTTTATCCGCGCGAGTCAGTGCGCCGTAAGTTTCCGTGCCAATAATCGTCGACAGGCCCGCCCACCCAAGGCGGCCGCACATCTATATCAAGGGACTTGGAGACGATTCATGGCAACGTTAGGCGGGCAAATTTCGCACTCGCCGATGACGGGCGAAGAGAAGAAGGTGATCTTCGCGTCGTCGCTCGGCACCGTGTTCGAGTGGTACGACTTTTACCTGGCCGGGTCACTCGCGGCCTACATCAGCAAGAGCTTCTTCTCGGGCGTCAATCCGACCGCCGCGTTCATCTTCACGCTGCTCGGCTTTGCGGCCGGCTTCGCGGTACGCCCGTTCGGCGCGATCGTGTTCGGCCGGCTCGGCGACATGGTCGGACGCAAGCACACGTTCCTCGTGACGATCGTGATCATGGGCCTCTCGACGTTCGTGGTCGGCTTCCTGCCCGGCTATGCGTCGATCGGCATCGCCGCGCCCGTGATCTTCATCGCGATGCGGCTGTTGCAGGGCCTCGCGCTCGGCGGCGAGTACGGCGGTGCGGCGACCTACGTCGCCGAGCATGCGCCGGCGAACCGCCGCGGCTTCTACACCGCGTGGATCCAGACGACCGCGACGCTCGGGCTGTTCCTGTCGCTGCTCGTGATCCTCGGCGTGCGCACGTTCATCGGCGAGGAAGCATTCGGCAACTGGGGCTGGCGCGTGCCATTCGTCGCATCGATCGCGCTGCTCGCGGTGTCGGTGTGGATCCGGCTGCAGCTGAACGAATCGCCGGTGTTCCTGCGCATCAAGTCTGAAGGCAAGACGTCGAAGGCGCCGCTGACCGAAGCGTTCGGCCAGTGGAAGAACCTGAAGATCGTGATCCTCGCGCTCATCGGCCTGACGGCGGGCCAGGCCGTCGTGTGGTACACGGGCCAGTTCTACGCGCTGTTCTTCCTCACGCAGACGCTGAAGGTAGACGGCGCCAGCGCGAACATCCTGATCGCGATCGCGCTCTTGATCGGCACGCCGTTCTTCCTGTTCTTCGGGTCGCTGTCGGACAAGATCGGCCGCAAGCCGATCATCCTCGCGGGCTGCCTGATCGCGGCGCTGACCTACTTCCCGCTGTTCAAGGCGCTCACGCACTACGCGAACCCGCAACTCGAGATCGCCACGCAGAAGGCGCCGATCACCGTCGTCGCCGATCCGGCCACCTGCTCGTTCCAGTTCAACCCGGTCGGCACATCGAAGTTCACCGACTCGTGCGACATCGCGAAGAGCGCGCTCGCGAAGGCCGGCCTGAACTACGAGAACGTCGCGGCGCCGGCCGGCACGACCGCGCAGATCAAGGTGGGCGACACCGTGATCGACGCATACGACGCCAAGGGGGCTGACGCAAAGGCGAAGGGCGCGGCGTTCGACAAGACGCTCGCGACCACGCTGAAGTCGGCTGGCTATCCGGCGAAGGCCGATCCCGCGCAGCTCAACTGGCCGATGACGATCGTGATCCTGACGATCCTCGTGATCTACGTGACGATGGTCTACGGGCCGATCGCCGCGATGCTGGTCGAGATGTTCCCGACGCGGATCCGCTATACGTCGATGTCGCTGCCGTACCACATCGGCAACGGCTGGTTCGGCGGCTTCCTGCCGGCAACCGCGTTCGCGATCGTCGCGGCGAAGGGCAACATCTATTCGGGGCTCTGGTATCCGATCGTGATCGCGCTGGCCACGTTCGTGATCGGCCTGCTGTTCGTCAAGGAAACGAAGGACTCGGACATCTACGCACGGGATTGATGTCGAAGCGCGGGCGGATGCCGGTTGCCGGGTGCGTTCCGGTGACCGGCATCCGGCTCCGCGACGAGGCCAGCGCGGGCCGTCGGCACCTTTTTTCACGGAAGATGAAAAAAGGTGTTGACAGCTAGAAGCCCCATCGGCATAATTTATTTCTTCGGCGAATTAGCTCAGTCGGTTAGAGCGACGGAATCATAATCCGCAGGTCCGGGGTTCGAATCCCTGATTCGCCACCAGTTGTAAAAAAGCCGCTGTTCCGCAAGGAACAGCGGCTTTTTCGTTTGGCGTCATCCGATGCGCGATCCGCCCGCGCTGCCCCCGCCGGCATCCGGCATTTCACGCACCCCAACATCGACGGCTCCCCGCCATCGGACACAACGGCCGAAACCGCCGCGTCCCGGCTCGTTACGCCGCCACCGGCCCGCGCCGCGTCTCCGGCGCCTTGCCCTGCACCCTCCCGCGCCAGTTCTCCCCACCCTCCAGCGCCGGAGTCGACTCGAACACCTCCGCGATCCAGTCGGCAAACACGCGCACCTTCTGCGACAAATGCCGGTTGTGCGGATAGACGATCGAAATCGGTTTCGGCTTCGGATTGCAGTCCGGCAGCACCTCGACCAGCGACCCGTCGAGCAGGTTCGGCAGCACCATGAACAGCGTCGGCTGGATCATCCCGAACCCTTCGAGCCCGCACGTCACGTAGGCATCCGAATCGTTGACCGTGACGTCCCCGCTCATCCGCACCTCGACCGGCTTGCCGTCGATCATGAACACCCACGGAATCGCACGCGCACCGTGGCTCGAACGAAAATTCACCGCATGATGTTCGGCGAGATCGGTAATCTCGTGCGGCTCGCCGTGACGCGCGAGGTAATCGGGCGACGCGCAGGTCACGCGCTTCAACATCCCGATTCGCCGCGCGACCATCGACGAATCCTCGAGCGGCCCGACCCGGATCATGCAGTCGATGCCCTCCTCGACCGGATCCACGTAGCGGTCGGAAAGCCCCAGCTCGAGCGTGATGTCCGGATAACGCTGCCGGAAAATCGACAGCGACGGCAACACGATGCGCCGCCCGAGCGAGCTCGGCATGTGAACGCGCAGCACGCCGCTCGGCTTGCGGTTGCCGGTCTGGAAACTCGCGTCGGCTTCCGCGATCTCCGCGATGATCTTCATGCAGTGCTCGTAGTACGCGGCGCCTTCCGGCGTCAGCGACAGCCGGCGCGTCGTCCGGTGCATCAGGCGCACGCCGAGCAGCGCCTCGAGATTCTGGATGATGGTCGTCACCGACGCGCGCGGCATCGCGAGCGTGTCGGCCGCGCGCGTAAAGCTGTTCGCGTCGACCACACGGGTAAAAACTTCCATTGCCTGGATTCGGTCCATGCTGCCCCCCTTCGAATCGCCAACAGAACAGAATAGAGCGCGCAGCGGGCGCGGCACAAGTCCCCGCCTATTGTTCTTCAAGCCTGAACAGTTTCGGCATTTCGCACTGGAAAATGATCGGTTTTCGTTCAGTTCCAGGCGACAACCGCTTCGGCCCCGATCGCGTGCCGCACGTTACCGCACGAACCGCTCCCGATACACCTGCGGCGACACGCCCAGCACACGCACGAAGCTGCGCCGCAACGTCTCCTCCGAACCGAATCCGCACCGTGAGGCGATCCGCTTGACGGGCCAGGTCGTTTCGCCGAGCAGGCGCTGCGCGGCCTCGACGCGGATCTGCTCGACCGCGCGCGCGGGCGTGCGGCCGGTTCCCGCGCGATAGTGGCGCACGAAGCTGCGCTCGCTCATGCGCACGCGCTCGGCCAGCGCGGGCACCGACAGATCGGCCGTCAGGTGCTCGGCCATCCACGCATGCAGCTCGCCGAAGCGGTCGTCGGTGCGCTGCATCGACAGCATCGCGCTGAACTGCGCCTGCCCGCCCGGACGCTTCAGGAACACGACGAGTTCGCGCGCGGCGTCGAGCGCGGTCGCCCGTCCGAGATCCTCCTCGACCAGCGCAAGCGCGAGATCGATACCGGCCGTCACGCCCGCCGACGTCCACAGCGCGCCCTCGCGGATGAAGATCGGATCGGCTTCGACGCGCACGTTCGGGTAGCGCGCCGCGAATTCGTCGCAGCGCGCCCAGTGCGTGACCGCGCGCCGTCCGTCGAGCAGGCCGGCCTCGGCGAGCAGGAACGCACCGGTGCAGACCGACGCAACGCGTCGCGCACGCTCGGCTTGTTGCCGTACCCAGCGCACCAGTCGCGGATCCTGCGATGCCGCATGCACGCCCTTGCCGCCGGCAACGATCACCGTATCGGGATGGCGCGCGGCCGAGCGCAGCGACTCGGCCATCACGACGAGGCCCGACGATGTCTCGATGGGCCCGGCGTCGGCCGCGACGACGCGCGGCGCATACGGCGCCGGCTGCCCGCGCTCCAGCGCGAGTTCGTTGACGGATGCGAACACCTGCAGCGGCCCCGACACGTCGAGCAATTGCACGCGGGGGAACGCGAGGATCAGGATCGAGCGCAGGGCGGCAGGCATGGCGATTGGCTGAAAACGTTGGCGATATGGCGATTTCGCCAAACACTACGCGCCTAGAATCGATCTGTCCATCGTGTGCCGGCAACGGCGCACTCCTCTTCCACCCGGAGTCTTCGCATGACCCTGCATATCGGCCTTCTCGTGTTTCCCGGCGTCCAGCAACTCGATCTCACCGGCCCGCACGACGTGCTCGCGTCGCTGCCCGATGCAACCGTCCACCTGGTCTGGAAGTCGCGCGACACCGTCGCGTCGAGCAGCGGCCTCGCGCTCGCGCCGACCTGCACGTTCGACGACTGCCCGCCGCTCGACGTGATCTGCATTCCGGGCGGCACCGGGATCAACGACCTGCTGCTCGATGCCGAAACGATCGCGTTCGTGCAGCAACGCGCGGCCACCGCCCGCTATGTGACGTCGGTCTGCACGGGCGCGCTGCTGCTCGGCGTGGCCGGCCTGTTGCGCGGGCGGCGCGCGACGACGCACTGGGCGTTCCACGCGCTGCTCGAACCGCTGGGTGCGGTCCCCGTGCGCGAGCGTGTCGTACGCGACGGCAACCTGATCACGGGTGGCGGCGTGACGGCCGGCATCGACTTCGCGCTGACGATCGCCGCGGAACTGGCCGGCGATGAAGAGGCGCAGGCGATCCAGCTTCAGCTCGAATACGCGCCCGCGCCGCCGTTCGACGCCGGCTCGCCCGACACCGCGCCGGCATCGGTCGTGAAGCGTGTCACCGAACGTTCGGCGGCCAGCTTTGCAAAGCGCAAGCAGACGATCGAGCAGGCGCTGCGCGCGATGTCGCACTGAATGCGGATGGAAGTGCAGGTGTGGGGAAATTGACTGGAAGACGACGCGCATTCGCGCCGGAGAACACATCGATGAACATCATCCGCAGCGCGGCGTTCACCGCGGACCGCCCGTGGGGCGCGCTCGACATCGCGAACCTGAACGGCATCACGGTCCGGCTGCACTGGACCGACCAGCCGTATCGATGGCATGTGAACGACGGCGAGGAAGTGTTCGCGGTGCTCGACGGCCGCGTCGAGATGCGTTATCGCGTAGCGGGCATCGAGCACGCAACGGTGCTCGAAACCGGCGATGTATTCCACGCGACGATCGGCACCGAGCACGTCGCGCATCCGCTCGGCGAAGCGCGCATCCTCGTGATCGAGTCGGAAGGCAGCGTCTGACGGCGGGCGGCCTTGCGCCGATGCCGTGCGGCGGGTTTTACCCCGAGATCGTCCCCGTGCCCTGCGACGGGATCAGTTTCGGCTGCGGCGCGCACAGGCACTGGCACAGATCGTGTTCGAGCGCGACGACCTTGCCCATCACGGTCATCGTCCGCTCGCCGCCGTCGGACACGATCACGCCCGTCGTCTTGCACGCCGCGCAGAACACGGGCGCGCCGAGATAAGCGAGTTCGCGTCCGTCGAACGACGAATTGGCGATCCCTTCGAGCACCACGCCGCCGTGGTCGGTCGTGTCGCCCTTCAGAATGAATTTGCGGCTCATGATGTCGGTTCTTCCCTCGGAAACGCCGCGCCACGCGGCAGCGTGGCCGCGCACGGGCAATCGGAATCCGCCCGTCGGTCGCGGGCGTCCCGCGAGCATATCACCGCTCGCGGCGGCCGCCTGCCGTTCGCCGCAGCCGCGCCCGTCAGAACGTGTGCCGCATGCCGATCCGCGCCTCGAACTGGCGGTCGTTCGCGGACGCGCCGGGGCCGTTGATCGCGGCGACCGCCGCCCGCCCCGTCGAGTCGCTGCCCGACGCGCGCTGATAAACGGCGGTCAGATACACGTCGGTACGCTTCGACAGGAAGTAATCGAGCCCTGCCGCGACCTGGTGATACGTCGCGCCGTCGCGGCCGCTCACGCGGCCGCCGCGAGTGTAGTCGTACGCGACGCCGCCGAACAGGTAGGGCGTGAACTGGTATCCGGCGCCGCAGCCGATCGTCGAATGCACGTCGTTCAGCGCGGCGTTTTCGCTGTCCGTGCATACCGACACCGTGTCGTGCGTGCCGAAGAGCTTCATGGAGGTCGACTGGATTCGCGAGCGGATGGTCGCGATCGATGTCGAGGAAACGATTCCGGCCGTGTCGGTCGGCATGCGCACGCGCCGCGATGCGCTGAACACGATTGCATGCGACTACCTGATCCACTGCTTCGTCGAGGCCGTGCGCCGGTACGATCGCGCGAAGCTGCCGTGGCGATAGCGGCGCCGTTCAGACGAACAGCGCGATGCACAGCGCGGCGCCGCACAGATACGTGCCGAGCGCACCGATGAAACGCACGGGATTCGGCGTGGCCATCGTCGGCCACGCAAGCAATCCGATCACGAGCAGGCAGCGGCACGCGGTCGCCGCCACGATCAGCGACAGGATCGCGCGCGACGGATCGTGTGCGCCGAAATAGAGAAACAGCACGGCAAGAAACGGCGCGTATTCGGCCGTGTTGCCGTGCGCGCGCACGATCTTGTGCAATCCGTTGGTCGGATCAGACGCACACCCGGTTCCGGTGGTGTGCCGGAAGCGCGTGACGGACACGACGAGCCCGAGCCCGAACAGCAGCAGCCCGAGGATGGCCGTGCAAACGAGCGCGACGGGATGGATCGGCATGGGACTCCCGGCGAAAGCGGAAATGCGCCGCACATCCGGCGATCCTACCCGCGGCCGGCGCGCGCGACTATCGCGGAAACCCGTAGCGTCGCCGTGCGCCGGCCACGATTTCACGAACAGGATCCGGCCCGAATTGCCGCGATGGCGCAGCGCACGAAACCGGTGCATCGACCGCCTGCCCGGCCGTCCAAGCCTCCCCGCCGGCACCCTTGTCACGCGGACGCTTCAACACGGAACGCGCAAACGTTACGCAGCGACGGCGCGCGCCGCCGCACCGCAACGCAGGTCGCCGCGCGTCACGGGCACACGCGTTGCGTCGGCGCATCTTGGTAGAGAACCGCCTTCGCAGCCCACGGTTGAGGACTACACTAATCCTTAATGGGGTGCGGCCGGAGCCCGTGCCTTCAGGGAGACGCCGCCATGAATCGGCCGCTGAATCGTATCCTGCCGCGCGTGACCGGTCTCGCATCGGTCTGGACGTGGGTCAAGTGGTCTTTGCTCGCCGCGCTGGTGATCGCGGCGGCGATCGTTGCGCGACTCGTGCAGACCGAGATCGAAACGTCCCGGCTGCAGGCGCACTACCTGTCCGAGCTCACCCGCGATGTCGGCTACACGGTCGAAACGGGCCCGAGCGATCACATCCGCTTTCCCGCGAACGGCCCGTACGACCAGCGCCTCGGCTACGCGATGATTCCGTCGTTCCAGGAGCGGCTGCTCGCACGCGGCTTCGTCGTCGGCAAGCAGGCGCGCGATTCGCAGCGGATGCTGTCGCTCGGCGATCGCGGCTTGTTCCTCCCTTACGAAGAGAAGGACCAGGCCGGCCTGATGCTGTTCGACTCGACCGGCGCGCCGCTGTTCGAGACCGTGTTCCCGCAGCGCGTCTACGCCGACTTCGATACCGTGCCGCGCGTGGTCGTCGATTCGCTGCTGTTCATCGAGGATCGCTACCTGCTCGACTCGAACGAACCGAACCGCAACCCGGCGATCGACTGGGGGCGCTTCAGCCGCGCGATCGCCGACCAGGCGCTGCACGTCGTCAACCGTCACCAGGCGCGCCCGGGCGGCAGCACGCTCGCGACGCAGATCGAGAAGTTCCGCCATTCGCCGGAGGGGCGCACCGCGACACCGCCCGAGAAGCTGCGGCAGATCGCGTCCGCGTCGATCCGCGCGTACCTGAACGGTCCGCAGACGATGCTCGCGCGCCGCACGATCGTGGTGCGCTATCTGAACTCGGTGCCGCTCGCCGCGCGGCCGCATGTCGGCGAAATCACCGGCATCGGCGACGGTCTCGCCGCCTGGTACGGCCGCGACTTCAACGACGTGAACCGGATCCTGTCCGCGCCGACGACCGGCGACAACGTCGACGAACAGGGCAAGACGTTCCGCGAGGTGCTGTCGCTGATCATCGCTCAACGCGCGCCGTCGTACTTCCTCAACCGCGGCTATCCGACGCTGCAGCGGCTGACCGACAGCTACCTGCGGCTGTTGTCGAACGGCGGCGTGATTTCGCCCGCGCTGCGCGATGCCGCGCTCGCCGCGCAGATCGATCGCAGCGCGCCGCCGGCCGCCGCGCAGGTGCAGTCGTTCGTGTCGCGCAAGGCCGTGACGTCGGCGCGCGCGTCGCTGCTGTCGGCCCTCGGCATCGGCGACGTGTACCAGCTCGACCAGTTCGACCTGGAAGCGACCAGCACGCTCGACAACGGCGTGCAGCGGGCCGTCGCCGAGCGGCTCGCGAAAGCGTCGACGCGCGACGGCGCGCAGGCCGCCGGCCTGTACGGCTACGAGATGCTCGCGCCGAAGGACGACCCGTCGCACCTCACGTACAGCTTCACGCTGTACGAACGCCGCAACGGCGCGAACATGCTGCGCGTGCAGACCGACAGCGTGAACGAGCCGTTCGACGTGAATCGCGGCGGCCGCATCAACCTCGGCTCGACCGCGAAACTACGCACGCTGATCACGTACCTGCAGATCGTTTCAGACCTGCATGCACGCTACGCGAACCTGTCGAACGCGGAGCTGGCCCGCGTGAAGCCCGACCCGGTCGACGCGCTGTCGCACTGGGCGCTCGACTACCTGTCGCATACGCGCGACCGCTCGCTGCAGGCGATGCTCGACGCGGCCGTCGAACGCAAGTACTCGGCGAGCCCCGACGTGTTCTACACGGGCGGCGGCGCGCAGGTGTTCTCGAACTTCGAGAAGTCGGACAACGGCCGCATCCTGACGCTGCACGCGGCGTTCGAGCATTCGGTCAACCTCGTGTTCGTGCGGCTGATGCGCGACATCGTCCACTACGAGACGCTGCAGGCGGCCGGCCCGTCGTCGTCGTGGCTCGGCGATCCCGAGCAGCGCCGGCACTACCTGCAGCAGTTCGTCGACGGCGAAAGCCAGGTCTATGTGAAGCGCTACTACACGCGTTATGCGGGCAAGGCGGCCGACGACGCGCTCGCGCTGATGCTGAAGGACGTGCGCAAGTCGCCGCCGAAGATCGCGACGGTGCTGCGCAGCGTCGCGCCGAACGAATCGCTCGCGTGGTTCGATGCGCAGATGCGCGCGCAACTGAAGGGCACGCCGGCCGCGACGCTGTCCGACGACGATCTCGCCGCGCTCTACGCGAAGTACGCGATCGACCGCTTCAACCTGAACGATCGCGGCTATATCGCGAGCGTGCACCCGCTCGCGCTGTGGACGCTCAACTACCTGCGTGCGCACCCGGGCGCATCGCTCGGCGATGTCCAGCGCGACAGCCGCGATGCGCGTTTCTACACGTACTCGTGGCTGTACAAGACGCGCTACCACGCGACCCAGGACCGGCGCATCCGCCGCATGGTCGAGCTGCGCGCATACGCGGAGATCACGAAGTCGTGGCGTGCGCTCGGCTATCCGTTCGCGGAAGTCACGCCGTCCTATGCGGCCGCGATCGGCGCATCGGGCGACCAGCCCGACGCACTCGCGAAACTGATCGGGCTGATCGCGAACGGCGGCCAGAAAGCGCCGACCGAGACGATCACGCGGCTCGACTTCGCGAAGGGCACGCCGTACGAGACGCGCTTCGTGCGCGCGGCCGCGCAGCCGCAGCCGATGCTGTCGCCGGAAATCGTCAACGTGACGCGCACGCTGCTGCGCGACGTCGTGCTCAACGGCACCGCGCGCCGCCTCGCGGGCGGCTTCACGCTGCCCGACGGCAAGACGCTGGAGGTATACGGCAAGACGGGGACGGGCGACCAGCGCTTCAACGTCTACGCGCGCGGTGCGCGGCTGATCGAGTCGCGCAAGGTCAACCGCAGCGGCACCTTCGTGTTCGTGATCGGCGACCGGTTCTTCGGGGTCCTGACGGCGACCGCGCACGAACCGTACGCGGCGCGCTACGACTTCACGAGCGCGATGGCCGTGCAGTTGCTGAAGTCGATGGCGCCGGCGCTCGCCCCGCTGATCGAACGCCCGGCCGGCACCGGCAAGCGCACCGCGGGCCCCGCGCCGCAGGCCGAAATGCCGGCGCCGGACGCCGCCGCGGGGCAACCGTCCTGAGCGCGGCACAAACGTTCATGCGGTGGCGCGCCGCTCAGTGCGAGCGGCCGTCGTAGTGCGTGACGGGCAGCGCGTCGAGGTCGACATCCTCGAGGCAGCGCACGTTGATCGCGGCCATCGCGGTGCCGTCCGGATGGACGCCCTCGGCGAACGGATGAATCCCGCAGCGCTTGCAGAAGCGATGCTTGATCACGTGCTTGTTGAACAGGTAGGTCGCGAGATTCTCGTCGGGCGTGAGGAGCTTCAGGTGGTCGCGCGGCACGAACCACATCAGCGCGCCCTTGCGCTGGCAGATCGAGCAGTTGCACGCCATCACGCCCTGCAGGTCGCCTTCCGCCTCGAACTTCACGTCCCCGCATTGACAGCTTCCGCGATAAAGCATGGTCGTCTCCCGGTGCGGCCCGTGCGCGTCGACGGCACCCGAACGGGACACCGTTGGCCAGGCCGATCCAAGCGGGTACGGTAGCGCGCACCCGCGCCGCACGCAATGTCCGGCGGCGCCCGTCCCGCCCCTCCCCGACCAAGGAAAACCGTCATGCTCGAACTGCGCCCCGGCTGCGAATGCTGCGACAAGGACCTGCCGCCCGATTCGGCGGAGGCGCGCATCTGTACCTTCGAGTGCACGCGGGCGGCCAGTCGTTCCGCGCGACCTGCGCCGACGACGTGCTGAAAGGCCGCTGCCCGAACTGCGGCGGCGACCTGGTCGCGCGCCCCGCGGCGGCCGGCGAGCCTGCTCGCGAAGTACCCGGCGTCGACGGAGCGTATCCACAAGCCGGGCGGCTGCGCGAACGCCTGACGGCGCCGCGCCGCCCGCCCCGGCCCGTCACGACATCTCGATCCGCGCACGCGTCACCGCGAGCAGCGCCGCCATCGCGCGGCGCGCACCGTCCTCGTCGCGCACGCGGATCGCGTCGCTGACGGTCGTGTGCTCGGCGAGCGACGCGTTGTACACGTCCGCGCGGCGCGCATTCAGATGCAGTTGCGCCTCGAGCGTGCGATCGATCAGCGCGCCGAGCGGCACCAGCAGCTCGTTGCCGCCGGCCGCGAGCACGCTCAGGTGAAAGCGCAGGTCGGCGCGCACCCATTCGTCGACGTTGCGCGCGGCGGCCATCGCGCGCGCCGCGTCGTCGATCGCGTCGAACGCTTCCGGCGTATGCGCGCGCGCGGCCAGCGCGGCCGCATACGGCTCGACCATCTCGCGCATCTCCTGCAGCTTCAGCGCGAACGCGAGTGGCGGCGCGACGCGCGCGTACCAGTCGAGCAGATCGGCGTCGAGCAGGTTCCACGCGTGGCGCGGCCGCACGCGCGTGCCGACCTTCGGCCGCGATTCGACCAGCCCCTTCGACGTCAGCGTGCGCAGTGCCTCGCGCATCACCGTGCGGCTCACGCCGTACATCTCCATCAGGTCGGGCTCCCGCGGCAGCAGCGACTCGGGCGGATAGTCGCCGCGCAGGATCGCCGTCGCAAGCCGGAAGGCCGTCTGTCCATGCAGGTCGCGTTGAATGTTCGTTCTCCGTTGCGCCGGCGTGCCGGCTACCCACTATCTGCACAATAGTGCTATTAATACTATTTTTTATCGGACTACGCTAGGATAACCGTGAAAGCACGCGACCGTGCGCTGCGCCCGAGCGCCCGCGCCGGTCAACCATGGAGACTCGCATCGTGAAAATCACCCGCCTCGAAACCTTCGTCGTCCCGCCGCGCTGGCTGTTCCTCAAGATCGAAACCGACGAAGGCATCGTCGGCTGGGGCGAGCCGATCGTCGAAGGCCGCGCGCACACGGTCGAGGCCGCGGTGCAGGAGCTGGCCGACTACCTCGTCGGCCGCGACCCGCTGCTGATCGAGGATCACTGGCAGGTGATGTACCGCGCGGGCTTCTACCGCGGCGGCCCGATCATGATGAGCGCAATCGCGGGCGTCGACCAGGCGCTATGGGACATCAAGGGCAAGCATCACGGCGTGCCCGTGCACGCACTGCTGGGCGGCCAGGTGCGCGATCGCATCAAGGTGTATTCGTGGATCGGCGGCGACCGGCCGAGCGACGTCGCGAACAATGCGCGCGCGGTCGTCGAGCGCGGCTTCAAGGCGGTGAAGATGAACGGCTCCGAGGAGCTGCAGATCGTCGACACCTACGACAAGGTCGAGCAGGTAATCGCGAACGTCGCGGCCGTGCGCGACGCGGTCGGCCCGCATGTCGGGATCGGCGTCGACTTCCACGGCCGCGTGCACAAGCCGATGGCGAAGGTACTCGCGAAGGAGCTCGACCCGTACAAGCTGATGTTCATCGAGGAGCCCGTGCTGTCGGAGAACGTCGAGGCGCTGCGCGACATCGTCAACCAGACCAGCACGCCGATCGCGCTCGGCGAACGGCTGTACTCGCGCTGGGACTTCAAGCACATCCTCGCGGGCGGCTACGTGGACATCATCCAGCCCGACGCATCGCATGCGGGCGGCATCACCGAGTGCCGCAAGATCGCGACGCTCGCGGAGAGCTACGACGTCGCGCTCGCGCTGCACTGCCCGCTCGGCCCGATCGCGCTCGCCGCGTGCCTGCAGCTCGATGCGGTCAGCTACAACGCGTTCATCCAGGAGCAGAGCCTCGGCATCCACTACAACCAGGGCAACGACCTGCTCGACTACCTGCGCAACCCCGAGGTATTCCGCTACGACGACGGCTTCGTCGCGATCCCGCAGGGCCCGGGGCTCGGCATCGACGTCAACGAGGAGAAGGTGCGCGAGATGGCGAAGTCGGGCCACCGCTGGCGCAACCCGGTGTGGCGCCACGCGGACGGCAGCGTCGCCGAGTGGTGAGCGCGATGCGCAGCACGTGCGGCTGCGGCCCGCGCGGTACGCATCGATTGCAGCGCGGCCGCCCGACAGGCGGCCGTTTTTGCATGCGCCGCGCGACGAGCGGCACGTGCCGGACGCGCGCCGGCGACCTTGCGTCGCGCCGCGCGGAACCCGCCGTCAGCCGAGCGCCGCGAACCCCGGCACGCTGAACGACAGCACGGCGGCCGCGACGAACACGCCGATCATCGTCATCGCTTCGAGATGCAGGATGTTGCGGAACGTGTGCGCATCCTCGGTCGACGCAGTGCGGCGCAGCCGCGACAGCGCCGAGAAGCGGTTCAGGCCGCCGAGCACGAGCGCGAGCGCGACGAGCAGCAGCTTCAGCAGCAACACGCGCCCCCACGTGCTGCCGTCGAGCGGCACGAGCGAACCACCGAGCCCGCGCACCGCATTGAGCATGCCCGTCCCGAGCACGAATACGACCGCGACGATCGACGTACGCGACAGGTGCTGGCCGATGCGGATCAGCGCGCCGCGTGCGACCGACGAACCGAGTGCCGGCAGCACCGCGAGCCCGCCCGCGAGCACGAGGCCGCCCCACACGGCCGTCGCGAGCAGGTGCAGCGTCTGCACGCCGACCGCCGCGGACAGCGCGCCCGTATCGGCCGCATGGCCGAGCGATGCCTTGCCGGCCGCGACCACGATCACCGCAAGCCACAGCACCGCGTGCGCGACCGGGCCGTCCGGCTTCGCCAGCGCGACGATCGCGAGCACCACCGCGCCGGCGAACGCGACGCTCCACGCGAAGCCCGCGTGCGTCTGCATCAGCACGGTCGGGATCGCGGCGAACGCGCCGCCGAGCCCCGCGCCGCTCATCGTCGCGGCCTCGTAGACCAGCCAGCCGAGATCCGCGAGCACGAGCGCCAGCGCCGCCGCGACCAGCGAATGTTGCGCGCGCACCCACGCGGGATGCGAAGGCGAGACGACCGGCCGCGCGCCGTCCTTGCCGAGCCACGCCTTGAGCAGCGCCGAGCCGATCGCCATCGCGAACGTGGCGTCCGTCAGCGCCGCGAGCGCGACCTGCCCGATCCACAAGCTGTCGAACCTCATCGCGCACGCCCTCCCGGAAACGGCCGGCCGGCAGCGCGGCGGCAACGGGACAGACAGTGGGAACGAGGCAACGGCACGGTAGAAAACGTCATCGATGAATCCGGAAACGGGAGAAATGACTGGACCTGCGGCGGAGGCGGCGCCGCGCGACCCGCGAGTGTACGGTCTTCGATGGTGAAAGCGCACGCCGGTTCACTCGACCGTTGTGCAACGCGCGTCAAATTGTCGCAAGTCGCAAACAGGCAGGAACCGATGTCCTTTTGCCAAATAGCCGTCATTACCCATCGATGATAGAATGCCGCGTCGCAGCAGCCCGGCTGTCCTGCCGTCCATGCGCCGAGCCGATCGTAGCCCGGACAAGGTCCCCGACGAATAAACATGGAGTCTCGTGTGTCTTCAAGACGCCTCTTCCGTCCGCTGCTCGCCGTTCTGTTGATCGGCGGCGCGGGCCTTATGAGCGCTGCCCAAGCGCAGACCAAGCCCACGGAGCAAGCGCACGCCCAGCAGGCGCCGCTCAAGGCACCCGATACGATGGCCGAGCGCGTGCGCGGCTGTACTGCATGCCATGGCGTCCACGGCCAGGGCACCGACAACGACTACTTCCCGCGTCTTGCCGGCAAGCCGGCCGAGTACCTGTACAACCAGCTCGTCAACTTCCGTGACGGCCGGCGCAAGTATCCGCCGATGAACTACCTGCTGACGTACCTGAACGACGACTACCTGCGCGAGATCGCCGAGCACTTCTCGGCCGAGCGTCCGCCGTACCCGACGCCGGCGAAGCCGACGCTGCCGGCCGCCACGCTCGCGCGCGGCAAGCAGCTTGTCACGCAAGGCGATCCGTCCCGCAAGCTGCCGGCCTGCGTGGCCTGCCACGGCGCAGGGCTGACCGGCATGCAGCCGGCGATCCCGGGCCTCGTCGGCCTGCACGCCGATTACCTGAGCGCACAGCTCGGCGCATGGCGCTCGGGCAACCGCCACGCGAAGGCACCGGACTGCATGCATGACATCGCAGCAAAGCTTTCCGACGAAGACGTGACGGCCGTGACCGCGTGGCTCGCCGCGCAACCGGCGCCCGCCAACCCCGTGCCGGCACCGGCGCGTTCGATGAAGACTCCGCTCGCCTGCGGCAGCGAACCGCAATAAGGCAAGGGAGACAGACACAATGAAACGCAAGTCCCTGTTTGCACTCTCGGCTGTCGCGATCGTCGCGGCTGCCGCCCTCGTGCCGGTCCTGTGGCCGGGCAACGACACGCTCCACGGCGCTGCCGCCGTCGCGGCCACGCCGGCCGACCAGGCCGCGCTGATCAAGAAGGGCGAATACCTCGCGCGCGTCGGCGACTGTATCGCGTGCCACACCGTGCGCGGCGGCAAGTCGTTCGCGGGCGGCCTGCCGATGGCGACGCCGTTCGGCACGATGTACACGCCGAACATCACGCCGGACGACCAGAACGGCATCGGCAAGTGGACGTCGGACGACTTCTACCGCGCGATGCACACGGGTCGCTCGAAGGACGGCAGCCTGCTGTACCCGGGCTTCCCGTTCGCGAGCTACACGAAGGTCACGCGCGCCGATTCGGACGCGATCTACGCGTACCTGCGCTCGGTCGCGCCGGTGTCGGTGCCGAGCCGTCCGCACGAACTGAAGTTCCCGTTCAACAACCGCAACCTGCTGATCGGCTGGCGCACGCTGTTCTTCAAGGAAGGCGAGTACAAGCCGGATCCGACGAAGTCGGTCGAATGGAATCGCGGCGCTTACCTCGTCGAAGGCCTCGGCCACTGCTCGATGTGCCACACGTCGATCAACATGATGGGTGGCCCGGTGAGCTCGTCGGCGTTCGCCGGCGGCCTGATCCCGCTGCAGAACTGGTATGCTCCGTCGCTGACGAACGACAAGGAACTCGGCCTCGGCGACTGGCACGTTCAGGAACTGTCCGATCTGCTGCAGGCCGGCGTGTCGCACAAGGGCGCGGTGTTCGGCCCGATGGCGGACGTGGTCCACAACAGCCTGCAGTACATGACCGACGAAGATACGCGCGCGATGTCGACGTACCTGAAGTCGATCCCGCAGAAGGCTGAAGCGCCGAAGAACATGCAGTACGAGCCGTCGAAGCAGTTTGGCAATGCGCTGTTCGACCAGGGCAAGAAGATCTACGCGGACAATTGCGCGACCTGCCACGCCGAAACCGGCGCCGGCAAGCCGCCCGCGTACCCGCCGCTCGCGGGCAACCACTCGATCATGATGGAATCGGCGGTCAACCCGATCCGCATGGTGCTGAATGGTGGCTATCCGCCGAGCACGTTCAAGAATCCGCGTCCGTACGGGATGCCGCCGTTCGCGCAGTCGCTGTCGAACCAGGAAGTCGCAGCAGTTGTAACGTACATCCGGATGTCGTGGGGCAACAACGGTACGCCGATCTCGCCGCAACAGGTGAGCGACCTGCGTTCTGCGCCGCTTGACTAAATAATGCGTGACGCAAACGGGGCGCGGCTGCGGGAAACCGCAGTCGCGCCCCTTTGCTTTTTGCGACGCCAGCCCGCGCGGGCCGCGCGAGGTGTCGCCGATCATAAAACTCAAGAGTGGTATCTATGTCTTTCGAATCTCTCGGCCTGGCCGAACCGCTTGTCAAGGCGGTCAACGAGCTCGGCTACACGTCGCCGACTCCGATCCAGCAGCAGGCGATCCCTGCGGTCCTCGGCGGCGGCGACCTGCTCGCCGGCGCGCAGACGGGCACCGGCAAGACCGCAGGCTTCACGCTGCCGATCCTGCAGCGCCTGCATACGTTCTACGCGGAGCACCACAACGCGAAGCGCGCGGTGCGTGCGCTGATCCTCACGCCGACGCGCGAACTCGCCGCACAGGTCGAGGAAAGCGTGCGCGCGTACAGCAAGTACCTGAAGCTGCGCTCGACCGTGATGTTCGGCGGCGTCAGCATCAATCCGCAGATCGATGCGCTCAAGCGCGGCGTCGACATCGTCGTCGCGACGCCGGGGCGCCTGCTCGATCACATGCAGCAGAAGACGATCGACCTGTCGAATCTCGACATCCTCGTGCTCGACGAAGCCGACCGGATGCTCGACATGGGCTTCATCCACGACATCAAGCGCGTGCTCGCGAAGCTGCCGCCGCGCCGCCAGAACCTGCTGTTCTCGGCGACCTTCTCCGACGAGATCAAGGCGCTCGCGGACAACCTGCTCGATTCGCCCGCGCTGATCGAGGTCGCGCGCCGCAACACGACCGCCGAGAGCGTCGCGCAGAAGATCCACCCGGTCGACCGCGACCGCAAGCGCGAGCTGCTCACGCACCTGATCCGCGAACACAACTGGTTCCAGGTGCTCGTGTTCACGCGCACCAAGCACGGTGCGAACCGGCTCGCCGAACAGTTGACGAAGGACGGCATCAGCGCGATGGCGATCCACGGCAACAAGAGCCAGTCGGCACGCACGCGCGCGCTCGCGGAGTTCAAGAACAGCACGCTGCAGGTGCTCGTCGCGACCGATATCGCCGCGCGCGGGATCGACATCGACCAGTTGCCGCACGTCGTCAACTTCGACCTGCCGAACGTGCCCGAGGACTACGTGCACCGGATCGGCCGCACGGGGCGCGCGGGCGCGACCGGCGAAGCCGTATCGCTCGTGTGCGTCGACGAGAAGCAACTGCTGCGCGACATCGAACGGCTGATCAAGCGCGAGATTCCGCAGGAAGTGATCGCGGGCTTCGAGCCCGATCCGAATGCGAAGGCGGAGCCGATCCAGCAGCGCCGCGGGCAGCAACAGCCGCGCAGCGGCGGTGGTGGCGGCGGCGGCAATCGCCAGCCGCGCGCAGGCGGCTCAGGCCAGCAGCCGGCCGCGAAGCGCGACGGCAACGCGCAACCGAAAGCATCGCAGCAGAAGGCCGCGAAGCCGCGTACGCAAGGCGGCGCCGGCGGCAACGGCGGACGCCCTTCGGGCGGCGGCAACAGCGCCCGTCCGGCGAACGGCAACGCCGCGCACCCGAACCGCAACCGTTCGTCGCGCAGCGGCCAGCGCGGTCACTGAAGCCGCGCGGACGCGCGCCGCAGGTGCTCGACCTGGCGTTGCCAGCGCGCGAGCACCGCGGTGCGCTCCCCTTCCAGCGTGAACGTGACGCCTGTCGCGAGACGCGCATAGCCGACCCGCTGCGCATCGCCGTGCGCGATCGTCGCAGCGAATCCGGCCAGTCCGCCGAAGTCGCCTTCGAGCGGCTCGATCCTCAATTGCGCCTGAAAGAATGCGCCGTCCGCGACGAGCGTCAATGCGGCCGCGCGCCGTTGCGCGAGCGCGCGCGCCGCCCGCGATTGCGGCCATAACGCGACCAGCAGCGTGCGCGCATCGTGCGCATAGATCTCGCCGACGCCGAGCAGCGTCGTGCGCAACTGGCCGTCGTCGGTCGCGACGATCAACGAGGCGGCGAGGTCGGCATGACGCTCGAGCGCGGTGCCGTCGAACAGCGATACGACGGCCGGCGGCCACGCGTCGAACGTCCATTGTTCGAGCGCGTGGCGATGGGTATCGGTCATGGTGGCGTGGCCCTGGTGCAGATCGGATGACGATGCGGCAGCATACGCCCGACGGGCCGCGCCGCGGCGATCAGCGCAGGAATACGTGCCGCGTGATCTTCGTGAGCGGATAGTGGACGCCCGGCTGGATCTTCGCGGGCAGGTCGAGCGGCTTGAGCAGCATCTTCACGCACATGTCGGCCGACAGGTTGCGCCGCACGAGCGTACTGATGCGCGCAGCGCGCTCGCGGTTGTACTGGCTGTCGCCGACGCGATCCGGATAGCGGACCGCAAACACGTGGCGCAGCGCGATCTCGGAATCCTCGTTCTTGATTTCCATCACACGGCGCGTCAGCGCGCCGAGCACCGCGAGCCGGCCATTGCCTTCGAGCTGGTTGTACTTCTTGAAGAATTTGAAGAAGTGCTTGTAGTGACGCACTTCGTCCGTGCGGATGTTGTCGGTGATTTCCTTCAGCACGGGCTCGTCGGAGCATTCGTTGATCGCGCGATAAAGCGTGGCCGTGCCCGTCTCGACGACGCAGCGCGCGACCATCTCGAGCGCGCGGGTCTTCTCGAACGCCTCGACCGAGCAGGTCTTCGAATACTCGGCGAAGAAATTCGCGAACGCGGTATCCCAGTCGAACTCGGGCCACACGTGCGCGATGTACGCCTTCAGCGCGCGACCGTGCTGCAATTCTTCGTGCTCCCATGCATTGTTGAGCCACGCGGAGACTTCAGGATCGTCGTTGAAGAATTCGCTCAGATTGCTCGTGTAGAGATCCGAGCCGCTTTCGATGAACGACGACGCGCACAGCAGCAGCAGCAGATCCTCGTTCGCGGCGGCACGCTGACGATCGATCCGGTTCAGGTCGATGTCCTCGATTCGCCACGGCATGACATGCGTCGTTTTAGTGTCCATGGTGGTGCGCTCCCAATCGTCGCGCGGGGGCCGGCCCATGCCTTCGGCACAGGCGCCAACCGTCCCGCAGGCGGCGTCTTACATGCGTTTATAGTGAATTGGTCCGGCCGAACCATCCTGGCATCTTAGCCGGACTTTGATGTTCGTGCTCCAGAGCACTGACCATGGCCGACAAGCGCAGTTCCACGGCGTCTGTTGCCGTTCGTTAGACGAGTCCTTCGAACGGCTTGCAGCCATTCGACGGTACGGGCCGCACCAAACGAAACGGGCGGCCCTTCGGCCGCCCGTCGAGCGCATCGACCGCCAGGAGAAAACCGGAAGCGATCCGTCAGAAACCGGCCGCCAGACCGTCGCGCCGGCTGTCGCTCGCGGCGACGTAGCCACGCTCGCGATCGTCGCGATCGAGACGCCAGATGAACTGCCCCGAACCGAAATCCATGTAAGGATCGTCGATCGACTCGATCGTATGGCCGCGGGCGGCCAGCGCGTCGACCGTCGCACGATTCATCGTCGCTTCGACGTCGAGCGTGAAGTCGCGGTTGACCTTCCAGCGCGGCGCATCGCATGCGGCCTGCGGCTGCTGCCCGTAGCCGAGCATCCGCACGACGGTCTGAAGATGGCCCTGCGGCTGCATGTCGCCGCCCATCACGCCGAAGCTCATCACGGCCTCGGTGCGGCCGTCGACGTCCTCGGTCACGAACGCCGGGATGATCGTGTGGAACGGCCGCTTGCCGCCCGCGACGACGTTCGGCGAAGCCGGATCCATCGAGAAGCCGTGCCCGCGGTTCTGCAGCGCAATGCCGGTGCCGGGCACGACGAGCCCCGAACCGAAGCCCATGTAGTTCGACTGGATAAAGCTCACCATCATCCCGCGCTCGTCGGCCGCCGACAGGTAGATCGTGCCGCCCGAATGCGGCCGGCCGGCACCGAAGTGCGTCGCACGCGCGGGATCGATCTGCTTCGCGCGTTCGGCGAGATACGCATCGTCGAGCATCTGCTCGGGCGTGACTTCCATCGCACGCGGATCGGCGACGTAGCGATAGACATCCGCGAACGCGAGCTTCATCGCCTCGATCTGCAGATGCTGCGAGTCGACCGAATCGAGCGGCCATTCCGTCACGCCCGCATGCTCGGCGATCCCGAGCGCGATCAGCGCAGCGATGCCCTGCCCGTTCGGCGGGATCTCGTGAATCGTGTGGCGGCCGAAGCGCTTGCCGATCGGCTCGACCCATTCCGGCCGGTATGCGCGCAGGTCGGCTTCGGTCATCGCGCCGCCGCCCTCGCGGGCGAACGCCGCGATGCGCTCGGCGAGCGCGCCTTCATAGAACGCACGGGCGCCGTCCTTCGCGAGCGTGCGCAGCGTCTGCGCATGGCCCGGCAGGCAGACGCGTTCGCCGACGAGCGGCGCACGGCCGCGCGGCATGAAGGTCTCCGCGAAGCCCGGCAGGCCCTGCAGCGCGGGCACCGCCGCCGCCCACTTGTGCGCGACGATCGGCGGCACCGCATAACCGCGCTCCGCGATCTCGATCGCCGGCTCGAGCAGATCCGCGAACGGCAGCGAACCGAACTTCGCGTGCAGCGCTTCCCAGCCGGCGATCACGCCCGGCACGGTGACGGTATCCCAGCCGCGGGTCGGCTTGTTCGCAATGCCGTGCGCATCCTCGCCGTGGCGCTTGCGGAAATAGTCGACGTTCCACGCGGCCGGCGCGACGCCCGATGCGTTCAGCCCGGACAGCCGCTCGCCGTCCCATACGAGCGCGAACGCGTCGCCGCCGAGCCCGCACGACACGGGCTCGACCACCGTGATCGCGGCTGCGGCGGCCAGCGCCGCGTCGACCGCGTTGCCGCCTTTCCACAGCATCCGCAGCCCGGCCTGCGCAGCGAGCGGGTGCGACGTCGACACGACGTTGCGCGCAAATACCGGGATGCGGGTCGTCGGATACGGGTTGTGCCAGTTGAAGCCAGTCATCGGTGCCACCTCGTCGAAAGCTGAATGAATGCGCGCCCGCGTGTGCAGGCAGTCCGCCATTGCAGCGCGATCAGCGCAATCGCACAAATTCATTTGTCACATGAATCCATGCAATTTCCGCATGAATTGCACGCGACCGTGCCGGCCAGGCCGGCCGAACGCCGTTGCCGCCCTTACAATACCCGCTCCGTCTCACGACACGACCATCGAGCCATGACCCGAGATCCCCGCCTCACCCTCAACGCGCGCCAGCAGGAACTGCTCGAATGGGTGCAGCGCGACGGCTTCGTGACCGTCGACGATCTCGCCGCGCACTTCGCGGTGACGCCGCAGACGATCCGCCGCGACGTGAACTGGCTCGCCGACCTGAACCTGCTGCGCCGCTACCACGGCGGCGCGAGCCTGCCGACCAGTTCGGAGAACGTGTCGTACACGGCGCGCCAGCGGATGTTCCACGACGAGAAGCGGCGCATCGCGGCGCTCGCGGCGTCGCACATCCCCGACCAGGCGTCGCTGTTCATCAACCTCGGCACGACGACCGAGGAAGTCGCGCGCGCACTGAACCGCCACCACGGGCTGCACGTGATCACGAACAACCTGAACGTCGCGTCGATGATGAGCGGCTACCCCGACTGCGAAGTGCTGATCACCGGCGGCATCGTGCGGCCGTGGGACAAGGGCATCGTCGGCGAGCTCGCGATCGACTTCATCCGCCAGTTCAAGGTCGACTACGCGATCATCGGCACGTCGGCGATCGAGGCCGACGGCACGCTGCGCGACTTCGACACGCGCGAGGTGCGCGTCGCCGAGGCGATCATGCAGCATGCGCGCACGGTCTACCTCGTGACCGACCATTCGAAGGTCGGCCGCCCCGCGCTGGTACGCCAGGGCCACCTGAGCCAGGTGCACGCGCTCTTCACCGACAAGCCGCTGCCGCCCGAGATGGCCGACACGGTGGCCGCCGCCGGCACCCAGGTGTACGTCGCGGAATGACGCTTGCGAAGACGCTCGCGATGCTGCACCGCACCCGAAACTTCAAGTGAAATCAAGAAGTTGGCGCCGCGAGCAAACCGCTTGCGGTGCATTCTCCTGTCAAACGGAAAATTAACGGGGCACGATTTGTCGTTGCGTGCGCGCTCGACTAGACTCCAGTTCCCCGGTCCGTTCGCCCGACCGCCTGTGCCAGGGCGTGTGCGAATTTCAGGGCCGGCGAATGCAGCTTTTCCCCCCAAGCCATACCCCCCGGGGTATCGTGCGTCGGCGTTTGCGCCGGCCGCGCGGGCAGACCGGATGCCATGGAGAGAACGATGCTGAGTCCGCATGAATTCGCCACGCTATTGCTTGTGAAGGACGCGCCTGACCAGCGCGATATGGATCGGGATGAACTGGACATACTGCTCGAACAGCAGCTTGTCCGCCTCGAAGGACTCGGCTCGGGGCGCAAATACTGCGTGACCGAGACCGGCGACGCCGCGCTGCGATCCATCAAGTACCGCTATTCGTGAAGCCCGTTGTTCCTGACCTGACCCGCGGCCGGATCCCCGGCCCGTTGTTCCTGACTTGACCGCGCGGCCGGATTCCCGGCCGCGCGGTCGTTTCCGCTTTCCCCGCCCGTTCGCCGCAGCCGGCTTCAGCCGCCGCGCAGCGTCGGATCGACCGCCGCCCGCCAACTGATGGCCTGCGCGCGCGCACCGTTGAAATACGCGATCCAGCCGGCGCGCGCCGCCGCGTCGGGCGCCGCATAGCGCGTCGAAAGTTCGTTTACGAACGCACAATAGTTCGCTTCGGTCAGCCCGCGATACCGTTTCGCCACGTACGCGTCGTACAGCGTCGAGTAGACCGGCTGCGCGTCCGCGCCCCAGTCGCGCGCCGTGCCGCCGCATGACGTCTGCAGGTCGGCGAACGACGGCGCCCGCCAGTTGCCGGCGAGCGGCGGCGTGCCCGCGCTGCACCCCGCCAGAAGGACGGCGCACACGCCGGCCCACATCCCAATACGCATGATTCACCTCGCGAAACGGTCGATTCCGCCAGTATCGTCCGGGATCGTGCCGCGCGCTACTGGCCCCGCTTTATCGAACTTTACTTTTTCGATTTCGTTCGTTAAATTTCGAATTCGAACATTTCGTGTTCACCCATTTCCATCAGACGATAAGGACAGCAGGTGACCCAACGGAATCGCTACGATCTGCTCGTCGTCGGCGGCGGCATCAACGGCGCGGGGATCGCGCGCGATGCGGCCGGCCGCGGCCTGTCGGTCATGCTCTGCGAGCAGGACGACCTCGCGTCGCACACGTCGTCGTGCAGCACGAAGCTGATTCACGGCGGCCTGCGCTATCTCGAGTACAACGAGTTCGGGCTCGTGCGCAAGGCGCTGCAGGAGCGCGAGACGCTGCTGCGCGCGGCGCCGCACATCATGTGGCCGCTGCGCTTCGTGATGCCGCACATGCCGAACCTGCGTCCGGCCTGGCTGATCCGCATCGGCCTGTTCCTCTACGATCACCTTGCGAAACGCGAACTGCTGCCCGGCTCGCGCGGCATCGACATGCGCCGCCATGCAGCCGGCGCACCGCTGATCGATTCGATCAAGCGCGGCTTCGTATATTCGGACGGCTGGGTCGACGACGCGCGCCTCGTCGTGCTGAACGCGATGGATGCGAAGGAACGCGGCGCCGAGATCCTGACGCGCACGAAGCTGGTATCCGCCGAACGCCGCGGCGACGAATGGGAAGCGCGGCTGCAGCGCGCCGACGGTTCGATCCGCGTCGTGCATGCGCGCGCGATCGCGAACGCGGCCGGCCCGTGGGTCGGCGACGTGCTGCACGGCGCGCTCGGCCGCGGCGCGCAGCACAGCGTGCGGCTCGTGAAGGGCAGCCACATCATCACGCGCCGCCTGTTCGATCACGATCACGCGTACATCTTCCAGAACCCGGACAAGCGGATCATCTTCGCGATTCCGTACGAACACGACTTCACGCTGATCGGCACGACCGACGTCGAATACACGAACGATCCCGCGAAGGTCGCGATCGATCGCGACGAGACGCAGTACCTGTGCGATTCGATCAACCGCTACTTCAAGCGCAAGATCTCGCCGGCCGACGTGCACTGGACCTATTCGGGCGTGCGCCCGCTGCTGGAAGACGAGAACGCGACGAACGCATCGGCCGTCACGCGCGACTACCGCCTCGAACTGGACGACGGCGCGGGCGCGCCGCTCCTGTCGGTGTTCGGCGGCAAGATCACGACGTTCCGCAAGCTCGCGGAAGAAGCCGGCGACATGCTGTGCGGCGCGCTCGGCCGCGACGCGAAAACCTGGACGGCCGGCGCCGCGCTGCCGGGCGGCGACATCGCGAACGCAAAGTTCGACGTGTTCGCCGGCTCGTTCGCCAAACGCTATCCGTGGCTGCCCGCCGCGCTCGCCCGCCGCTATGCGCGCGCCTACGGCACGCGCGCGGAGCGCGTGGTCGACGGCGCGAAGTCGCTCGCCGATCTCGGCACCGAAATCGCGCCGGGCATCCACGACGCCGAACTGCGCTACCTGCGCGACGCCGAATGGGCGACCTGCGCGCAGGACGTGCTGTGGCGCCGCTCGAAGCTCGGCCTGCACGTCACGCCGGGCACGCTCGATGCGGTGACGGCCGCGGTCGATGCGTGGTTCGCCGCCGCGCACGCGCCGCACGCGTGATCCTAGGGTCTGTTTACATATGGAACGCACATGCGAATGCCCGAAATCGCTCGTAGGGCAAGAAGTGAGGAGCGCCGTTTGGCCTTGCCAAACAAGCGACGAGCGACGCCGCCATACGGGCGATTTCGGGCATTCCCGTGACGTGATTTTTTTAATTTGGGGTTGCCACGAGAACGGCCGCTCGCCGCGTTGCGCTCCTTGGCGATACGTCCAGTATTCGCAGCGTCGCGCGCCTCGCGAGCGGCCGTTCTCGTGGCAACGCATGCGCGTTCCATATGTAAACAGACCCTAATGCAGTTGCAGTTGTCTTACCGATGTTGACTCACCGACGCGCCGCCCACCATGCGGCGCGCATCACAACTAAGCCAATCCACGGATGGAGATGAGAGACATGCAGGACCAGTACATCCTCGCGCTTGACCAGGGCACCACGAGTTCCCGCGCGATGCTGTTCGATCGCCAGGGCAATATCGTGTCGATTGCCCAGAAGGAATTCGAACAGATCTACCCGCAACCCGGCTGGGTCGAGCACGACCCGCAGGAAATCTGGTCGACGCAAGCCGGCGTCGCCGCAGAAGCCGTCACGCGCACGGGCCTGAACGGCACGTCGATCGCCGCGATCGGCATCACCAACCAGCGCGAGACGACGATCGTCTGGGATCGCGAGACGGGCCAGCCCGTCTACAACGCGATCGTCTGGCAGGATCGCCGCACCGCCGACTTCTGCGATTCGCTGAAGCAGCAGGGCCTCGAAGCGAAGGTGCGCGCGAAGACCGGCCTGCCGATCGACTCGTACTTCTCCGCGACGAAGATCCGCTGGATCCTCGACAACGTGCCGGGCGCGCGCGACAAGGCGCGCCAGGGCAAGCTCGCATTCGGCACCGTCGACAGCTGGCTGGTGTGGAACTTCACCAAGCACGAACTGCACGTGACCGACGTCACGAATGCGTCGCGCACGATGCTGTTCAACATCCACACGCGCGAGTGGGACAACGAGCTGCTCGAACTGCTCGACATCCCGCGCAGCATGCTGCCGGAAGTGAAGGCGTCGTCGGAAATCTACGGCTACACGAAGACGACCGTGTTCGCATCGAAGATCCCGCTCGCAGGCATCGCGGGCGACCAGCAGGCCGCCCTGTTCGGCCAGATGTGCACGACGTCGGGCATGGTGAAGAACACCTACGGCACCGGCTGCTTCCTGATGATGAACACCGGCGACAAGCCGATCGAGTCGAAGAACAACCTCGTCACGACGATCGCGTGGCAGATCGGCGACGACGTGCAGTACGCGCTCGAAGGCAGCATCTTCATCGCGGGCGCAGTCGTGCAATGGCTGCGCGACGGCGTCGGCGTCATCAAGACGGCCGCGGAAATCGAAGCGCTCGCCGCGAGCGTGCCGCACACCGACGGCGTCTATCTCGTACCCGCGTTCGCCGGCCTCGGCGCACCGCACTGGAACGCGCGGGCGCGCGGTTCGGTGTTCGGCGTCACGCGCGGCACGACGTCCGCACACCTCGCGCGTGCGGCGCTCGACGCGATCGCGTACCAGTCGCTCGACGTGCTGGCCGCGATGGAAGCCGATTCGGGTATCAGCATCGGCGAGCTGCGCGTCGACGGCGGCGCGAGCGCGAACAACCTGCTGATGCAGTTCCAGGCCGACCTGCTCGGCGTCGACGCGGTGCGTCCGCAGATCACCGAGACGACCGCGCTCGGCGCGGCCTACCTCGCGGGCCTCGCGATCGGCTACTGGAAGAACCTCGACGAAGTGCGCAGCCAGTGGCAGCTCGATCGCCGCTTCTCGCCGTCGATGCCGAAGGAGCAGGTCGAACGCTGCATGGCCGGCTGGCAGCGTGCGGTGCGCGCCGCGAAGGCGTGGGCCGACGATACCCAGTAATCGTCAGCCCTCCATACGAAATACAACAACACCGGCGGACCGCGCTCGCGCGCGAGTCCGCCGTGACATACGAGAGACAACCATGTCACCTTATATTGCAGAATTCATCGGCACCGCGATCCTCGTGCTGCTCGGCAACGGCGCGGTCGCAAACGTGCTGCTTGCGAAGACCAAGGGCAAGGGCGCGGACCTGATCGTGATCGTGTGGGGCTGGGCGATGGCCGTATTCGTCGCCGTCTACGTGACCGCATCGTTCAGCGGCGCGCACCTGAACCCGATCGTGACGATCAGCCTCGCGCTCGCGGGCAAGTTCACGTGGTCGAAAGTCGGCGGCTACATCCTCGCGCAGATGCTCGGCGGGATGGCGGGCGCACTGCTCGTGTGGCTCGCGTATCGCCAGCACTTCGCGAAGGAAGCCGATGCGGACCTGAAGCTCGCGGTGTTCTGCACGGCGCCCGCGATCCGCAGCGTCCGGCACAACGTGCTGACCGAGGCGATCTGCACGTTCGTGCTGATCCTCGGCGTGCTGTATCTCGCGTCGCCGCAGGTCGGCCTCGGTGCGCTCGACGCGCTGCCCGTCGGTCTGCTGGTGCTGGGCATCGGCATCTCCCTCGGCGGCCCGACCGGCTACGCGATGAGCCCCGCGCGCGACCTCGCGCCGCGCCTCATGCATGCGCTGCTGCCGATTCCCGGCAAGCGCGACAGCGACTGGCGCTATGCGTGGATTCCGGTGGTCGGCCCGCTGATCGGCGGCTCGCTCGCGTCCGTGCTCTATCTGCAACTGCACGTGCCGCACTGACGCGCACCGTCGCACCGACGAAGCAACACAGCCCGCGTGCCGGAAGGCCGCGGGCTGTTTTTCATCGCGCGTTCCGCCTACCCGCCGCCCGACGCCGGCAACAACGACTTCAGCTTCACGTTCGCATCGGCGAGCGCCGCGGGCACCACCGCGACGCCGAACTCGACCAGCCTCCTCGCCAGCTTCATCTCCTTGACGAATCCGGACGCGCGGCCGAAGCCGCTCGCCGCGACGAGCCGTCCGCCACCATCGAAATGGAAATGGATTTCGGCGTCGCCCTCGAGCCTGCGCGCGACCGCCAGCTCGCCGAGCGCCGGCTCCCCGGCCACCTGCAACTGCGCGTCGTACTGATCCGACCAGAACCACGGCAGCTCGCGATACGGTGCGTCGGCGCCGAGCATGTTGCGCGCGGCGGCGCGCGCCTGGGTCTCGGCGCCGTGCCAAGTTTCCTGGCGGACCGGTCGCCCCGACAACGCACTCGGAAACACCGCGACGTCGCCGGCCGCATAGATGCCGCGCGCCGACGTCTCGAGCCGCGCGTTCACGACGATGCCGCGATCGACCGCGAGGCCCGCGTCGCGCGCCAGTTCGTCGGCCGGTTCGATGCCGATGCCGGCCACGACCGTATCGGCGAACAACGTGTCGCCGTCGTCGAGCACGACGGCCAGCGCGCCGCCCGAGGTCCGCTCGATCGCAACGGGTTTGCGGTTCACGCGGATCGCCACGCCCTGCTCCTCGTGCAGCGCCTGCACGCGCGACGCGATGGTCTCCGGCACCGCGCGCCCGAGCAGGCGCGGCGCGGCGTCGAGCACGGTCACGCGGCAGCCGCACAGCCGCGCCGACGCCGCGACTTCGAGACCGATGAAGCCGCCGCCGATCAGCACGATCCGCGCGTCGGGCACGAGCCGCGCACCGAGCGCAGCCGCGTCGTCGAGCGTGCGCAATGCAAATACACCGTCGAGCGCCGCGCCCGGAATCGCGAGGCGGCGCACGCGAGCGCCGGTCGCGAGCAGCAGCGCATCGTAGCCGAACACCCGAGCGCCGGACACACGCACTTCGCGTGCGTGCGGATCGATGCGCTCGACCGTCGCGACGACCGGCTCGATGGCGTCGGCCGCCCATGCGTCCGGGTCGCGCAACCGGCACTGCGCCGCGCTGCGCTCGCCCGTCAGCACCCCTTTCGACAACGGCGGCCGCTCGTACGGCAGGTGCGCCTCCGCGCCGATCAGCACGATGCGCCCGCGCCAGCCGGACTCGCGCAACACCTGTGCTGCGCGGCCGCCCGCATGGCCCGCGCCGACGATCGCCATCACCCGGTCGTTGGTCATCGCATCACACCTCGATCAGGATGCGGCCGCCCTCGATCTTCGCGCGGTAGGTGCGCAGCTTCTCGCACGCGGGCGCGGACAGCGGCCGGCCGTCGCGCACGTCGAAGCGCCCGTTGTGCTTCGGGCATTCGATCACATGGTCCATCACGAGCCCGTCCGCGAGATGCACGCGCTCGTGCGTGCACAGGCCGTCGCTCGCATAGACATGGCCGTCGATCCGGTAGATCGCGTACGTGCGGCCTGCGTGGTCGAAGCGCGCGACGTCTTCATCGTCGATGTCGTCGAGCGCGCCGGTGTCGATCCATTGCGTCATGATGCGTGTCTCCTTGATTGGGTTGTGCGATGCAGGTCACGCGCGCGCGGTGTCCGGCACCGGCCGCACGACGTAGTGGGACGGGTCGCGCGTCTGCCGGACCAGCGCCGGCACGATCTCCGCATACGCGGCAAGCGTGCTGCGGTACGGCGGCGGCATGTCGGCCTTCACGGCCTCGTGCAGCTTCGGCAGCGCGTGGAACGGCACCATCGGGAACATGTGGTGCTCGACGTGGTAGTTCATGTTCCAGTACAGGAAACGGAACACCGGATTCATCATCACGGTCCGGCAGTTGCGCCGGTGATCGAGCACGTTCTCGGGCATGCCCGCGTGCTGCGTGAGGCCGAAGTACAGGTACAGCCACGCGCCGTAGAGGCTCGGCAGCCCGATGTAGAGCAGCGGCAGGATCGTGTGCCAGTACAGCGAGGCACCGGCCGCGAGCGCATAGACCGCGAGATGGATGCGCGCCTCGCGCACGACCTTCGGCCATTCCGATTCGGGCACGTAGGTGCGCTCCTCGTCGTCGAGCCGGCCGGTGAACGCGACGGCGATCATCTTGCGCAGTTCGCCGGCCACATGCTTCAGCGCGACGACGTTCAGCGCGAGCGCGAGCCAGTCGGTCGGCTTCGGCGCGGCGATTTCCGGATCGCGCCCGACGACCAGCGTGTCGGTGTGATGGCGCGCATGGCTCCAGCGCCACGCCGTCGCGCGGCGGAACACCTGGAACGACGCGACCTGGTACAGCGCATCGTTCATCCAGCGCGTGCGGAACGCGGTGCCGTGCCCGCATTCGTGCCAGCGCGAGTCGGCCGGGCTGCAGTACAGCGTGCCGTACACGAAGAATGCGGGAATGGCCCACGCCGAATGCGCGCGCCAGGCGAGCCACGCGAGCGCGCCGCTGGCCGCGATCGCCGCGTACCAGATCAGCGTGTCGCGGATCGCGCGCGCGTCGCCGCGCTGCATCAGCTGCTTCATCAGCGGCCGCGGCACCGCGCACCGGTACCACTCAGCGTTGACAAGCCCCGCCGCACGCGCGTGCTCGCCGGCGCCGCCGATCATCCGGTATGCCTGACGGCGCGCCGCCGTGCGGTCGTGCGCCTGGTCGTCGGTATGGGCCACTCGTGTCTCCTGGTTTGCTTGTGCGTGGGAAGCGCGGCAAGCGCTTCCTCATGGAACCAAAATTAGGCGACGGGCCGCCTCCGCTCAATCGAAACATTGACGAAATTTCGCCATCGCTTTAGCGTTCCAGGCAGCGCCACGTGACCGATGGCGACCACAACGATGGAGACGACCATGGCAGGTGAATCCGGGCCGCGCTGGCGCAAGCGCACCGCGCGCTTCGACGAGATCGCGGCGCTCGCCGGCGTCAGCACGACCACCGTCGATCGCGTACTGAACGAGCGCGGCAGCGTGTCGGCGCAAGCCCGCGAGCGCGTGGTCGCGGCGGCGCGGCAGCTCGGCGTGCCGCGGCAACTGCCCGACACGCGGCACGGGCTGATCCACGTCGACGTGCTGCTGCCGGACACCGACACGCCGTTCTTCCGGCGGCTGCAGCAGGCGCTGCAGCGCTCGCTGCAGATGCTCGACCGGCGCGTGGTCGTGCACCGGACGATCCTGCCCGCCGCAGACGACGAACGCGCCGCCGCGCTGATCGAGCGGCCCGCATACCGGCGCGCGGCGCTGATCGTCACGGCGCGCGACACCGCCCGCGTGCGCGACGCGCTGGCCGGCGCGATCGCGCGCGGCGAGACCGTCGTCACGATGGTCACCGACATCGGCGGCATCGACCGCGTGCACTACGCGGGCATCGACAACTACCGCGCCGGACGCACGGCCGGCTACTACATCGGCCGCCTGACGGCACGCCCCGGCCGCGTGCTGCTGCTCGGCGGGCGCATGGGCTACCGCGCGCACGTCGACCGGATCGCCGGCTGCCGCGACCAGCTCGCCGACGCGTTCGCCGCGCTGCGCTGCGACGACGAGCCGGTCGAGACGCTCGACCAGGACGACCGCTGCTACCGCGCGGTGGCGAAGGCACTGCAGGCGCACGACGACGTGGTCGCGATCTACAACAGCGGCGCCGGCTCGGCCGGCATCGAAGCGGCGCTGCGCAAGGCCGGCGCGGCCGGTCGCGTCGTCTGGATCGGGCACGAGATGCTCGACCAGCACCGCACCTTCATCGAAGCCGGCGCGATGGACCTCGCGATCGACCAGGATCCGGACGGACAGGCGATTTCCGCGCTGCAGCACGTGCTGCATGCGTGCGGGATCGTCGAGCCGCCGCCGCCGGGCGACCCGGTCGAATTCCGCGTGTTCTGTCCGGCGAACGTGAGGACGAGCGCCTACCTGCAGCCCTGAACGTCGCCGCGCATCGCGGCGTGGCGAAAAAATCGACCGCCGCATTGGCGATTTTTCGTCAACGTTTGTCATGCAGCCCGCGCGGCGCATCCGTACATTGGACAGCCATCCCCAGGACAACAACGGACCGGAGACGATGGCTGAACCGATCCTTATCGGCGTGAACCTCGACGGCGTGCTCGAACACGACGGCCTGCCGTTGCCCACGCCCGCAGAACGCTTCCGGATGGTCGCCGGCGCCAGCGTGTTCGACTACGTCGAAAAGAACCCGGCGCGCGGCGAAGACCTGTCGCCGTATTTCGCGCTGGTCGACCGCCATGCGCTGCCGATTCGCGTGATCGGCGGCATCTGGCGCGCGGGCCACGACGAGGCGCACGTCGCCGAAATCATCGATGCCGGTGCGCGGTTCGGCAGCACGGTACTCAACTGCCAGCTCTACGCGCATCACGCGGCCGGCCATCCGCTGTCGGACCGCGAAGTCGCCGATTTCTACCTGCGGACGTACGAACGCGGCGAGCCGGTCGGCTGCCTGCCGAGCCTCGAAGTGCACGTCGACATGTGGAGCGAGGATTTCGCGCGCATCGCGCGTGTCGCACGGCATGTCGAGCAGGCCGGTGCACCGTTCCGTATCACGCTCGATCATTCGCACCTGCTGTTCAAGATCGGCAATCGCGCCGAACTCGATGCGTCGGGCCTGCGTGAGCCCACCGACAGCGTGCGCCGCATGCTCGACCCCGCATCGCCGTCGGCCGTCTACGCCGACTGGATCGCGCGCGGCTGGGTCCGGCATGCGCATGCGCGCAGCGTGATTCCGGACAACCCGGAGAACCGCTGGATGCGCCGCGCGGACGGCCGGCCCGGCCGCGGCATCCAGTATCCGTTCGTCGCGCCGGCGCCGGGCGCCTATCACGGCGAATGGCGCGCGGAGCCGCTCGACACGTGGAAGGCCGCGCTGCGCCAGTTGCTGCAATCGCAGGTTCACGCGCGGCCGATGCGGCTCGAACAGATCAGCTGCGAGTTCATCCCGTTTCCCGACTACGGCGGCGGCGCCCGCTATTCGATCTTCGACAACAACGTCGCGTGCGCGCAATGGCTGCGCGACACATGGCACGCGCTCGCCGCGGCACCGGCGGATACGCCGGCCGACGCCACCGCGCGCGACCTCACCTGATTCGGCCCCCGCCTCCACTCGACACACAAGGACAGAACGATGACGCAAGCATTCCACTTTTCGCTGAACCGGATGAGCGCGCCGCGCCTGCCGCTCGACCGCTATGTCGCGTTGTGCCGGCGCCTCGGCATCGACACGATCGAGATCCGCAACGATCTCGACGGCGTCGAGATCGTCGACGGCACGCCGGCCGCCGCCGTGCGCGCGACGGCCGAAGCCGGCGGCGTGACGATCCTGACGATCAACGCGCTGCAGCGCTTCGAGCAATGGAACGCCGAGCGAGCGGACGAAGCCACCGTGCTGGCCGACTACGCGGCGCAATGCGGCGCGCGCGCGCTGGTGCTGTGCCCGACCAACAGCCGCGGCGATGCACGCGGCGCGGACGCTCGCCATGCGGATCTCGTGAAGGCGCTGAAGGCGCTCAAGCCGATCCTCGAAGCGCGCGGCCTGCTCGGCTTCATCGAGCCGCTCGGTTTCGAGGAATGCGCGCTGCGCCGCAAGTCGGACGCGGTGAAAGGCATCTATGCCGCAGCCGGCGAACAGGTGTTCCGGCTCGTGCACGACACGTTCCATCATCACCTGTCGGGCGAGGACATCTTGTTCCCGAACCTGACCGGCCTCGTGCACATCTCGGGCGTCGAGGACAGCGACCTGCCGGTCGACCGGATGCGCGACGGGCATCGCGTGCTGGTCGGCGACGCCGACCGGCTCGGCAACATCCGGCAGTTGCGCGAATTGCTCGCGCGCGGCTATCGCGGCGCGTTCTCGTTCGAGCCGTTCGCGAACGAAATCGCCGAGGCCGACGACATCGAAGACCGGCTGCGCGCGAGCATCGACTACGTGCGCGGCGAGCTGGCAACGCGCTGAGCATCGCGGCGGCGCACGCCGCCGCGGCAACCACCGCGCATCGCGCCGCGCACGGAGATGCGCACGATGCGATGCAGGCAAGCAGGCAATCCACAACAAAACGACGACTGGTCTGGAGACGACATGAAACGAATCGCGCCATCCATGCTGGTATTATCAGGAATCCTCTGTTGTTCGGGCGCTTTTGCACAGACGTCGGTCACGCTGTACGGCGTCGCCGACGCGGGCCTCGACTACGTGAGCCAGGTGCAGGCCGGCAACGGCGCCACCGCGTCGCGGCTGCGCGCGCAAAGCAGCGACTGGGGCGCGAGCCGGTTCGGGCTGCTCGGCCAGGAAGACGTCGGCGGCGGCTATCGCGTGATCTTCAACCTTGAATCGGGCACCAACCTGATGTCGGGCACCGCGGGCGAAGGCAACGGCCGCCTGTTCAGCCGCAAGGCGCTCGTCGGCGTGCGCAACGACCGGCTCGGCACGCTGACGTTCGGCCGCAACCTGTTCATCGCGAACGACCAGTGGGACATGGACCCGCTGCTGCAGCAGGCGTATTCGGCGACCGCGCTGGTACGCAGCCGCAACGTGCCGATCACCAGCAACAACATCGAATACCGGTCGCCGTCGTGGAACGGTTTCAGCGTGCATGCGCAGTATGCGCTCGGCAACCAGGCCGGCGGCTTCAATCTCGGCGCGGCGAACGAGTTCGGCCGCAGCGACGGGATCCAGCTCACGTACCGCAACGACTTCGTGATGCTGCGCGCCATGTATGACGAACTGCGCGACGCGAACGGCCGGATGAACAACGTGTTCACGAGCTCGCGCGAAGTCTTCGCCGGCGCGAACCTCTATTGGCGCGCGCTGACCTTGCAGGCCGCGTACACGCACCTGAACGCACCCGATACGCCCGCCGGCCTCGCGCGCAATGCGGACCACTACTGGGTCGGTGCGCAGTACCGCGTGACGCCCGCGCTCGCGCTCGGCGCCGCCGCGTACTACGTGCACGTCGGATCGGGCGCGGGCGATGCGACGCACGATCCGTCCGGCCACGCGTCGATGTTCGCGCTCGGCACCGCATACAGCCTGTCGAAGCGCACGCTGCTCTACGCGACCGTCGCGCATGTGCGCAACGCGAGCGGCTCGAATTTCTCGGTCGCGAACAACAACCCCGGCACGGACAACGACAATCTCGCGAACCCGCTGCCGGGCCGTTCGCAGACAGGTGTGAACATCGGCATCAACCATTCGTTTTGACGTGCAACACGGGCCGCGGCCAGTGCGGGCCGCGCCCTATCGGAAGACAACGGACTCAACAGGAGAACAGGATGATCGAATTCGCTTTGTTCGGCGCGGGAAGAATCGGCAAGATCCATGCGGCGAATCTCGCGCGCCACCCGGGCGCGAAGCTGAAATACGTGATCGACCGGCATGCGCCGTCGGCCGAAGCGCTCGCGCATGCGCACGGCGCGCAGGTCGCCGACATCGAGCGCGCGCTCGGCGATGCGGCGGTGCAGGCGGTCGTGATCGCGTCGAGCACCGACACGCATGCGGACCTGATCGTCGCGGCGGCGAACGCGGGCAAGGCCGTGTTCTGCGAGAAGCCGGTCGACCTGACCGTCGAGCGCTCGCGCGCATGCGCGGACGTCGTGCGGCGCACCGGCGTGACCTGCATGATCGGCTTCCAGCGCCGCTTCGACCCGACGTTCGCCGCGCTGAAGGCACGGGTCGAACGCGGCGAGATCGGCGAACCCGAGATGCTGGTCGTCACGAGCCGCGACCCGGGCGCGCCGCCCGTCGACTACATCCGCAGCTCGGGCGGGATCTTCAAGGACATGCTGATCCACGACTTCGACGTGTTCCGCTGGATCCTCGGCGACGAAGCGCAGACGCTGCACGCGACCGGCAGTTGCCTGACCGACCCGGCCGTGCTCGATGCCGGCGACATCGATTCGACCGCGGTGACGATCCGCACCCGGCGCGCGCTGCTGTGCCAGATCAACACGTCGCGCCGCGCGGCCTACGGCTACGACCAGCGCTTCGAGCTGCTCGGCAGCAACGGGATGCTGCAGGCCGGCAACGTGCGGTCGACCGAGGTGAGCGCGTGGCTGGCCGGCGGCATCGCGACGGACGTGCCGGAGCCGTTCTTCCTCGAGCGCTACCGGCATGCGTACGCGGCCGAGATCGCGCACTTCGTCGACGCGCTGCGCGACGGCACGCCGGTCAGGACGACGATCGACGACGGGCTCGCCGCGCTCGAGCTGGCCGAGGCCGCGATGACGTCGTGGAAAACGGGGCGCACGATCGAGGTGTGACGCAAACGATGGCGGCCGGTGCAAGCGGGCCGCCATCGTCGCACGATCGGCAGCCCGCCTGTACGACAGGCTGCGACGGTACGGCCGCATCGGGCAAATTTGCCGAAACGTCACGCGGCATGCGCGTGAAAGCACGTATGATGACGAATTGATCGGCGTCGCCGATATCCCGCTTGTTCACCATCATGCTCGATCACCTCATCTGCGACTGCGACGGCGTGCTCGTCGACAGCGAAGTCATCGCCGACCGCGTGCTGCTTGAAACGCTGACCGCCACGTTCCCGCACATCGATTTCGAAGCCGCCGCGAAGTCGGCGTTCGGCCAGCAGACGTCGCGTTTCCTCACGGGGCTCGAATCCCGCTTCGGGATCGAGATGCCTGCCAACTTCATCGAGACCATCGAGCACAACATCGAGATCGCGCTGGCGCAATCGCTCGCGCCGATCACCGGCGTGCGCGACGCACTGCTGAAGGTCAGCCTGCCGGCCGCCGTCGTGTCGAACAGCCGGCTCGTGCGCGTGCGCAGCTCGCTGAAGCGCGCATCGCTCACCGAGATCTTCGCCGAGCGCGTGTTCAGTTCGGAGCAAGTGTCGCGGCCGAAGCCCTACCCCGACGTCTACCTGTATGCGGCGCAAACGCTCGGCGTGGTGCCGGAGCGCTGCATCGTCGTCGAGGACAGCATATCGGGGTTGAATGCCGCACGCGCGGCGGGGATGAAGACGATCGCGTTCGTCGGCGCGAGCCACATCCCCGACAACTACGCGGACGCGCTGCGCGCGATGGGCATCACGCGGATCATGCGCAAGATGGACGAACTGCCGGCGCTCGTCGAAGCCGGCATGCGTGGCGAATTCGGCGACGTGCAGTCCTGACCTTCATTCAGGCCGGATCAGGCCGCCCCGGCGCGCGCCGGTTCACGCACGCCAGGTCGGGGGCGCGCGAACGCGCCCGCTCGCACCGCCCTCAGGCCGGTTCGCAGCAACGCTCGCGCGCGGCCGCCAGCGCTGCGCGGAATTCGACAAGCTCCGCGATCGTCAGCATCGGTAACCCGTGCTGTTTCGCGAAACGCTCGACGTCGTCGCCGCGCGTCATCGTGCCGTCCGGATTCATCAGCTCGCACAGCACGCCGGCCGGCTTCAGGCCCGCGAGGATCGACAGGTCGACCGTGCCTTCGGTGTGACCGCGGCGCGCCAGCACGCCACCCGGTTGCGCACGCAACGGAAACACGTGGCCGGGGCGCACGATGTCGTGCGGCTTCGCGTTGTCGGCGATCGCCGCGCGGATCGTCGTCACGCGGTCGGCCGCCGATACGCCCGTATGCACGCCTTCGCGCGCCTCGATCGACACGGTGAACGCGGTGCCGTTGCGGCTTTCGTTGGTCTGCACCATCGGCGGCAGCTCGAGCGCGCGCACCGTGTCGTCGGTCAGGCACAGGCACACGATGCCGCTGCACTCGCGGATCAGCAGCGCCATCGTCTCGGGCGTGATGCGCTCGGCGGCGACGATCAGGTCGGCCTCGTTCTCGCGGTCGTGATCGTCCTGCAGCACGACCGCGCGGCCCGCGCGCATCGCTTCGAGCGCAGCGGCGATGCGCGGCGGCACCGGTTCGGAATCCAGCAACGGGAGATCGGCAAAGGCGTCGGCCGGTGCCGACGAAAGGGACATCAAGGACATGTGAAACGCTCCTCGCAAATACGATTTGGGCGAAAAACGTTTCAGGGCATTGCAAACAGACAGAACGACAACCCGCTTCGCACGCATCGCGAAGCGGCCCTGGCGGACATGACTATCTGCACATCTTCTCTCATCCGGACTGTGACCGTCGGCTCTGGCATTCGACCAGATCTGCTGACCCCGCGCGGTGGCGCGGGCGCTCGCGGGCTCGCCGGCTTACGCCAGCCTACCGCCGGTGGGGAATTTCGCCCCGCCCTGAAGACGCACTGATTGCCGGATGGGGGCTGCCCATCACCGGCGGGCCAAGCATACAACAGCCGCGCGCATGGCGCAGCGAACCACACCTAAAACCTTACTGACGACTCCGTCTAACGGCATCGTCCAAACGGCCGACGGTCGCGCTGCGATCCCGCCCGATACGGGGACAGCAACCGTTCCGTGCGGCCCGCCCGATCAGCCGGCCGCGTGCGCCGCATCGGGCACGAGCCAGCGGGGCGGCACCTCGGGGCTCACCGTCACGCGGAACGCGCGCGCCTCGCTGTCGCCCGGGTTGCGCAGGCTGTACGGCTGGTCGGCATCGAACACGATCGCGTCGCCGGTCGCGAGCAACTGGCGGCGGTCATGCACGCTGATTTCGAGCGTGCCCTCGCTGACGACGAGGTTGACCGTCGTGCCGGGCGCGCGGCGCGTGCCGGGCTCCGTATGCAGCGGCGCGATCCGCAGCTCGTGGAATTCGGCCGCGGCCGGCTCGCCTTCCGGGTACAGCGCACGCGCCGAGAAACGGCCGTTCGAACTGACGACGCGCGACGCGCGCTCGGCCGCCAGGTGCTCGAAGCCGTTCACCGCATGGCGGCGCAGGAATGCGGCAACCGACACTTTCAGCGCCGCGGCGATCTTGCAGAGCACCTTGATCGACGGCACGCTGCGCGCCGACTCGATCTGCGCGAGCATCGCGCGCGACACGCCGGACAGCCGCGCGAGCGCATCGAGCGACAGCTGCCGCTCGGCGCGCAAGCGCGCGAGATTCACGCCGACGACCTGCTCGAGAAGGTCGAGCGACGCGGACGTCCGCGCGTCGGCGGCATCGCCGGACTCGAAGGAAGACACATCGCGCACCAGCGCCAGGGGTGAAGACATAGCATTGCCTCCGGGCCGCTGCGCGGCCCTGCGTATGGGGTAAGCCGGGATCGGAATCGCGTTGCGCCAGCAATGGCGCGTATCGAGACGCTATCACCCGGCCTTGTGCGGGCAAACGAAGTTATCTTCACACCGTTATCAGCATCGCGGAGGAATGCGTTTCTCGCGAACCTTTTCCTGCCGCTATGGCGTCGCTGTCACGTTGCGGTTACGTCACCACGGCGCCGCTCATTGCGCCGCCGGCGCCGCGCCGCGAGCCGGCGCCCGCGCGTCGAGCCGCATCGCGAACCACGTGACGACGAGCGCCGCGAACGTCACCGCGACGGCGACCCACGGCAGTGCATCGAGCGCGAAGCCGTGTTCCAGCGCGAGGCCGCCGAGCCACGCGCCGCCCGCATTGCCGACGTTGAACGCGCCGATATTGAGCGTCGATGCGAGATGCGGCGCGCTCGCGGCCTTCTCGACCACACGCGCCTGCAGCGGCGGCACCGTCGCGAACGCGGCGATCCCCCACACGAACACGGTGACGGCGGCCGCGACCGGCAAGTGGCTCGTCTTCGCGAACACGGCCATCACGGCCATCAGCGCGACGAGGATCGCGATCAGCGACGGCATCAGCGCGCGGTCGGCGAGCTTGCCGCCGAGCGTATTGCCGATCGTCAGCCCTGCACCGAACAGCACGAGGATCAGTGCGACCGAGCGCGGCGAGTAGCCCGACACGGTCTCGAGAATCGGCGCGATATACGTGAACACGACGAACACGCCGCCGAAGCCGAGCACGGTCATCAGCAGCGCGAGCCACACCTGCGGGTCCTTCAGTACGCGCACTTCGTGGCCGAGGCCGACCGGCCCGCTGTCGTGGCGGTTCGGCACCAGCGCGGCCACGCCGCCGAGCGCCAGCACGCCGAGCGCGGCGACGATCCAGAACGATGCGCGCCAGCCGAGCAACTGGCCGACGAACGTGCCGAACGGCACGCCGAGCACGTTCGACAGCGTGAGCCCCGTGAACATCAGCGCGATCGCGCTCGCCCGCTTGTCGGCCGGCACGAGCGACGCGGCAACCACCGCGCCGATCCCGAAGAACGAACCGTGCGCGAACGACGTGATCACGCGCGCGACCATCAGCATCGCGTAGCCGGACGCGGTGGCGCACAGCACGTTGCCGACGATGAAGATCGCCATCAGCAACTGCAGTGCGGCCTTGCGCGGCATGCGGCTCGTCAGCACCGCGAGGAGCGGCGCGCCGACCGCGACGCCGAGCGCGTACCCCGTGACGAGCAGGCCGGCCGACGGCAGCGATACCGCGAGGTCGTGCGCGACTTCGGGCAACAGGCCCATGATGATGAATTCGGTGGTGCCGATGGCGAAGGCGCTGATCGCAAGCGCCAGTAACGGGATGGGCATGACGTTCTCCGGAAGGCGGCGGACGCGGCGCCCGGTCGGTGCCGCACCGCACAAGAAGCGGGATGTGCGCGCATTGTCCCGAAGACGCCTATATTTGATAATTGGCGTGGCATTTGAATCATTTTCAAAAAATTGTGGAAAATCGAATGGATCGACTGGGCGATATCCGGCTGTTCGTCGAGGCGGCGGAACTGGGCAGCCTGTCCGCTGCCGGGCGCAAGCTGAACCTCACGCCGGCCGCCGCGAGCGCGCGGCTCGCGAAGCTCGAGGCGAAGACCGCGACGCGGCTGTTCGAGCGTTCGACGCGGCAGTTGCGGCTCACCGACGAGGGCCGGCTGTACCTGAACTGCTGCCGCCAGGCGCTGCAGGCACTCGACGACGCGGACGCGATGCTGCAGGAAGGCCGCAACGTCGTCGGCGGCAAGGTGCGGCTGTCGTCGACATCCGATTTCGGCCGCAACCAGTTGCTCGACTGGCTCGACGAATTCACGACGCGCCATCCGGACGTCACGTTCTCGCTGACGGCGTCCGATTCGTCGTCGAACCTGTGGCAGGACGAGATCGACCTCGCGATCCGCTTCGCCGCACCGCCCGACGGCGCGCTGATCGCACGCCGGCTCGCGACGAACCGACGCGTGCTGTGCGCGGCGCCGTCGTTCGTCGAACGCCACGGCGTGCCGGCCGATCCGCACGATCTGGCCCGCTTTCCATGCAACGTGATCACGATCGCGTCCGGCCCGATGAACACGTGGCACTTCACGCGCGGCGACGAGGTGCAGATCCACACGGTGCCGGTGGCGACCGCGTTCGAGACCAACGACGGCGGCCTCACGCGCGAATGGACGCTGCGCGGCCACGGCATTGCGCTGAAATCGCTGTGGGACATCGCCGACGACGTCCGCGCGGGCCGGCTGCGCGTGCTGCTGCCCGACTGGCGGCACCAGGACGCGCCGCTGCACGCGATCTATCACAGCAAGCGCTACATGGCGCCGCGCGTGCGCGTGCTGCTCGACTTTCTCGCCGAACGCTTCGCGCGCGAGGAAGCCGCGCTCGACGACCTGCTGAACGCGTGCCGCTGACGGCCGGCATGCCGCCGTTCAAGGGTCGGAACCCGGCGATCGACGTCGCGCGGCCGCAACCTGCCGGCCGTCCGGGGCAGCGTGAAAAGCTATAATGGAAAGCTTTCCCGACGGCCTTTCATGCTGGATGCGCGCAACCTGCGTGCAGCGCACGGCCGTCCCGATTCACCCTTGACGACGCCCCCAGGTCAACCACTGCGAACGGCGAACCCCCATGACCAAGAAAGTTTACGTAAAGACCTTCGGCTGCCAGATGAACGAGTACGACTCGGACAAGATGGTGGACGTGCTCAATGCGGCCGAAGGCCTCGAAAAGACCGATACCCCGGAAGACGCGGACATCATCCTGTTCAACACGTGCTCGGTGCGTGAAAAGGCGCAGGAGAAGGTGTTCTCCGATCTCGGCCGCGTGCGCGAGCTGAAGGAAGCGAAGCCCGGCCTGCTGATCGGCGTCGGCGGCTGCGTCGCGAGCCAGGAAGGCGCATCGATCGTGTCGCGCGCACCGTACGTCGACCTCGTGTTCGGCCCGCAGACGCTGCACCGCCTGCCGCAGATGATCGATGCGCGCCGCGCGAGCGGCCGCGCGCAGGTCGACATCACGTTCCCCGAGATCGAGAAGTTCGACCACCTGCCGCCCGCGCGCGTCGAGGGGCCGAGCGCGTTCGTGTCGATCATGGAAGGCTGCTCGAAGTACTGCAGCTACTGCGTGGTGCCGTACACGCGCGGCGATGAAGTGTCGCGCCCGCTCGACGACGTGCTGACCGAAGTGGCCGGCCTCGCCGACCAGGGCGTGCGCGAAGTCACGCTGCTCGGCCAGAACGTCAACGCCTATCGTGGCGCGCTGACGGCCGGCTCGCCGGAAATCGCCGATTTCGCGACGCTGATCGAATACGTCGCCGACATCCCCGGCATCGAGCGGATCCGCTACACGACGTCGCACCCGAAGGAATTCACGCAGCGCCTGATCGACACCTACGCAAAGGTGCCGAAGCTCGTGAGCCACCTGCACCTGCCCGTCCAGCACGGTTCCGACCGCATCCTGATGGCGATGAAGCGCGGCTATACGGTGCTCGAATACAAATCGGTGATCCGCAAGCTGCGCGCGATCCGCCCCGACCTGTCGCTGTCGACCGACATGATCGTCGGCTTCCCCGGCGAGACCGAGGACGATTTCGACAAGATGATGGCGCTCGTGCACGAGATGGGCTACGACACGAGCTTCTCGTTCATCTACAGCCCGCGCCCCGGCACGCCGGCCGCGAACCTGCACGACGACACGCCGCGCGAAGCGAAGCTCAAACGCCTGCAACATCTGCAGGCGACCATCGAGGAGAACGTCGCGCGCATCAGCCAGTCGATGGTCGGGAAGGTCGAGCGGATCCTCGTCGAGGGCCCGTCGCGCAAGGACCCGAACGAACTCGCGGGCCGCACCGAGAACAACCGGGTCGTGAATTTCCCGGCGCCGCTCGCGTCGCACCCCCGCCTGATCGGCCAGATGATCGACGTGAAGATCAACCATGCGTACCCGCACTCGCTGCGCGGCGAGCTCGTGCTCGTCAGCGACGACGCGAGCGCGGCCACCCACTGACTGACGCATCACCGGAGCCCGACGCCACTTTGAAGACCACCCAACCCCTGGAATTCATCGCGCCGCGCGACGACAACGCGCGCCTTGCCAATCTCTGCGGCCCGCTCGACGAAAACCTGCGGCAGATCGAACAGGCGCTCGACGTCACGCTCGCACGGCGCGGCCACCGGATCACGATCCGCGGGCGCGGCGCCAAGCTCGCGCTTGCGGCGCTCGATAACTTCTACAACCGCGCGCGCGATCCGCTGTCGGTCGACGACATCCAGCTCGCGCTGGTCGAAGTGCGCCACACCGCCGGCAACGGCCGCGAGAACACGCTCGACGTGCGCTTCCGCGGCGACCCCGACCATCCGTTCGACGAGCCTGTCGTGCAGCTCGACGACGAGGCGCTCGAAGAGCAGGGACCGAAGCTCTACACGCGGCGCGCCGACCTGCGCGGCCGCACGCCCGCGCAGCGCGAATACCTGAAGCAGATCCTGTCGCACGACGTCACGCTCGGCATCGGGCCGGCCGGCACCGGCAAGACCTACCTCGCGGTCGCGTGCGCGGTCGACGCGCTCGAGCGCGACCAGGTCAAGCGGATCGTGCTGACGCGCCCGGCCGTCGAGGCCGGCGAGCGGCTCGGCTTCCTGCCGGGCGATCTCGCGCAGAAGGTCGACCCGTACCTGCGTCCGCTGTACGACGCGCTGTACGACCTGCTCGGCTTCGACAAGACGGCCAAGATGTTCGAGCGTCAGATGATCGAGATCGCGCCGCTCGCGTACATGCGCGGCCGCACGCTGAACCACGCGTTCATCATCCTCGACGAGGCGCAGAACACGACGCCCGAGCAGATGAAGATGTTCCTCACGCGGATCGGCTTCGGCTCGAAGGCGGTCGTGACCGGCGACACGAGCCAGGTCGACCTGCCGCGCGGCCACAAGAGCGGCCTCGTCGAGGCGCAGCAGGTACTCGGCGGCGTGCGCGGCATCGCGCTCACGCGTTTCACGAGCGCGGACGTCGTGCGCCATCCGCTCGTCGCGCGCATCGTCGAGGCGTACGACGAGTTCCACGCGCAGCACCAGGACGGCTGACCGGCCAGCGCGCCCGCGCGCTACCCCCGGCCTGCCGGCCCGGCCCGCCAGACGGCGCGCCGGGCTTTTTTTCGCCCGCGCGAATTCGGGTGCGATCGGCCGTTTGGTGTATCCTCAACGCGTTCCAATCGCCGCACGCGTCATGAAATCCTCCCGTTCTCGCAAGGCCGGGCGCGCCCAGCCGGCCGCACCCGAATCTCCCCGTCTTTCGCTGTTCGACGCGAAGGGCAAGGCCCGCACCGTCAACGCGCAGGGGCTGCGAATCGACTTCCCGGACGGCCGCAGCCTGATGTTCGACCTGTCGGGCAGCTCGGGGGAAGCAGCCGTCGCGATCGTCGCGCAGCACAACGATCCGGCGATGCGCGCGAAGCTCGCGCTGCAGCCCGAGCACTACGACAGCGTGACGCTGCACGTGGGCGCCGAGCCGGCGCCGCGCGAAGACGAAATCGAAGACGCGCTGCGCGAGCCGGAACTCGACCTGTCCGTCCAGTACGGCGACGAAATCACGAGCGACGTGCGCAAGACGCTGCCCAAGCGCAAGCTGATTGCCGAATGGATCGAGCCGGCGCTGTTCGCCAGCGCGCAGCTCACCGTGCGCTTCGTCGGTGAAGACGAAGGCCGCACGCTGAACGCCGGCTACCGCCACAAGGACTACCCGACCAACGTGCTGACCTTCGCGTACGACGCGGCGCCCGACGGCACCGTGATCGGCGACCTCGTGTTGTGCTGCCCGGTCGTCGAGAAGGAGGCGCACGACCAGGACAAGCCGCTCACGGCCCACTACGCGCACCTGCTGGTGCACGGCGCGCTGCACGCGCAGGGCTACGACCACGAGACGAGCGACGAGGACGCGGCCGAAATGGAAGCGCTCGAGGTCGACATCCTCGCGAAGCTGGGCTTCCCGAATCCGTACCAGTAAGCCGTCCGCACGATGCGCAACGCCGCAATGCTCCCGCCCGCCTACCCGCCGTCGATCGGCGACGGGCGGCTGCTGACGGAAGACGAGCTCGCGGCGTCGCTCGCGCACACGATGCGCGACTGGGACGGCCGGCAGGACCTCTGGCTGTTCGGCTATGGCTCGCTGATCTGGAACCCGGGATTGCCGACCGTCGCCGCCGTGCGCGGCAAGGTGCACGGCTACCATCGCGGGCTCTATCTATGGTCGCGCGTGAACCGCGGCACGCCCGAACGCCCGGGCCTCGTGCTCGCGCTCGATCGCGGCGGCTCGTGCTCGGGCATCGCGTTCCGGCTCGCGGGCCCGACCGCGCAGCCGCACCTCGAGACGCTGTGGAAGCGCGAAATGCCGATGGGTTCGTACCGGCCCGCGTGGCTGCCGTGCTCGCTCGAGAACGGCGAACGCGTCAACGCGCTCGCGTTCGTGATGCGCCGCGACGCACCGACCTATACGGGCAAGCTGTCCGACCCCGTCGTGAAGGAAGTGTTCGGCTGCGCGGCCGGCCGTTACGGCACGACGCTCGACTATGTGAGCCGAACGGTCGACGCGCTGCGCGCGAGCGGCATTCCCGATCGCGCGCTGGAAGGGCTGCTCGCGCGATGCCGGTGACGCAACGCGACGCCCGGCTTGCCGCCACGCGATGCCGCGCTCCCTGCCCATTCGAACGAGGTCCCTGCCGATGAAACCGTCACACTGGTCGAGCTGCAAGGTCGCCGCGCTGATCGTCGCCGCGAGCGTCGCGCTGTCCGGCTGCGGGATATTCGGCTGCGGCGGCGCCGCGAGCAACGGCGGAGCCGCTGGCGGCTGCTCGGCCGGCATGCGGTTCTGAGCCGCGCGCCCGAGGCGATCGCATGCGGCGGAATGCCGCCGGCACCGGCCGGCCGGTCGCCTTCCCGCGTCGCGCCTGCCCGCCCTTCCCATAGCCGTTTTTTGCCGCTGCTGCGCCGCCGCCCTTTTCTGAGATAGGATGGACATGAGGACGATATCGCGCCCGGCGCGCCCGTCCGCGAGCGGGGCCCGCGCGGGCCGCGCACCCTGGCCGTGCGGCCGGGGTGACACGGTGGCGTCGTGCCCTTGGTGTATCCTTGCCTACTCCGTGACAGCGCGCCCCGGCACGACCCGGGCGCACCACCATGAACGATTCGTATCCCAGTCGTAAGTCAACCGACAAACCGCAAGAAAAGCGCTCGCTGCTCGAGCGCCTGACCGACTTCATCTCGCCCGAGCCCGAATCCCGCGGCGAGCTGCTGGAAATCCTCCAGGACGCCCACGAACGCAACCTGATCGACGCCGATTCGCTGTCGATGATCGAAGGCGTGTTCCAGGTATCCGACCTGTGCGCGCGCGACATCATGGTGCCGCGCGCGCAGATGGACGCGATCAACATCGCCGACAAACCCGAAGATTTCATCCCGTTCGTCCTCGAAAAGGCGCACTCGCGCTACCCCGTGTTCGAGGAGAACCGTGACAACGTGATCGGCGTACTGCTCGCGAAGGATCTGCTGCGCTTCTACGCCGAAGAAGAGTTCGACGTGCGCGGGATGCTGCGCCCGGCCGTGTTCATTCCCGAATCGAAGCGCCTGAACGTGCTGCTGCACGACTTCCGCGTGAACCGCAACCACCTTGCGATCGTCGTCGACGAATACGGCGGCGTCGCGGGCCTGATCACGATCGAGGACGTGCTCGAACAGATCGTCGGCGACATCGAGGACGAATACGACTTCGACGAGGAAGCCGGCAACATCATCGCGGGGCCGGACGGCCGCTACCGCGTGCGCGCGCTCACCGAGATCGAACAGTTCAACGAGACGTTCGGCACCGATTTCCCCGACGACGAAGTCGACACGATCGGCGGCCTGATCACCCATCATTTCGGACGCGTGCCGCACCGCGGCGAGAAGCTGCAGCTCGGCAACCTCATGTTCGAGATCCAGCGCGGCGATGCGCGCCAGGTTCATGTGCTGCTGGTGCGCCGCAATCCGCTCGCCAGCCGTCGCGCCGAAACCTCGCACGAGGACTGACCGTCCCGCGCCAGCCGCGGCTCCTTCAACCGCTCGCCCACTTCCGCTTCACATGGACGATCCGATCCTGTCCCGCCCGGCTGGCGGCCTGCTCGCGCCGCCGCCCGGCCGCGCGCTGCCGCGCTGGCACTATCCGGCCGCGCTGCTCGCCGGCGCGGCCAATACGCTCAGCTTCGCCCCGACGCCGCACGGCGGCTGGCTGCAGCTCGTCGTATTCGTCTGGTTTTTCGCGCAACTGACGCGCACGGCGAGCTGGCGCGGCGCCGCGCTCACGGGCGGCGCGTTCGGCTTCGGCAACTTCATCAGCGGCATCTGGTGGCTCTACATCAGCATGCACGTGTACGGCGAGATGGCCGCGCCGCTCGCGGGCGGCGCGCTCGTGCTGTTCTCGCTGTACCTGTCGCTGTACCCGGCGTTCTCGGCCGGGCTGTGGTCGTTCTGCGCGGGCCATGCGTGGCATCGCCGCGACCCCGACCCGCGGCCGTTCTCGCCGACCTGGCACGGCGCGTTCGCGTTCGCGAGCGCGTGGGCCTGCGGCGAATGGCTGCGCGGCACGCTGCTCACCGGCTTTCCGTGGCTCGCGAGCGGCTACCCGCAGGTCGACGGCCCGTTCGCGGGCTTCGCGCCGGTCGTCGGCGTGTACGGAATCGCGTGGGTGCTCGCGCTGTTCGCCGCGCTGGTCGTGCAGGCGCTCGCCGCCGCGCGCCCGTCGCCCGCGCATGACAGCAGCGCCGGCGGCAACGCGCGCGTGCGCATCGCCGCGCCGGCCGGTATCGCCGTCGCGCTCGTCGCGGCCGGCCTCGGGCTGTCGCAGGTCACGTGGACCGTGCCCGCGAACGCGCCGCTCACGGTGCGGCTGCTGCAGGGCAACGTAAAGCAGGACATCAAGTTCGAGCAGGAAGGCATCGACGCGGCGATCAAGATGTACCAGCAGATGATCGTCGACAAGCCGGCCGACCTGATCGTCACGCCCGAGACCGCGATCGCGGTGATGATCCAGGAACTGCCCGAGCCGTTCGCCGTCGCGATCCGCAAGTTCAGCGACACGACCGGTTCGGCCGTGCTGTTCGGCGCGGTCGGCGCATCGGTGACCGAGGACGGCCGCTACGTCGACTATACGAACAGCCTGTACGGCGTGACGCCGAATTCGCGCGACATCTATCACTACGACAAGCACCACCTCGTGCCCTTCGGCGAGTTCATCCCGTGGGGCTTCCGGTGGTTCGTCGACCTGATGAAGATGCCGCTCGGCGACTTCGCACGCGGCGCGCCGGTGCAGAAGCCGTTCCTCGTGCACAACCAGCCCGTGATGGCCGACATCTGCTACGAGGATCTGTTCGGCGAGGAAATCGCCGCGACGATCCGCGACAACCCGCAGCCGCCGGGCGTGCTCGTCAACGTGACGAACCTCGCGTGGTTCGGCGACACGATCGCGCTCGACCAGCACCTGCAGATCGCGCGGATGCGCTCGCTCGAAACGGGCCGGCCAATGCTGCGCTCGACCAACACCGGGATGACGGCCGCGATCGACGCGCACGGGCGCGTGCTCGGCCAGTTGAAGCCGTTCACGATCGGCTCGCTCGACGTGCGGATCGAAGGCACGAGCGGCTTCACGCCGTACGTGACGAGCGGCAACAACATCGTGCTCGCGGTGTCGTTCGTGCTGCTCGCGTTCGGCTTCACGTTCGGGCCGGGGCTGCGCCGGCGCAACGGCCGGAAGAACGGCGACGACCAGCAGGCATGACACACTAGGGCCTGTTCACGCTAATAGCGGGAACAGGCCCTGGGCCGCCGCCGCGCGCTGCGTGGAGACCCCGCTGCGCGACGCGGCCCGCGACCGCAAAGCGGTCGGCCGCTCAGGCCTGCCGGGCCGATCGATCCGATCGTGCCGGCTGCGCGGCCAGGCTCCGCAGATCGCGGCTCACCGCCTCCATCACCGGTTCCCACGCGCCGAACGTCCGCTGCCGGTACAGCGTCGCGGTCGGATACCACGGGCTGTCCTTGCGTTCGAGCAGCCACGGCCAGTGCGGATTCACGTCGAGCAGCACCCAGGTGCGCGCACCGAGCGCGCCCGACAAGTGCGCAACTGAAGTGCACACGGTGATCACGAGATCCAGCGCGCCGATGAACGCGGCCGTATCGTCGAAGCTCGTCAGTTCCGCCGTGAAGTCCTCGATCTCGAAGCCGGCTGCGCGCGCCGCCGCGACATCCGCGTTCGCGCCCGGCTGCAGCGAATAAAACGCGACGCCGTCGATCCCGCGGAACGCGTCGGCATAGCGTTCGAGCCCGACGCGCCGGAACGGATTGCGCTGGTGGCCCGCGCTGCCCGTCCATACGAGCCCGACCTTCAGCCGACGGTCGCCCGCGAGCCGCGCGCGCCACGCATCGCGCGCATCCGGATCGGCCCGCAGGTACGGCACCGACGACGCGAGCGTCGACGCTTCCATGTCGAGCATCAGCGGCAAGCCGATCAGCGGCATTTCGTAATCGAATGCCGGCAGCATATCGACGCCGCCACCCGCGCCGAACGCATCCGCCTGCGCGCCGAGGCTGCGCTGCATCAGCGTGCCCACCTGCGGGAACGTATTCCACGCGAGCCGGCCGCCCTCGCGATGCACGCGCTCGGCGAGCGGCGCGACGAAGCGGCAGAACTGCAGCACGTCGCCGAGCCCCTGCTCGCCCCAGACGAGCAGCGTCTTGCCCGCGAGCGGCTCGCCCTGCCAGCGTGGGCCCGGCAGCGCCGGCCGGCGGCCGCGCAGTTCGCCCGCACCGTCCCAGCGCGCCTCGTGGCCGCGCCAGCCGGCCGCGTAGTTGCCGCGCACGAGCTGGATGATCGCGAGGTTGAACCGGAACGACGCATCGTCGGGCGCCAGCTCGCACGCACGCGCCGCATGACGCTCGGCATCGTCCCAGCGCTGCGCCTCCTTCATCGCCATCGCGACGTTGTTCATTGCGAGCGCATTGTCGGGCGCAAGGTCGGCAAGCCGCGCGGCGCACGCGAGCGCGCCGTCGAGGTCCTGCGTCGCGAGCCGCGCGACGACGAGGTTGATCCACGCCTGCACGTCGCGCGGATCGGCGTTCACGGCCGCGTCGAGCAGCGCGATTTCCTCCGCGCGATCGCCGCCCGACAACCGCAGCGCGATCGCGAGGTTGTTGCGCAGCGACGGCCAGCCGGCATCGGCCGCCAGCGCCGCGCGGTACGGCGCGACGGCGTCCGCGTGACGGCCGGCCATCTGCAGCGCGTAGCCATGATTGAAGTGCGCGGCCGCGCCCGGCCGCACGCGCGCCGCGCATTCGGCGAGCGCGAGCGCGTCGGCCGTACGCTGCCGCGCGACGAGCGTCGCCGTGAGCTGCGCGAGCGCATCGGCGTCGACCGCATGCAGATGGGCGGCTGCGGCGAGCCACTGATCGTGCGCGGCGCGCTCGCCGCGTGCCTGCGCGTCGGCGGCCTGCCCGAGCAGCGCGAGGAACGGCGGAAGCAGCGGAATGAGGATGTCGGTCGAATCGTCCATGCAATCGGAGTCGGCAAGCGGTGACGCGGCACGCGTCGCGCGCCGCAATACGCGCATCTTAACGCCCGTACGAAGCGGCGCGGCACACGCGTCGCGACCGGCCGCACGCAGCCGCGCCGAGCGCACGGGCCACGCGTGCGCAGGCCGCGGGAAGCGGGTTGGCGGCGCTCTTGCCTGCGTTCCGGCCGCATCCGGTCGCCGATCCGGTAAAATTACGCGTTTCAGCACACTAACAAGCCGCGCCGCCGCGCGAGCCGACCCTCCGGGCCCCGCCCGGAGCGCCGCCCGCAACGGAGCGCCAGCGCCACGAAGGCTCTTCATGCTTACGTTTCAGCAAATCATCCTGACGCTGCAGTCCTACTGGGACAAGCAGGGTTGCGCCCTGCTCCAGCCCATTGACATGGAAGTCGGCGCGGGCACGTCGCACGTCCACACGTTCCTGCGCGCGATCGGCCCCGAGCCGTGGCGCGCCGCATACGTGCAGCCGTCGCGCCGCCCGAAGGACGGCCGCTACGGCGAGAACCCGAACCGCCTGCAGCACTACTACCAGTACCAGGTCGTGCTCAAGCCGGCGCCGGAGAACATCCTCGACCTGTACCTCGGCTCGCTGGAAGCGCTCGGCTTCGACCTGCAGCAGAACGACGTGCGCTTCGTCGAGGACGACTGGGAAAACCCGACGCTCGGCGCGTGGGGCCTCGGCTGGGAAGTGTGGCTGAACGGGATGGAAGTCACGCAGTTCACGTATTTCCAGGAGGTCGGCGGCCTCGAATGCAAGCCCGTGCTCGGCGAGATCACGTACGGCCTCGAGCGCCTCGCGATGTACCTGCAGAAGGTCGAGAACGTGTACGACCTCGTGTGGACCGAGTGGGAAGAGCAGGGCCCGAACGGCCCCGAGCTGCGCCGCCTGTCGTATGGCGACGTCTACCACCAGAACGAGGTCGAGCAGTCGACCTACAACTTCGAGCATGCGAACGTCGACCTGCTGTTCACGTTCTTCAACAGCTACGAAGCGGAAGCGAAGCGGATGATCGACGCGCAGCTCGCGCTGCCCGCGTACGAACTCGTGCTGAAGGCCGGCCACACGTTCAACCTGCTCGATGCGCGCGGCGCGATCTCGGTGACCGAGCGTGCGGCATACATCGGCCGCATCCGCGCGCTGTCGCGTCTCGTCGCGCAGGCTTACTACGACTCGCGCGAGAAGCTCGGCTTCCCGATGCTCGGCAACCCGCCGGGCGTGCCGGGCCTCACCACCGACGCCCAGGACGCCGCGCAGCCGGCATGGGCGCCGCCGCTCAAGGTCGAACGCAAGATCGACCAAGACTGACGAGACGAGATTTCCTCCAAACATGACGCACAATCATCCCGCCCCCCTGCTCGTCGAACTGCTGACCGAAGAGCTGCCGCCGAAGGCGCTCGCGCGCCTCGGCGACGCATTCGCCGAAGGTCTCGCGCAACGCCTCGCGGCGCGCGACCTCGTCGAAGGCGAACTCGTATTCGAACGCTACGCCACGCCGCGCCGCCTCGCCGTCGTCGTGCAGAACGTGCGCGCCGTCGCGCCTGACAAGCAGGTCCGCGAAAAGGTCCTGCCCGTGTCGGTCGCGCTCGACGCCGAAGGCAAGCCGACGGCCCCGCTCGCGAAGAAGCTCGCGGCGCTCGGCCACCCGAACCTGTCGATCGCCGATCTCGAGCGCGCGCAGGACGGCAAGGCCGAAGCGTTCTTCGTCAACTATTCGGCAGCCGGCGCGACGCTCGCCGACGGGCTGCAGGCTGCGCTCGACGAAACGCTCGCGAAGCTGCCGATCCCGAAGTTCATGACCTACCAGCGCCCGGACGGCTCCGACGTGAAATTCGTGCGCCCCGTGCATCGCCTGACGGTGCTGCACGACGATCGCATCGTGCCCGTCACCGCGTTCGGCATCGACGCCGGCGACACCACGCTCGGCCACCGCTTCCTGTCCGACGGACTCGTCGCGATCCAGCATGCGCGCGCCTACGCCGACACGCTGCGCGACAGGGGCCGCGTGATCGCGCACTTCGTCGATCGCCGCGAAACGATCCGCACGCAACTGAACGAACACGCGAACGGCGACACGGTCGTGATGCCCGAATCGCTGCTCGACGAAGTGACGTCGCTGGTCGAATGGCCGGTCGTCTACCCGTGCCGCTTCGAGGACGAATTCCTGCAGGTTCCGCAGGAATGCCTGATCCTCACGATGCAGACGAACCAGAAGTATTTCGCGCTGACCGACGTCGGCGGCAAGCTGCGCTCGCGCTTCCTGATCGTGTCGAACATCGAGACGAAGACGCCGGGCGAGATCATCGAAGGCAACGAGCGCGTCGTGCGCCCGCGCCTCGCCGATGCGAAGTTCTTCTTCGAGCAGGACAAGAAGAAGCCGCTCGCCGACCGCGTGCCGCTGCTCGCGAACGTCGTCTATCACAACAAGCTCGGTTCGGCGCTCGCGCGCGTCGAGCGCCTCGAGGCGCTGGCCGGCGAGATCGCACTCGCGATCGGCGCCGACGCCGCGCACGCGAAGCGCGCCGCGCGCCTCGCGAAGGCCGACCTGCTGACCGACATGGTCGGCGAGTTCCCGGAACTGCAGGGCACGATGGGCACGTACTATGCGCGCCACGACGGCGAAGCCGACGACGTCGCGCTCGCGTGCGCCGAGCACTACCAGCCGCGCTTCTCCGGCGACGCGCTGCCGACCACGCCCGTGTCGACCACCGTCGCGCTCGCCGACAAGCTCGAGACGATCGTCGGCATCTGGGGCATCGGCCTCGCGCCGACCGGCGAGAAGGATCCGTTCGCGCTGCGCCGCCACGCGCTCGGCGTGCTGCGCCTGCTGCTCGAGAAGCAGTTGCCGCTCGATCTCGTGTCGCTGCTGCGCACGGCCCACGCGCGCTTCGAAGGCGTGCCGGGCGTCGCCGAATCGACCGATGCGATCTTCGCGTTCTTCATGGATCGCCTGCGCGGCTTGCTGCGCGAGCGCGGTTATTCGGCCGGCGAAGTCGACGCGGTGCTGAGCCTGAACCCGACGCGCGTCGACGATCTCGTCGCACGCCTCGACGCGGTGCGCGAATTCACGCGCCTCGTTGAAGCCGAAGCGCTCGCGGCCGCGAACAAGCGGATCTCGAATATCCTGAAGAAGTCGGAAGGCAGCGTGAACGGCACGGTGCAGCCGGCGCTGCTCGTCGAGGCCGCCGAGAAGGCGCTGCACGAACAGCTCGCGGCCGTGACGCCGCACGTGCAGTCGCAGCTCGAGGCGCGTGCGTACACGGGCGCGCTGTCGGCGCTCGCCGCGCTGCGCGCGCCGGTCGACACGTTCTTCAACGACGTGATGGTCAACGCGGACGATCCCGCGCTGCGCGCGAACCGTCTCGCGCTGCTGTCGGCGCTGCATCAGCAGATGAACTGCGTCGCCGACATCTCGAAGCTCGCCGCATAAGGGCCGCACGATGCCGATCAGCCCCAACCGAAAGCTCGTCGTCCTCGACCGGGACGGCGTGATCAATGTCGATTCGGATGCGTTCATCAAGACGCCCGACGAATGGATCGCGCTGCCCGGCAGCCTCGAAGCAATCGCCCGGCTCAACCACGCGGGCTATCGCGTGGTCGTCGCGACCAACCAGTCCGGCATCGGTCGCGGGCTGTTCGACATGGCCGCGCTCAACGCGATGCACCTGAAGATGCATCGCGCGGCGGCCGCGGTCGGCGCGCGCATCGACGCGGTGTTCTTCTGCCCGCACACGGCCGAGGATCACTGCGACTGCCGCAAGCCGAAGCCCGGCATGATGCAGATGATCGCCGAGCGCTTCGAGATCGATCCCGATCACACGCCGGTCGTCGGCGATTCGCTGCGCGACCTGCAGGCCGGTGTCGTGGTCGGCTTCCAGCCGCACCTCGTGCTGACCGGCAAGGGCAAGAAAACGCTCGCCGCGGGCAATTTGCCGCCCGGCACGAAGGTCCACGACGACCTGCGCGCGTTTGCGCTCGATTTCCTTTCACACGAACACGAGTGATGCGGCTGCCGCGCGCATCCTCCCTAACACCAGACTCACGCCGATGCGCTTCGTCCGCTCCCTGCTGCTGCTGATCTACTTCATCCTGTACACGGTGCCGTACGCCACCGCGTGCTTCATCGCCTTCCCGTTCATGCGTCCCGACGCGCGCTACTGGATGGCGGCCGGCTGGTGCAAGTCGACGCTGTGGGTCGTGCGCTGGCTGAACGGCATCCGCTACCGGATCGAAGGGATGGAGAACCTGCCCGACGGCCCGGCCGTGCTGCTGTCCAAGCACCAGTCCGCGTGGGAGACGCTCGCGTTTCCGGCGCTGATGCCGAAGCCGCTCTGCTACGTGTTCAAGCGCGAACTGCTGTACGTGCCGTTCTTCGGCTGGGCGCTCGGGCTGCTGCACATGGTCAACATCAACCGCAAGGAAGGCAAGAACGCGTTCGTCTCGGTGATCCGCCAGGGCAAGAAGCGCCTGTCGGAAGGCGCATGGATGATCATGTTCCCCGAGGGCACGCGCACGCCGGTCGGCAAGCAGGGCAAGTACAAGACGGGCGGCGCGCGCTTCGCGATCGAAACCGGCACGCCCGTCGTGCCGATCGCGCACAATGCAGGGCGGGTGTGGCCGCGCAACTCGTTCACGAAATTCCCGGGCGTCGTCACCGTGTCGATCGGCAAGCCGATCCCCGTCGACGGGCTGACGCCCGATGCATTGAACTCGCAGGTCGAAGCATGGATCGAAGCGGAAATGCGCCGCATCGATCCCGATTCCTATCGCCAGGCGGGCAATGCAGGCACGCGCGATGCCGCGCGTGCCTGAATCCCCCGGATTGCAGCCGTTGCGCACCACAAAAAGAAGCGAACTGATGAAACAGCGTCCGCGGCCACGGCCAGCCGTCGTGGCTCTCGATCATCGCCAGATGGACCTGCCGCTCTTCGACGGGCCGGCCGCCGCACCGTCGGCGCCCGCCACGCCGCCGGCGCCGCCTGAAGCAGCGCCCGCCGCACCGCTCGATCCGGGTCCGGCGCCCGACCGCTCGCGCGTGCGCACGTTCGCCCTCGACAGCCGCGTGCTCGAATACCGCCTGAAGCGCTCGGCACGCCGTACGATCGGCTTCACGATCGACGGCAGCGGGCTGTCGATCACCGCGCCGCGCTGGGTCACGCTCGCCGACATCGAGGCCGCGATCTCCGAGAAACAACGCTGGATCTTCGCGAAGCTCGCGGAGTGGAAGACGCGCACCGAGCAGCGCGCGCTGCCGCAGATCGACTGGCGCGACGGCGCGCAGCTTCCGTATCTCGGCAAGACGGTGACGATCGCGCTCGGCGCGGGCGCCGTCGCGTTCGACGCCGATGCGCTGCGGTTGTCGCTGCCGCTGCCCGCGCAAGCCGACATGCAGCAGATCAAGGATCGCGTGCAGGGCTGGCTGCAGGGCGAAGCAAAACGGATCTTCGGCGAACGCCTCGCGGTCTATGCGGAAATGCTCGGCGTCACGTATTCGATGTACGCGCTGTCGTCGGCAGCGACGCGCTGGGGCAGTTGCTCGAGCGACGGCAAGATCCGCCTGAACTGGCGGCTGATCCATTTCCCGATGTCGATCATCGACTATGTCGTCGCGCACGAACTGTCGCACCTGCGCGAGATGAACCACAGCCCGGCCTTCTGGCAGACCGTCGAATCGATCTTCCCCGAGTTCCGCGAAGCACGGCACACGCTCAAGCATCACCCGCCCGAGCTGCTGCCGTCGCTGTAACGCGCACGGTCTTGTCGGTCAACGCAAACGGGCGATGCGGGTCACCCCGCACCGCCCGTTCGTACCGGCCGCCGCGTGCATCGCACACCGCGGCCCGCTCATCCGGCGCTCAGTGCGCCTTCTTCTGGATGAACTCGATCTTGTAGCCGTCCGGATCCTCGACGAACGCGATCACGGTCGTGCCGTGCTTCATCGGGCCCGCTTCGCGCGTGACCTTGCCGCCTTGCGCCTTGATCTTGTCGCAGGCCGCGTACGCGTCGTCGACCGCCACCGCCAGGTGGCCGAAGCCGTTGCCGAGGTCGTAAGCCGGCGTATCCCAGTTGTGGGTCAGCTCGATCACGGTGCCCGTGCTTTCGTCTTCGTAGCCGACGAACGCGAGCGTGAACTTGCCTTCCGGATAATCCTCGCGACGCAGCAGCTTCATGCCGAGCAATTCGGTATAGAACTTGATCGAGCGGTCGAGATCGCCGACTCGCAGCATCGTATGCAGCAAACGCATGTTGTGTACTCCTGTGGGGACTTTCCAGAACCAGAAACTCTACCAGAGTCGGGTGAAACCCGTCGGGGGCGCCTGGCCGGCGCGGCCGATATGGGGCATCGGTCCGACAGGCGCGAGCGGGTACGCCGGCAGAACCGGCCGCGCTCGACGCGCCCCCTTCGGGCTGGCCGATCGGGTAACATCCTTCCACTTCGCACCAAAAGCGGGCATGCAGCCCGAACGCGACCACCCTCCCGACCAGCCACACTGCCGTGCGAATCCGCCGATTCGAGCGCGCCGGACGCGCCGCCCACCTGATTTCGCTGCCACCGTATCGAACCGGCGGGGCCCGCCGATGACCACGCTTGCCGCCACGCCCAAGCGCCGCGCGCTCGACATGCGCGCCGTCGGCCTGATGCTGCTGCTGTGCGCGATCTGGGGCTTCCAGCAAGTCGCGATCAAGAGCACGAACGCCGCGATTGCACCGATGTTCCAGGCCGGGTTGCGCTCGGTGATCGCCGCGGTGCTGCTGTGGGGCTGGGCCCGCGCGCGCGGCACGCCGCTGTTCCGCGCGGACGGCACGTTCGGCGCGGGCCTCGCGGCCGGTGCACTGTTCGCCGGCGAATTCGTCTGCGTGTTCTTCGGGCTGACGCTGACCAGCGCGTCGCACATGGCGATCTTCCTGTACACGGCGCCCTGCTTCACCGCGCTCGGCCTGCACCTGTTCGCGCCGGGCGAACGGCTGCAGCGCGCGCAGTGGGCCGGCGTCGGCCTCGCGTTCGCCGGCATCGCGCTCGCGTTCGCGGACGGCTTCCTGAAGCCGCGCGCGCCGGACGCATCCGTTCTGGCGGGGCTGGCCGGTGACGCGCTCGGCATTCTCGGCGGCGCGATGTGGGCCGCGACGACGGTCGTCGTGCGTTCGACGGCGCTCGCGCACGCAAGTGCGAGCAAGACGCTGTTCTACCAGCTCGCGGTGTCGGCGGTCGTGCTGGTCGCGCTCGCCGCGCTGTTCGGCCAGGTGTCGTTCGCGCACGTCACGCCGGTCGCGGTGGCGAGCCTCGCGTACCAGTCGGTGATCGTCGCGTTCGTCAGCTACCTGTCGTGGTTCTGGCTGCTGACGCGCTACAGCGCGTCGCGGCTGTCCGTATTCACGTTCCTGTCGCCGCTGTTCGGCGTCGCGTTCGGCGTGCTGCTGCTCGGCGAATCGGTCGGCTGGCGCTTCATGTCCGCGGCCGCGCTCGTGCTGACCGGCATCGCGCTCGTCAACGCGCCGCCACGCAGGCGGGCATGACGGCGGGCGGCAGCCCGACATGCGAACGACACGCGCACATAAAAAAACTGCCCCGCGGGGCAGCCTCATCGCGACATCCGGTCGAGCTCGCGCGACGCGCGTTACCCGGCCTTGCGCACCGTCGCGAGCGCCTGCGCGACGCCGACGTATTCGGCCACGCTCACGTCCTCCGCACGACGCGCGAGATCGAAGCCGAGCGCATCGAAATCGATCGTCTCGCGATAGTCGCCGAGCGTATTGCGCAGCATCTTGCGGCGCTGCGAGAACGCGGCAGTGACGATTTCGCCGAGCAGCACCGGATCGACGTCCGGCAGCTCGTGCGGCTCGTACGGAATCATCCGGACGATCGCCGAATCGACCTTCGGCGGCGGCTGGAACGATTCCGGCGGCACGTCGAGCATCTTTTCCATCACGTAGCGGTACTGCAGCATCACCGACAGCCGCGAAAACGCCTTCGTGCCCGGCTCCGCGACCATCCGCTCGACGACTTCGTTCTGCAGCATGAAATGCTGGTCGATGACCACGTCGGCGAACGTCATCAGGTGAAACAGCAGCGGGCTGGAAATGTTGTACGGCAGGTTGCCGACGATCCGCAGCGACGGCTTGTCGCCGGGCGCCGCGAGCGAACGGAAATCGAACGCGAGCGCGTCGCCCGCGTGCAGTTCGAGCAGCGCGCCGAAGCGCTGCTGCAGGCGCCCGATCAGGTCGCGGTCGAGCTCGACCGCATGCAGCGGCGACTCGGGCGTCGAGAGACGCTCGATCAGCGGCCCGGTCAGCGCGCCGAGCCCGGGGCCGATCTCGACCATGCGCTGGCCGCGCGCGGGACCGATCGTCGACACGATCGAGTCGATCACGCCGTGATCGACGAGGAAGTTCTGCCCGAAGCGCTTGCGCGCGAAGTGGCCTTGGTGCTGTCTGCTGTTCGACATCGACTGAGTAAAACGAAAAATACGACGAATGTGGTGGTCGGACCGCGTCAGGCCGCGCGGCGATGGCGTGCCATCGTGACGGCCGTATCGAGTGCGGCAATCATGCTGCCCGGATCCGCGCGGCCCGTGCCGGCCAGATCGAGCGCGGTGCCATGATCGACCGACGTGCGGATGATCGGCAGCCCGAGCGTCACGTTGATGCCCTCGCCGAACGTCGCATACTTCAGCACGGGCAACCCCTGGTCATGGAACATCGCGAGCACGCAATCGGCATCGGCCAGATGGCGCGGCTGGAACAGCGTGTCGGCCGGATACGGGCCGCGCGCGTCGATACCCTGCGCGTTCGCACGGGCCAGCGCCGGCGAGATCACGTCGATCTCCTCGCGGCCCAGATAGCCGTTCTCGCCCGCGTGCGGGTTCAGGCCCGTCACGAGGATGCGCGGCGCGGCGAGACCGAAGTCGCGCCGCAGGTCGCGATCGATGATCGCGAGCGTCTCGACGAGCCCGTCGATCGTCAGCGCGGCCGATACGTCCTTCAGCGGCAGGTGCGTGGTCGCGAGCGCGACGCGCAGCGGCTTGTCGCCGGTGCCCGCCAGCATCATCACGACACGCGGCGTATGCGTGCGCTCCGCCAGGTATTCGGTATGGCCGGTGAACGGCACGCCCGCATCGTTGATCGTGCTCTTCTGCAGCGGCGCGGTAACGATCGCGTCGTACCGGCCTGCCAGCGCACCGTCGATCGCCGCATCGAGCAAGTCGAGCACGTACCGGCCGTTCGCCGCGTCCAGCTTGCCCGCCTGCGCGGGCGCGGCAAGCGCGCGATGCGCGATCGACACCTGCCCGCCGGCGAGCGTTGCCGGGTCGGCGCCGACCGCCGCCGCGCGCGCATCGAGCAGCGCCGCATCGCCGAGCACGGTGAAATGCGCGTCGGGCCAGCGCTGCGCGGCGTCACGCAGCGCCTGCACGGTCAGCTCCGGGCCGACCCCCGCGGGTTCGCCGGTGGTGATCGCGATCTGCAGCGCGGGCGTGGTCATGTGAAGCTCGTTCAGTTCGCCGGGCCGACGCCGCCGATCTTGTACTGCACGTACGACGAGTCGCGCAGCTCGCGCAGCCAGTCGGCATATGCCTGCTCGGCCTTGCGCTGGCCGATCGCCTGACGCGCGATGTCCATCTGCTGCTGCACCGAGCCTTCCGCCTCGCGGCGGTTCAGCACCTGGATCAGGTGGTAGCCGTACTCGGTACGAATCGGCTGGCTGATCTGGCCGTCCTGCAGGTTGTTCATCGCACGCTCGAATTCCGGCACGGTCTCGCCCGGGCTGATCCAGCCGAGATCGCCGCCCTGCGACGCCGAACCGTCCTGCGAGTAGGTGCGCGCGAACTTCGCGAAATCGCCGCCGGCCTCGACCTGGTTGCGGATGTCGACCAGTTGCTGGCGCGCCTGGCCTTCCGACTTGCCTTCGCCCACGCGCAGCAGGATGTGGCGCACGTGCGTCTGGACGATCTTCGGTGCCGCGGCGGTTGCGCCCTGGCTCTGGCGGCGGTCGACGAGACGCACGATCTCGAAGCCGTCCGGCACGCGGATCAGCGTCGGGTTGACCTGGCCCGGGCGCAGCTTCGACGCGGCATCGACGACCTCGGCCGGCAGCGCGCTCGGCGCCTTGAAGCCGAGATCGCCGCCCTTCTTCGCGTCGTTCGCTTCCGAATTGTTCTTCGCGAGCCGCTCGAAATCGGCGCCCGACTTCGCCTGCTGCAGCAGCGCGTCGGCCTTCTTCTGCGCGACTTCGATGTCGGCCTGCGGCGCGTTGGTCGGCGCCTTGATGAAGATGTGCTGGAAGCGCAGGTCCTGCTGCTGCGACGCATTCGGCCCGCGCTGGCTGGCGATGTAGTTCGCGACTTCGGCGTCCGACACGGTGATCTTGCCGTCGACCTCGCGCTCGCGCAGCTTCGACAGCATCAGCTCGGTACGCGCATCGCTCGTGAAGATGCTCCAGGGCACGCCTTGCGCCTCGAGACGCGCGCGGTACTGTTCGAGCGTCATCCCGTTCGCTTGCGCGAGACGCTGCAGCGTCGACTGCACGGTCGCGTCGTCGACGCGAATCCCGTCGTCCTTGGCCTTCTGCACCTGGATCCGCTCGAGCACCATCTGGTTCAGCACCTGTGCGCGCAGCTGGTCGGCCGGCGGCACCGGCGCGTTCTGCTGCTGCAGCCGGCGCGCGATCAGGCCGGCGCGCTGGTCGAGTTCGCGGCCCGTGATCACGTCGTTGTTGACGACCGCGACGACTTCGTCGGCGAGTTGCGCACCTTGCGAACCGAGCGCCTGCGCCGCGGCCGGCGCGGCGGCGAGCAGCGCGGCGGACGCGGCGAGACTGGACACGACTGCCGCGAAACGAAGGGTTTTCTTCATTGCCACTGAAACTCCATTGAAATCGTGCTGACCGGTGCAGACAAGCCGGCGTTACTCGTAGTTGCTGAAGCGGGACATCGGCGGTGGCGGCGGCGGCAGCGGCGTGTAGCCCGGCACCCCGGCGCGGAATGCGGACACGAGGCCGTTGTCGACGGTCGACAAGCCCTTGAGCGTCAGTTGCATCATGAATCGCGTCGACGAGTTCTGCTGCCCCGACGAATTCACGCCGTTCGCAGCCCGCTGCACGCCGACCCCGAGCGCCCAGCAATCCGCGTCGTATTGTAAGCCGAGCAGACCGTCGACCACGCGATCGCCGGCGAGATCGTAGTTGAAACGACCGATCGCATACAGGCGGCGCGTGAGCGGCCATTGCGCGGACACCAGGAACTGGTTGATCGGCTGCCCGTCGAGCGTGGTGTTCGCGCGCGTATAGCGGTAGCCGACGTTGATCACGCGGCGCTCGCCCGGGCTGTAGCCGAAACCGACGCTCGACTTCACGAGCTGGTTGTTGTTCTGGTTGTACTGGAACGCCGTCTCCGACATGAAGCCCGAGCCGAGCTTCAGCGCGGCGCCGACGATCAGGTCCGAGTGGCGCGCCTGCGCCGCGGTCTGCCCGGAATTCAGCGTGACGCGCTGATTGGCGAAGTAGTACTGCTGCGCGATCACGAAGCGCGCGCGCTCGTCGCCGGTACGCGGATCGATGAAGCGCGACGTGAGGCCGGCCGTGATCCGGTTCGCATCGGCGATCCGGTCGTTGCCGACAAACGTGTTCGGCTGGTAGATCTCCGCGAGGCCGAAGTCCGATTCCGCGGTGTCGAACAGCGGCGCGTTCGACTGGTCGCGATACGGCGTGTACACGTAGTACAGGCGCGGCTCGAGGGTCTGGATGAAGTCCTGCCCGAACAGGCGCACCGAGCGGTCGAAGATCAGGCCCGAATCGAAGGTCACGGTCGGGATCGACTCGGTGAAGCGCTTCGGGTTGTTCGGCGTGCTCGATGACAGGTGGCTCAGGTCGTACGACGCGAAGTGGTACTGGACCTTCGGCACGACGAAGTAGCCGGGGCCGTACACGCCGTATGCGATGTACGGGTTGAAGGCGATCCGGTCGCCTTCGGTCGCATCGGCCGTCGTGATGCGAAACCGCGAATAATCGGCTTCCGCGCCGAAGTCGAAGCCGCCGACGTTGTACTTCGTGTACTTCACGTTCAACTGCGGCTCGCGGCTGTACGGCGCGATCGACGGCGGCAGCGTCTGCCAGTGCTGGTAACGCGCAAGCACCGACCACGGGCCGGTGTTGTACGTGAGGCCGGCTTCCTGCTGGTACAGCGTCTGCGTCCCGTTGACGAACTGGTTCATCGACCCAAGATCTTCGGGATACGTGTTGTCCGAGACCTTGTTGTAGTAGACGTAGCCGCCGAAGCCGCCACCGAAGTTCTGCTGGTGCTGCCAGTAGATCGCGTAGCGGTTGCGGTGCGCGAGCCGGTCATCCGGCAGGTAATTGGCCGTAAACGTGCCCGAATACGACGGCGACAGGTAGCGGAACGTCGCTTCGGCCATCACGCCGCGCCGCGAGATGATGCGCGGCGTGAGCGTCAGGTCGCGGTTCGGCGCGATGTTGAAGTAGTACGGCAGCGTCAGCTCGAAGCCGTTGCTCGAGTTCACCGAGAACGTCGGCGGCAGCAGGCCGCTGCGCCGCTCGCCCGACAGCGGGAACGTCATCCACGGGCTTGCGAAGATCGGCACGCCCTGGAAGAACAGCACGCCGTTGCGCGCGGTGCCTTCGTCGGCGCCCGTATCGAAGTCGAAGCGGCTGCCCTTGATGTACCACGCGGGGTTCGTCGAGCACTGGCACGCCGTGTACGTGCCGTTGACGAACACCGAGCGCTCGTTGTCGACCATGTCGACGCGCTCCGCGCTGCCCGAGCCGCCCGTCATGTTGAAGTGGTACTTCGGCGCCGTCATGAAGCCCTGGTTCGCCTCGATCTTCAGATGCGCCTCGGGGCCCGCGAACGACGTGCCGCCATTGATCACCCTGACCTGGCCGTACGCATCGGCCATGTCGGTATCCTGATCGTAGTGGATCGCGTCGGCCTTCACGATGGCGTCGCCGCGCCGCAGCTCGGCCGAACCCTTCGCGGCCAGGTCCTGCTCGGCCGTGCCGCTCGTGTGGTCGGCGATCACGAAGGCAGAAGGCTTCGCGCCGTCCTTCAGCGGATGATCCTCGAGCTGGGGTGCGAGACGCAGATCCCACGGAGTGTCGAGCGGCTGCGGCTGCGCAGCCGCGCCCGACAGCTGCGCGTACGACACGGCCGGCACGAGGCCGGGCACGGCCAGGAGCGCGAGCGCGAGCCGCCGTTTGCGCGGCGCCCCGTCACCGGGGAAAACATTCGGGAATAGCGGTTTGGGCGGCATCTATCGTTTGGCGAATCGCCCCTTGTCAACCGCGCCTTCACGGCACATTCGCGCACGGCGGGCCGCGCCGTCGAACCGCGACTGCGGCTGAGCGCAAACCGGGGAGGCGATCGGGCGGACGGCGCGACAGGCAGCGGGCCTGCACGGCGGAAGCTGACGCGGGGCGCGTCAAAAAAGTCGTGGGGTATTATATGGCAAGACGTTCCCCCCTCCCCCGAGTTTCATGACGCCCCCATCCGCCGCATCCCAGTCCGACGCCCGCCTCGACGCACTCACCGCGTGGCTGCACCCGCTCGCCGGGCGCTACGCGCTCGACCTGTCGACCCTCGCGCCCGCATCGTCGGACGCCAGTTTCCGCCGCTATTTCCGTGTCGCGTCGGCCACGAGCCCCGGCGGCACGCTGATCGCCGTCGACGCGCCGCCGCCCGAGAAGTGCCGCGAGTTCGTCCAGGTCGCGCAACTGCTCGCCGCGGCCGGCGATCACGTGCCGGACGTGCTGGCCCACGATTTCGACGCAGGCTTCATGCTCGTGACGGACCTCGGCCGCACGTCGTACATCTCGGTGCTCGATCCGGCCGACCCGGCCGCCGCGCGGCCGCTGATGCGCGACGCGCTCGACGCGCTGATCCGCTTCCAGCTCACGTCGAAGCCCGACGTGCTGCCGCCGTTCGACGAAGCGTTCCTGCGCCGCGAAATGGAGCTGCTGCCCGAATGGTTCGTCGGCCGCCACCTCGGCAAGCCCGTCACCGACGCGATGCGCGGCACGCTCGAGCGCACCTTCGCGCTGCTGGTCGCCAGCGCGCACGCGCAGCCGCAGGGTTTCATGCTGCGCGACTTCATGCCGCGCAACCTGATGGTCTGCGAGCCGAATCCGGGCGTGCTCGACTTCCAGGACGCCGTGTACGGGCCGCTGACCTACGACGTCGTGTCGCTGCTGCGCGACGCGTTCATCAGCTGGGACGAGGAGTTCGAGCTCGACTGCTTCGCGTATTACTGGGAAAAGGCGAAAAAGGTCGGCCTGCCGGTCGATCCCGATTTCGGCGAGTTCTACCGCCAGCTCGAATGGATGGGGCTGCAGCGCCATATCAAGATCCTCGGCCTGTTCGCGCGCATCAATTACCGCGACGGCAAGCCGCACTACCTGAACGACCTGCCGCGCTTCCTCGCGTACGCGCGCAAGGTCGCGCTGCGCTACCGCCCGCTCGTGCCGTTCGCAAAGCTGCTCGACGAACTCGAGGGCAACGCGGCGGCCGACGTGGGCTATACGTTCTGACCGTCCTGACTGTCCTGACACCCAGCCGAACATGAGCGACACCCTGACCACGGCGATGATCTTCGCCGCCGGGCGCGGCGAACGGATGCGCCCGCTGACCGACACCCGCCCGAAGCCGCTGCTCGAAGCCGGCGGCAAGCCGCTGATCGTCTGGCAGATCGAAGCGCTCGCGCGCGCGGGCATCGAGACGATCGTGATCAACCACGCGTGGCTCGGCGAACGGATCGAGGCCGCGCTCGGCGACGGTTCGCGCTGGGGCGTGCGGCTCGCGTATTCGGCCGAAGGTGAAGCGCTGGAAACCGCCGGCGGTATTGCGCAGGCGCTGCCGCTGCTCGAGCGCGACGGGCGGTCGACGGTGTTCGTCGCGGTGGCCGGCGACGTGTTCGCCGAGTTCGATTACCGGAAGCTCGCCGCCCCGGCGGCGCGCATGTCGGCGCTCGACGCGCCCGCGATGCATCTCGTGATGGTGCCGAACCCGCCGTTCCATCCGTCCGGCGACTTCGTGCTCGGTGGCGACGGGCGCCTGTCGCTCGACGGCGGCGAGCGCGTCACGTTCGGCAGCATCGGCCTGTACGACACGCGGATGTTCCGCAATCTCGCGCCCGGCACGCGACGCGCACTGACGCCGTACTTCCGCGCGACGATCGAAGCCGGCCGCGCGAGCGGCGAACTGTACGAAGGCATCTGGGAGAACGTCGGCACGCCCGCGCAGCTCGGCGAGCTCGACGCGCGACTGCGCGCCGCGGGCTGACCGGACGACGGACGGCACCACGTCGGGCCGCCCTTCCGGCAGACCGCCGCCTGCTCGCCACGTCGCCGCTCACACGGCCTCGGCCTCTTCCCCGCCGGCCGCCGCGCGCTGCTGCTGCAGCGCCCACATCTGCGCATACAGCCCGTCCGCGCGCACGAGTTCGTCGTGCGTGCCGCGCTCGACGATCCGCCCGTGATCCATCACCAGGATCTGCTGCGCGTGCACGACCGTCGACAGCCGGTGCGCGATCACGAGCGTCGTGCGATGTCGCGCGATCTGGTCGAGCTCGTGCTGGATCGCGCGTTCCGAGCGCGAATCGAGCGCCGACGTCGCTTCGTCGAACAGCAGGACCGGCGGATCCTTCAGCAGCGTGCGCGCGATCGCGACGCGCTGCTTCTCGCCGCCCGACAGCTTCAGCCCGCGCTCGCCGACCGGCGTGTCATAGCCCTTCGGCAAGCTTTCGATGAAATCGTGGATGTGCGCGGCCCGCGCGGCCGCGACCACTTCGTCGCGGGTCGCGGTCGGCCGGCCGTACGCGATGTTGTAGTAGATCGAGTCGTTGAACAGCACGGTGTCCTGCGGCACGATCCCGATCGATGCGCGCAGCGAATCCTGCGTGACGTCGCGGATGTCCTGGCCGTCGATCCGGATCGCGCCGCCCGCCTGCCGATCGAGATCGTAGAAGCGGAACAGCAGGCGCGACAGCGTCGACTTCCCGGAACCGCTGTGACCGACCACCGCGGTCGTCGTGCCCGCGTCGATCGTGAACGTCACGTCGTGCAGGATCGGCCGCGCCGGCTCGTACGCGAAGTTCACGTGCTCGAAGCGCACCTGCGCGCCGGCCACCGCGAGCGGCCGTGCATCGGGCAGGTCCGCGACTTCCTTCGCGGACGACAGCAGCCCGAACATCCGGTCCATGTCGGTGAGGCTCTGCTTCAGCTCGCGGTAGACGACGCCGAGAAAGTTCAGCGGAATATAGAGCTGCAGCATGAACGTGTTGATCAGCACGAGATCGCCGAGCGTCAGCTTGCCCGCGAGCACGCCCTGCGTCGCGCGCCACAGGATGAACACGAGCCCCGTGCCGATGATCGCCTGCTGGCCGAAGTTCAGCACCGACAGCGAGTTCTGCGAGCGGATCGCGGCCTTCCGGTAGCGCTTCAGGTTCTCGTCGTAGCGCTGCGCTTCCCACTCCTCGTTGCCGAAGTACTTCACCGTCTCGTAATTGATCAGCGAATCGATCGCCCGCGAGTTCGCGCGCGAATCGAGCTCGTTCATCGTGCGGCGGAAGTGCGTGCGCCAGTTGGTGACCTTCACGGTGAACACGATGTACGTGACCAGCGCCGCGAACGTCACGTACGCGTAATAGGCCTCGTACTTGACCACGAAGAAGCCGAGCACGAGCCCGACCTCGACGAGCGTCGGCAGGATGCTGTACAGCGAATACGAAATCAGTTGCTGGATGCCGCGCGTGCCGCGCTCGATGTCGCGCGACATGCCGCCCGTCTGGCGCTCCAGGTGAAACCGCAGCGACAGCCCGTGCAGGTGCCGGAACACCTGCAGCGCGAGCTGGCGCACCGCGCTCTCGGTCACCTTCGAGAACAGGATCTCGCGCAGTTCGGTAAACAGCGACGTCGACAGCCGCACGAACGCATACGCGACGACCAGCAGGCCGACGCCGCCTGCAAGCACGATGCCGGCCGACTGTTCGGCGCGGCCGAGCGCGGTGATCTGCTGCACGTAGGACAGGTGGTCGACGATGCGCTTCATCACGACCGGCACGCCGAGGTTCGCGACCTTCGCGCCGATCAGGCACGCGAGCGCGAGCGCGACGCGCCATTTGTAGGTGGTCAGGTACGGCAGCAGCGACCGGATGGTCTGCCAGTCGTTGCGGGGCCCGGTCGGAGCCGGCGCGGGCTCGCCGGAAGCAGGAAATCGGCGCATGGGGGAAGGATCGGCGGCGGTGCCGGATGCTCTCATCGGCGGCCGGCTCGCCCGCTTTCTCGTACAATTTGCGAACGTTGTATTGTCGCAGAAGCCGCTTCGCGCCGCTGCCGGCGGTCTTGCCGGCCAGCCTGCGCGCGGCGGCGCATTTATTACAGGATGAAAGCCCCCGCCATGACCGATTCGACCCTCGAACTCCCGCAAAAGCAGCCCGCGCTGCGCGTCGTCCCGCAACCGCACGACGCGAACGTCCACGGCGACGTGTTCGGCGGCTGGATCATGTCGCAGGTCGACATCGCCGGCTCGATCCCCGCGAGCCAGCGCGCGAACGGCCGCGTCGCGACGGTCGCGGTCAACTCGTTCGTGTTCAAGCAGCCGGTGTTCGTCGGCGATCTTTTGAGCTTCTACGCGACCATCACGCGCACCGGCAACACGTCGATCACGGTCGACGTCGAGGTGTACGCGCAGCGCATGCGCCTGATGGGCGAAATCGTGAAGGTCACCGAAGCGACGCTCACGTACGTTGCAACCGGCCCGGATCGCAAGCCGCGGCAACTGCCGCCGCTCTGACGGGCGAGCGCCGCGGCGCGGCACGCGGCCCGTCAGTGCGTGGCCGTCAGCCCGAACTCGCGCATCGCGGGCAGGAAATCGTGATTCAGCTTCGGCTTGCGCGACAGCTTCACCAACACATAGCGCTGGAACGGCGCGAGCCGCTGCCACTGCGCGAGCGCGGGCGCCGACAGCCCGGCCAGCGCGCTCTGCTGTACGAGCGACTCCGGCACCGTGTCGATCGCGCGCCAGGTCGGCCGCTCGTCGGGCTGGAACCACGACGGTTCCAGATCGGCATGCGTGCGCAGCATTTCGAACAGCGCGTGATCGAAGTTGGGCTCGATCGCGGTGTCGTCGTCGGCCGGAAAGCGCGCGAGCAGCTTGCGGTCCTCGAGCGGCAGCAACTGCCATTGCTCGAGCGAGATCCGCAGACCGAAACGGTCGAGGTTGAAACGCACGATCATCGGGATGTACGTGAAGTTTTCCGACGAATCGTGTTCGAAGTTGAATAGCAACGGAGCGTCGCTGAGTCCCATGGTCGTTACCTGACGTGGCGGATGCCGGCGCGGCCGGCCTGCCTGAGGTATTTTAGAACCTCTACGCGCGGCCGGCGGACACGATTGTCCGCCGGCCGTGCTTCGAATCAACGGGAGTGCTCGTGAATCCGACCGAAACAGACGAACTGCGCGCCGAGCCGCGCGGCGCGATCGAACTGTCCGTGAGCCGCACGCGCGGCGGCACCGTCGAAACCGCGCACGACCATGTAGGCCAGGAATGGCCCGTCGCACTCGTCTTCAACGGCATCTCGCACGCGGTGATGATGTGTACGCCGTGCGACCTCGAAGCGTTCGCGGTCGGCTTCGCGATCTCGGAAGGGATCGTCGCGCGCGGCAGCGACATCAAGGACATCGAGGTGATCCTGCACGCCGACGCGCCGCTGCCGCACGCGGAAGTGCACCTGGAAGTCGTCCAGCAGGCGTTCGCCGCACTGAAGGACCGGCGCCGCGCGCTGGCGGGGCGCACCGGCTGCGGCGTATGCGGGATCGAAAGCATCGATCTGCTCGACCTCGCGCCCGAACGCGTGCCCGACACGGGCTTTCTCGCGCGCCTCGCACCCGACGCGCTGGCGCGCGCGGCACATGCGCTGCCGGCCCACCAGGCGCTCACGCAGCTCACGGGCGGCCTGCATGCGGCCGCGTGGTGCGACGCAACAGGCGCGATCCGGATCGCGTTCGAGGACGTCGGCCGCCACAACGCGCTGGACAAGCTGATCGGCTCGCTCGTGCTGTCGCGCGTCGACACGACCGACGGTTTCGTGTTCCTGTCGAGCCGCGCCAGCTACGAGCTCGTGCGCAAGGCCGCACGGGTCGGCATCCCGATGGTCGCGACAATCTCCGCGCCTTCGTCGCTCGCGATCGAGATCGCGAAGGCGGCCGGCCTGCGGCTCGTCAGCTTCTGCCGCGAAACCGGCCACGTCGACTACGGCACGGCCTGATCGCGATCGCGGGATCACGCCGGCCGACCGCCGCCGGCGCGGCCTGCTCCGTCAGTCGAACTGACGGAAATCCGGCTTGCGCTTCTCGAAGAACGCCGTCATCGCCTCGCGCGCTTCCGGCGCGCGCAGCATCGTGGAGAAGTGGCCTGCCTCCTCGGTCATCCGCGCGGCGGTAGCCACGCCACCCGTATCCTTCAACAGCGCCTTCGTCACGCGCAGCGACGACGCCGGCAGCGCCGCAAGCTTCGCCGCCTGCTTCGCCGCGAACGCGTCGAGCTCGGCGGCCGGCAGCACGCGATTGACGATGCCGATCCGGTGCGCTTCCAGCGCGTCGAACGCCTCGCCGAGCAGCAGCTTCTCGGCGGCGACCTGATGGCCGGCCAGGCGCGGCAGCAACACGCTCGATGCGGCTTCCGGGCACAGCCCGAGTTGCGCGAACGGCAGCGAGAACGTCGCGGTGTCGGCCGCATAGACCAGATCGCAGTGCAGCAGCATCGTCACGCCGACGCCGACCGCGATGCCCGGCACCGCGGCGACGATCGGTTTCTGCGCACCGCTGATCCGTGCGAGAAACTGGAACACCGACGCGTTATCGTCCTTCGGCGGCGCCTTCAGGAAATCCTCGAGATCGTTCCCCGCGCTGAAATTGCCGTCGCTGCCGCGCAGCAGGATCACGCGGATCGCCTTGTCTTCCTGCGCGTCGGCGAGCGCATCGGCCATCGTCTGGTACATCGCTGCCGTCAGCGCGTTCTTCTTCGCCGGGCGCGCAATCGTGATCGTCATTACGCCGTCGGCGCGTTCCACTTGAATTTCGGCCACAACCGTCTCCTTTGACTTTCCTCTATCGGAATGAAAAAACGGTGCGCGAGCTCGTGGCCCGCACACCGTCGTCGCTTTTCGTCGCGTCCCGCTTACAGGCGTTCGATGATGCCCGCGGCGCCCATGCCGGTGCCGACGCACATCGTGACCATCCCGTACTTCAGGTTGCGGCGGCGCAGGCCGTGCACGACGGTCGCCGCGCGGATCGCGCCGGTCGCGCCGAGCGGGTGGCCGAGCGCGATCGCGCCGCCCAGCGGGTTGACCTTCGACGGGTCGAGGCCGAGATCGCGGATCACCGCCAGCGATTGCGCGGCGAACGCCTCGTTCAGCTCGATCCAGTCGAGATCGTCCTGCTTCAGGCCCGCGGCCTTCAGCGCAGCCGGAATCGCTTCCTTCGGACCGATGCCCATGATTTCCGGCGGCACGCCACGCACCGCGAAGCTCACGAAGCGCGCGAGCGGCGTCAGGTTGAACGCCTTGAGCACCTTCTCCGACACGACGAGCAGCGCGCCCGCGCCGTCCGACGTCTGCGAGCTGTTGCCGGCCGTGACCGAACCCTTGTTCGCGAACACCGCGCGCAGCTTCGCGAGGCCTTCGATCGACGTATCCGCGCGCGGACCTTCGTCGAGCGCGATCTCGCGCGTCTTGACGTCGACTTCGCCGGTCGCGAGGTTCGGGAAACGCTCGGTGAGCGTGTACGCGGCGATCTCGTCGTTGAACTCGCCGGCCTGCTGCGCGGCGAGCGCCTTCCGGTGCGACTCGACCGAGAACGCGTCCTGGTCTTCGCGGCTCACCTTCCACTGGTCGGCGACGCGCTCGGCCGTCAGGCCCATCCCGTACGCGATGCCGAAGTCTTCGTTGCGATCGAAGATGTGCGGCGACATCGACGGCTTGTTGCCCATCATCGGCACCATGCTCATCGATTCGCAGCCGCCCGCGAGCAGCGCGTCCGACTCGCCGACGCGGATGCGGTCGGCCGCCATCGCGAGCGCCGTGATGCCCGACGCGCAGAAGCGGTTGACCGTCACGCCGCCGACCGTCTGCGGCAGGCCCGCGAGCAGCGCACCCATCCGCGCGACGTTCAGGCCCTGCTCGGCTTCCGGAATCGCGCAGCCGATGATCGCGTCCTCGATCAGCTTCGTGTCGAAGCCCGGCACCTGCGCGACCGCCGACTTGATCGCGTGGACCAGCAGCTCGTCCGGGCGCGTGTTCTTGAACATGCCGCGCGGGGCCTTGCCGATCGGGGTGCGGCTGGCGGCGACGATGTATGCGTCTTGCAATTGTTTGCTCATTTGAGACTCCTGTCGATCGGAGTCGGCGCTTCAGCGCTTACTCCGATCCCATACAAAGTTATGCGCTCGCTCAGTTACGCACCGGCTTGCCGGTCTGCAACATGCCCATGATCCGTTCCTGCGTCTTCTGCGTGCCGAGCAGCTCGACGAACGCGCGGCGCTCGAGCGCGAGCAGCCACTGCTCGTCGACGAGGCTGCCGGCTTCGACGTCGCCGCCGCACACGGCTTCGGCGATGCGGCTCGCGATCAGGTAGTCGTGGTCGCTGATGAAGCGGCCGTCACGCATGTTGACGAGCGATGCCTTGATCGTCGCGATCGCCGAGCGGCCCGCGACCGGCACGTCCTTCGCCCGAAGCGGTGCGCGATAGCCGGTGGCGGCCAGTGCGCGCGCTTCCTTCTTCGCGGTGTCGAGCAGTTCGAACACGTTGAAGACGATCGTGTCGGACGGCTTCAGGTAGCCCATCGCACGTGCGTCGTGCGCGGACGCCGACACCTTCGCCATTGCCGCGTTCTCGAACGACTTCGTGACGAACTTCAGGATGTCGGTGGTCGCGTTCGCGGCCGTTGCCGCTTCCGCCGCGCGCAGTGCCGCTTCCTTCAGACCGCCGCCCGCCGGCACCAGGCCGACGCCCACTTCGACGAGACCGATGTAGCTCTCGACGTGCACGACGCGCTTCGCGCTGTGCAGCATCAGCTCGCACCCGCCGCCGAGCGCAATGCCCGACACGGCCGCGACGACCGGCACGTTCGCGTATTTCACGCGCAGCATGCCTTCCTGGAACTTCTTCACGAACGGCTCGATGCCCTTCGCGCCGCCCATCATGAACGCGGGCATCGCCTCTTCGAGGTTCGCGCCGGCCGAGAACGGGCCGCCCGGCGTGCCGAGCTTCAGCGACGTCGGCTGCCAGATCACCACGCCCTTGTAGTCCTTCTCCGCGAGTTCGATCGCCTGCACGAGCCCGTCGATCACGCTCGGTCCGATCGTGTTCATCTTCGACTTGAACGACACGATCACGACGTCGTCCTCGCCCGCACGGTCGTCGACCCAGGCGCGCACCGCGTCGGTCTCGAACAGCGTCTTGCCGTACGACTTCGGATCGGCACCCGCTTCGCCGAGCAGCGGCGCACGGAAGACCTGCTTGCCGTAGACCGCGAGGTCCGAACGCGGCACGAAGCGCTGCGCCGCCGGTGCCCACGAGCCTTCGGCCGTGTGCACGCCGCCCTGCTCGGCAACCGGGCCTTCGAGCACCCACGACGGCAGCGGCACGTTCGCGAGCGCCTTGCCGGCCGCGATGTCTTCCTGCACCCACTCGGCGACCTGCTTCCAGCCGGCGGCCTGCCAGCCCTCGAACGGGCCTTCGTTCCAGCCGAAGCCCCAGCGGATCGCGAGGTCGACGTCGCGCGCGTTGTCGGCGATCGACTCGAGATGCACGCCGATGTAGTGGAACACGTCGCGGAAGATCGACCACAGGAACTGCGCATGCGGATGGTCCGTCTCGCGCAGCAGCTTCAGGCGCTCGGCCGGCGGACGCTTCAGGATGCGGCCGACAGTTTCGTCAGCCTTCGCGCCCGAGTCGACATAGGTGCCCGTCTTCGCGTCGAGCACCTTGATCGCCTTGCCTTCCTTCTTGTAGAAACCGCCGCCCGTTTTCTGGCCGAGCGCGCCCTGCTTCACCAGTTCGGCGAGCACGGCGGGCGTCTGGTAGACCGGGAAGAACGGATCGTCGGCGAGGTTGTCCTGCATCGTCTTGATCACGTGCGCCATCGTGTCGAGGCCGACCACGTCCGCGGTGCGGAACGTCGCCGACTTCGCGCGGCCGAGACGGCTGCCCGTCAGGTCGTCGACTTCGTCGAAGCGCAGGCCGAACTTCGCGGCCTCGGTGATCACCGCGAGGATCGAGAAGATGCCGACGCGGTTCGCGATAAAGTTCGGCGTGTCCTTCGCGCGCACGACGCCCTTGCCGACGATGCTCGTCAGGAACGTCTCGAGCTGGTCGAGGATTTCCGGGCGCGTATGCGCGGTCGGGATCAGCTCGACGAGGTGCATGTAGCGCGGCGGGTTGAAGAAGTGCACGCCGCAGAAGCGCGACTTCAGCTCGTCCGAGAACCCTTCGGACAGCTTCGTGATCGACAGGCCCGACGTGTTGGTCGCGAAGATCGCGTTCGGTGCGATGTGCGGCGCGACCTTCTTGTACAGGTCGTGCTTCCAGTCCATCCGTTCGGCGATCGCCTCGATCACGACGTCGCATTCGGCCAGCTTCGCGATGTCGTCTTCGTAGTTCGCCGCTTCGAGGTACTTCGCGTCGTCCTTCACGCCGAACGGCGCGGGCGACAGCTTCTTCAGGTTCTCGATCGCCTTCAGCGCGATCGCGTTTTTCGGGCCTTCCTTGGCCGGCAGGTCGAACAGCAGCACCGGCACGCGCGCGTTGATGAGGTGCGCGGCGATCTGCGCGCCCATCACGCCGGCGCCCAGCACGGCGACCTTGCGAATCAGGAAATTGCTCACGGGATGTCTCCGGATAGTGTCGTGCAGCGCGGGATGTGAGGGCTGCACGGCGAAGTGAGTACCAGGAACCGTTGCGTCCGGGCGGCGCGCTCGGCGCACCGCCCGGACTCGCGTCAGAACAGCGATTCGTCGACTTCCATCAGCGTCTTCGAGCCGGCGCGCGCGGCGCGGATCGTCGACGCCGTCTCGGGCAGCAGGCGCGCGAAGTAGAAGCGGGCCGTCGCGAGCTTCGACTTGTAGAACGGATCGCCCGACGCTTCGTTGTCGAGTGCGAGGCGCGCCATCCGCGCCCAGAAGTACGAGAACACCAGGTGGCCGACAGTGCGCAGGTACGGCACGGCGGCAGCGCCGACTTCGTCCGGGTTCTGCATCGCCTTCATGCCGATTTCCATCGTCAGCTTCTGCACCTTGTCGCCGATGTCGGCGAGCGGGTTGATGAACTCGGCCATTTCCGGCTTCACGCCTTCGGCTTCCGCGAATTCCGTCACGAGCTTGCCGAACTTCTTCAGCTTCGCGCCCATGTCGCCGAGCACCTTGCGGCCCAGCAGGTCGAGCGACTGGATCGAGTTCGTGCCTTCGTAGATCATGTTGATCCGCGCGTCGCGCACATACTGCTCCATGCCCCACTCGGAGATGAAGCCGTGGCCGCCGTAGATCTGCATCGCGTGGTTCGTGCACTCGAACGCGTTGTCGGTCAGGAACGCCTTGATGATCGGCGTGAGCAGCGCGACGAGGTCGGCCGCTTCCTTGCGCACCGCTTCATCGGCGTGCGACAGTTCCTTGTCGATCTGCAGCGCGGACCAGTACGTGAACGCGCGCGCGCCTTCCGCGTACGCCTTCTGCGTGAGCAGCATGCGGCGCACGTCCGGGTGCACGATGATCGGGTCGGCCGGCTTGTCCGGTGCCTTCGGGCCCGTCAGCGAGCGCATCTGCAGGCGCTCCTTCGCATACGTGAGCGAGTTCTGGTACGCGACTTCCGTGAGGCCGAGGCCCTGCGCGCCAACGCCGAGACGGGCCGCGTTCATCATCACGAACATCGCGTTCAAGCCCTTGTTCGGCTCGCCGACCATCCAGCCCTTCGCGTTGTCGAGGTTCATCACGCAGGTCGAGTTGCCGTGGATGCCCATCTTGTGCTCGATCGAGCCGCACTTGATGCCGTTGCGCTCGCCCGGCGCACCCGACGCGTCGGGAATGAATTTCGGCACGATGAACAGCGAGATGCCCTTCGTGCCCTGCGGCGCGTCCGGCAGGCGCGCGAGCACCAGGTGGACGATGTTCTCCGCCATGTCGTGTTCGCCGCTCGAGATGAAGATCTTCGTGCCGCTGATCGAGTAGGAGCCGTCGCCGTTCGGTTCGGCCTTGGTGCGCAGGATGCCGAGGTCGGTGCCGCAGTGCGGCTCGGTCAGGCACATCGTGCCGGTCCATTCGCCCGTCACGAGCTTCGGCAGGTAGGCCTTCTGCAGTTCCGGCGCGCCGTGCGCGTGCAGGCATTCGTACGCGCCGTGCGACAGGCCCGGATACATCGTCCATGCCTGGTTCGCCGAGTTCATCATTTCGTAGAGCGCGTTGTTCACGAACGCGGGCAGGCCCTGGCCGCCGTAGTCCGGATCGCAGCCGAGTGCCGGCCAGCCGGCCTCGACGTATTGCCGGTACGCCTCCTTGAAGCCGGTCGGGGTCTTCACGACGCCGTCGCCTTCATACGTGCAGCCTTCGCGGTCGCCGACCTGGTTCAACGGGAACAGCACCTCGGAGCAGAACTTGCCCGCTTCTTCGAGGACCTGGTTGATCGTGTCGGCGTCGAGGTCCGCATGCTTGGGCATTTGCTTGACTTCGGCTTCGACGTTCAGAAGCTCGTGCAACACGAATTGCATGTCGCGCAGCGGCGCGGCGTACTGTCCCATGACTCTCTCCAAAGGTGGGCAAAACGGCTCGAGCTCCTGGCGGGCGTGTCACGCGCCGCTAACGGCTCTCGCTCTGATACGAAACAATCGTCTTTTCCAGCGCGGCCCACGTGAGGCGCACGGCGTCCGGCGAATGCAGGAAACGTGCGTCGTGATGCAGGCCGAGCGTGAAGCTGTACAACTCGAAGAGCATCAGGTCCGGATCGGTATCCGGGCGCAGATGCCCCTCCTCCATCGCCTGCGAAATGGCGCGCAGCAACGCGGCACGCCAGGCCGTCACGCTCGCGATCAACTGCTCGCGCACGGGGCTGTCCGGCCGATCGTCGTACTCCACTGCGCCGCTGATGTAGATGCACCCGGTCGTCACCTCCTGGATGCGCTTCTCGATCCAGCGCGCCAGCATCGCCCGCAAACGCGGTAGACCGCGCGCTTCGCGCAGGCTCGGAAAGAACACCTCGTTTTCGAAACGATGGTGATACTCGCGGACGACCTCGACCTGCAGGTCCTCGCGCGATCCGAAGTGCGCGAACACGCCGCTCTTGCTCATCTGCATGCGCTCGGCCAGCAGGCCGATCGTCAGCCCCTCCAGCCCGTCACGGCTGGCGAGGTCCAAAGCAGCTTCAAGTATCGCGGCACGCGTCTGTTCGCCTTTTCGCATAGCTATTTCTGTAACCGTTCGGGGGTTCGAATAAAATCGAACGGCCGTACTATTATTGAGTGCGGCCGCTCGCGAAACAAGGAAATTATTAGAAACCGGTGTCTAACCGAGCCGCTATTTTGCGCGATTCCGGCGGGACCGGAGCGGCTTTTCCGCACGAACGTGCGGACAGATTTTTTGAAGCGAATGCTTAGTCTGCGTCAGTCGTAACTACCGACCGTCAGCGCCTTCATCACGACGCGATACGCCGTATAGGCGAGCCAGTTCAGCATACGCTCGATGCGCGGGCGCGCGGCGAAGCGCGCGGGGTCGATCTCCCGGCCATCGGCGAACGCGGCCGCGATCGCGTCGCGCAGTTCGTTCGTGACCGCATCGTAGCGCACCAGCACGACGTTCGCTTCATTGTTCAGCATCAGGCTCAGCGCGTCCAGATTCGACGAGCCGACCGTCGCCCAGTTGTCGTCGATCACGGCCACCTTGCCGTGCAGCATCGTCTTGTCGTATTCGGCGACGCGCACGCCCGCGCGCAGCAGCGTGTGATAGAGGAACGGCACGGCCGTATCGAGCGCCGCGAACTCCTTGCGGCCGATCAGGATCCGCACGTCGACGCCGCGCCGCGCGGCGCCCGTCAGCGCGCGGCGCAGCTTGCGGCCCGGCATGAAGTACGGATTCGCGAGCAGGATCCGCTGGCGCGCCTGGCCGATCGCCGCGAGATAGGCCTTCTCGATCGCACGGCGGTTCACGACGTTGTCGCGCGCGACGAACGCGACGCTCGGCTCCGTCACGACCCGCAGCGCGCCGGCCTTGATCCACCGGTGGCTGCGCATCCAGCGCCGGAACATGTCGGGGAACGCTTCGCCGCCATTCAGCCCGGCCGCGTACTGCGCATACGGCTTGTGGCCGAACTGGATCCGGTGCCACTGCAACTCGAACGCGGCGCGCACGTCGGACACCGCGGGCCCCGCCATCTCGACCGCGAAATCCCAGCGCGGAAACGGCAGCGTCGTGCCGTTTTGCGCGTAGTCGTCGATGATGTTGATGCCGCCGCAGAACGCGGCCGCGCGATCGATCACCGCGAGCTTGCGGTGCGTGCGCGAGAAACCGAAGCGGCCGAACAGGAAGCGGTTGTAGATGCAGTGCTCGACGCCGGATTGCGCCCACGTGTCGAACAGCGGCAGGCGCGCGGTGCCGATGCCGTCGGTGATCACGCGCACGCGCACGCCGCGCTGCGCCGCGCGGATCAGCGCGTCCGACACCGGCCGGCCGGCCGCGTCGTCGCAGAAGATATAGGTTTCGAGCATCACCTGTTCGCGCGCGGCATCGATCCGTTCGATCAGGGCCCGGAAGAATTCGCCGCCGCTCTCGCACAGCCGCACCGTGTTGCCCGCCGTGAACGCGAGCCGCGACGCGGAGCCGCGTTCCTGCAGGAACATCTGCCGCAATTGCGCGAAGCGCTTGCGGGTCTCCGCATTCATGCGGACGAGCCGTGCGGCGCACGCGCGAGTGCCACGCGCGCGGGCAATTGCAGGATCGCCTCGGCGTTCGACGGCGAGAAGCAGCGCGCGGCCGCCTCACGGAACGGCAGCCATGCGTGATCGACATGCTCGCGCGGCGACAGCGTCACGCCGACACGATGCGGCACGCACAGGCCGAACCAGTGCTCGGTATTGCGTGTGACGCCCGGTGCGTAGCGGTGCAGATATTGCGGATAGATCGTGTATTCGATCCGGTGGCGCCAGTCGACGAGCGCGGCGGCCGGCACGTCCGGCGTGCCGACCGAGATGCCGGTTTCCTCGGCCACTTCGCGAGCGGCGGTGACCGCGAGCGGCTCGTCGAGCGTGTCCTTCGATCCGGTCACCGATTGCCAGAAATCGGGCTGGTCGGCACGCTTGATCACCAGCACATCGAGGTCGGGCGTGTAGATCACGACGAGAACGGATTCGGGGATTTTCGGCGGCTTCGTCATCTTTGTTTCATGCGGCACAGGGCCGCGCGCCGGGCATGTGCTCCGAACGTGCGGCAAGTGCTGCGACTGTACCGCAAAAAATGAAAAAGGCGCATCGCTGCGCCTTTTCCAGTTGCGTCGTATGCGCGTCGCCGCGCACACGACCTGCGACAAGCGCGTTACGCCTTCGGCTGTTCCGGCTGACGCAGACGGATGTGCAGTTCGCGCAGTTGACGCTCGTCGACCGGGCTCGGTGCCTGCGTGAGCAGATCCTGCGCACGCTGCGTCTTCGGAAACGCGATCACGTCGCGGATCGAGTCGGCGCCGGCCATCATCGTGACGATGCGGTCGAGGCCGAACGCGATACCGCCGTGCGGCGGCGCGCCGTACTGCAGTGCGTCCAGCAGGAAGCCGAACTTCAGCTGCGCCTCTTCCGCGCCGATCTTCAGCGCGCGGAACACCTTGCTCTGCACTTCCTCGCGGTGGATACGCACCGAGCCACCGCCGATTTCCCAGCCGTTCAGCACCATGTCGTATGCCTTCGCGAGGCAACGGCCCGGGTCGGTCTCGAGGTACTCGAGGTGTTCGTCCTTCGGGCTCGTGAACGGGTGGTGCGCGGCGACGTAGCGCGCATCTTCGTCGTCGTATTCGAACATCGGGAAGTCGACGACCCACAGCGGCTTCCAGCCGGCCTGGACGAGGCCGTTCGCCTTGCCGAATTCCGAATGGCCGATCTTCAGGCGCAGCGCGCCGAGGCTGTCGTTGACGACCTTCGCGCGATCTGCCGCGAAGAAGATGATGTCGCCGTCTTCAGCGCCGGTGCGCTCGAGGATCGCCGCGATCGATGCGTCATGCAGGTTCTTGACGATCGGGCTCTGCAGGCCGTCGCGGCCCTTTGCCTTCTCGTTGACCTTGATCCATGCGAGGCCCTTCGCGCCGTAGATGCGCACGAATTCCGTGTAGCCGTCGATGTCGCCGCGCGACAGTTCGCCGCCCTTCGGCACGCGCAGCGCCGCGACACGGCCGTCCTTCGCGTTGGCCGGCGTGCTGAACACCTTGAAGTCGACGTCCTTCATCGCGTCGGTCAGCTCGGTGAATTCGAGCTGCACGCGCAGATCGGGCTTGTCCGAACCGAAACGCGCCATCGCTTCCGAGTACGGCATCACCGGGAACGTCGCGTCGAGCTCGACGTCGATCGTCGTCTTGAAGATGTGACGGATCATGTCTTCGAACAGGTCACGGATTTCCTGCTCGCCGAGGAACGACGTCTCGCAGTCGATCTGCGTGAATTCCGGCTGACGGTCGGCACGGAGATCTTCGTCGCGGAAGCACTTGGTGATCTGGTAGTAACGGTCGAAGTTCGCGACCATCAGCAACTGCTTGAACAACTGCGGCGACTGCGGCAGCGCGAAGAACTGGCCCGCGTTCACGCGCGACGGCACGAGGTAGTCGCGCGCGCCTTCCGGCGTGCTCTTCGTCAGCATCGGCGTTTCGATGTCGATGAAGCCCTGTTCGTCGAGGTACTTGCGCGCCTCGATCGCGACGCGGTAGCGCAGGCGCAGGTTGTGCTGCATCTGCGGACGGCGCAGGTCGAGCACGCGGTGCGTGAGACGCGTCGTTTCCGACAGGTTGTCGTCGTCGAGCTGGAACGGCGGCGTGACCGACGCGTTCAGCACGTTCAGCTCGTGGCACAGCACTTCGATCTTGCCGCTCTTCAGGCCGGCGTTGACCGTGCCTTCCGGACGGTTGCGCACGAGGCCCTTGATCTGCACGCAGAACTCGTTGCGCACGCCTTCGGCGGTCGCGAACATCTCCGCGCGATCCGGGTCGCACACCACCTGCACGAGGCCTTCACGATCGCGCAGGTCGATGAAGATCACACCGCCGTGATCGCGGCGGCGCTGCACCCAGCCGCACAGCGACACGGTTTGGCCCAGCAGGTGTTCGGTCACGAGACCGCAGTATTCAGTACGCATCGACATGATGTTTGCTTTCGTTCGGTTTGATCAACGGGCGCCGCAACGCGCGGCCCGGGCGATGATTCTTTACTTACAGCGGCGGCTCGACGGGGCGGCGGGCGGGCGCCGGGGCCGGCGCCGGGGGCGCCACCACGCCCATCGAGACGATGTACTTGAGCGCGGCATCGACCGACATGTCGAGTTCGATGACTTCGCTCTTCGGCAGCATCAGGAAGAAGCCGGACGTCGGGTTCGGCGTCGTCGGGATGTACACGCTCACGTATTCTTCCGTCAGATGATTCAGCACGTCGCCGCCGGGCGTGCCGGTCAGAAACGCGATCGTATACGAGCCGCGGCGCGGGTATTCGATCAGCAGCGCCTTGCGGAACGCGTTGCCGCTGCTCGACAGCAGCGTGTCCGACACCTGCTTGACGCTCGTGTAGATCGGCCCGACCACCGGGATGTGACGCACGACCGCGTTCCACCACGTGACGAGCTTCTGGCCGATGAAGTTCCGAGTGGCCAGCCCGACGACGAAGATGAACGCGAGCGTCAGCACCGCGCCGATCCCCGGCAGATGGAAACCGAGCATCCGCTCGGGCTGCCACGATTCGGGCAGCAGGAGCAGCGTCTGGTCCATCGTGCCGATGATGAGTCCGAGCACCCACAGCGTGATCGCGAGCGGGACGAGAACCAGCAGGCCGGTCAGAAACACCGATTTCAGGGTCGTCTTTTTCATCATCTGCCGTCAATGAACCGCGCCGGCGGCGCGGGGTGGTCGCGACCCGGCCGGGCCGCGACGTTCAACTGCTGGCGGCGGCGGGCGCTGCAGCCGGTGCCGGCGCGGCGCTCGTCGTCGTCGTGCTTTCGGAACTCGCCGCGGCCGACGCGGCCGCTGCCGGTGCCGCCGCCGCGGGCGCCGCCGCAGCCGCATCGCCCGACGCGGTCGCCGGCGCGCTGGCGCCGCCCGCGCCACCGCGGAAATCGGTGACATACCAACCCGAGCCCTTCAGCTGGAAGCCCGCGGCAGTCACCTGCTTGCGAAACGCATCCTTCCCGCATTCCGGACACTGCGACAGCGGCGCGTCGCTCATCTTCTGGAGCACGTCCTTCGCGAAACCACACGCTTCGCATCGATAGGCGTAGATCGGCATGATATTTTTCCCGCGGAAACTGGAAACGGCTTGCAAAACCTTGAATTATAGCCGAAACCCTGGCGCGCCCCGGTATCGACCGCGACGCCCGGGCATCAGCGGCGGCGCCACGTGAGCCAGCGCTCGTGCCCTTCGAACACCGGCAGCGAGTCCGCGACGGGCAAATCCTCGATCAGTTCGAAGTGCGGCGCGAGCAGCGCGTCGAGTTCGGCACGCTCGATCCCGAACGGCGGGCCCTTCGGTTTCGCCATCAGGAAGAAATAGCCGGCCAGCAACCCGTCCGCCGGCAGCAGTTCGGCCATCCGCGCCGCATAGTCGGCGCGCAGGCTCGGCGGCAGCGCGCACAGGAACGCGCGCTCGTACACCCACTGCACGTCGAACGGCGGCCGGTATGCGAAGAAATCGGCCTGCTCGACGACGTCCGCATGCGCACCGAGCTGCGCCTTCGCGGTGGCCACCGCCTGCGCGGCGAAATCGATCGCACGCACGGGCCAGCCGGCCTGGGCAAGCCAGCCGGCCTCCTGCGCGCTGCCGCAGCCGGGGATCAGCACCGCGCACGACTCGAGCCGATGCGCGAACACGCGAAAGCCGTCCGGTACGCCGCCGAATTCCCACGGCGTCACGCCGCGCGCGAAACGCTCGTCCCAGAACGACGCGTTGCCGGGGTCTCGCGTCGCGAAATCGGCGGCCGTCGGCGCGGCCGGTTGCTTCGGATCGGACATCGCGCCGCTCCTTTCGGTCATGCGCCGTACGCGAGCGCGAGCAGCACGCGCGCGACGAGCGCCCCGACGCCGACGGCAAGACCGAAGATCAGCAGCGCCTGCAGCAGCCGGTTGGTACGTTTCTGTTCGACGAGGACCTGGCGCATCAGGTCCTCGCTCGCGGCGCGCGGCGCGTCATGGCGCGCCGCCATCGCGTGGTGGATCAGGCGCGGCAGTTGCGGCAGCGTCTTGCTCCACTGCGGCGCCTCGACCTTGAAGCGCTCGTACCAGCCGCGCAGGCCGATCTGCTCGGTCATCCAGCGCTCGAGGTACGGCTTCGCGGTCTTCCACAGGTCGAGTTCGGGGTCGAGCGAGCGGCCGAGCCCTTCGACGTTCAGCATCGTCTTCTGCAGCAGCACGAGTTGCGGCTGGATCTCGACGTTGAAGCGGCGCGACGTCGAGAACAGGCGCATCAGCACCTGGCCGAGCGAGATATCCTTCAGTGCACGGTCGAAATACGGTTCGCACACCGCGCGGATCGCGCTTTCGAGCTCCTCGACGCGCGTCTCGGGCGGCACCCAGCCCGATTCGAGGTGCAGCGTCGCGACGCGGTGGTAGTCGCGCTTGAAGAACGCGAGGAAGTTCTGCGCGAGGTAGTTCTTGTCGAAATCGGACAGCGCGCCGACGATCCCGAAATCGAGCGCGACGTAGCGACCGAACGTGTTCGGGTCGAGGCTCACCTGGATGTTGCCGGGGTGCATGTCCGCATGGAAGAAGCCGTCGCGGAACACCTGCGTGAAGAAGATCTCGACGCCTTCGCGCGCGAGCTTCTTGATGTCGACGCCCGCCGAGCGCAGCGTCTCGACCTGGCTGATCGGCACGCCGGTCATGCGCTCCATCACGAGCACCTGCGACGTCGAGAAATCCCAGAACATCTCGGGCACGAGCAGCAGGTCGAGGCCCGCGAAATTGCGGCGCAACTGGCTGCCGTTCGCGGCTTCGCGCATCAGGTCGAGCTCGTCGTGCAGGTACTTGTCGAATTCGGCGACAACCTCGCGCGGCTTCAGGCGCCGGCCGTCGGCCCACATCCGCTCGGTCCAGATCGCGATGTCGCGCATCAGCGCGAGATCCGAATCGATCACCGACAGCATGTTCGGGCGCAGCACCTTCACGGCGACGGCCTTGCCCGCGTGCACGCCCTGCTTGAGCTTCGCGAAATGCACCTGCGCGATCGACGCGCTCGCCACGGGCTCGCGCTCGAATTCGTCGAACAACTCGTCGACCGGCGCACCGAGCGACTTCTCGATGATCGCGATCGCGACCGCCGAATCGAACGGCGGCACCTGGTCCTGCAGCTTCGCGAGTTCGTTCGCGAAATCGACCGACAGCAGGTCGCGACGCGTCGACAGCACCTGGCCGAACTTCACGAAGATCGGGCCGAGGCTTTCGAGCGCACGACGCAGCCGCACGGCGGGCGGATCGGAATAGCGGCGGCCGATCGTCGTGATCCGCAGCAGCAGCTTCACGCGCCGGTCGTCGATCCGGGACAGCATCACTTCGTCGAGACCAAAGCGGATGACGGTGTAGACAATCTTGATGAAACGGAAAATGCGCATGCCCTGCGGCCCTCAGTGCGCGCCGCGCGGGCCGGAACCCGTGCGCGTGCCGATTTTTTGTTCGAGTCGCTCGACCCGCTTTTCGACCCGCGCGAGCGCATCGCGTGCGCGCGCCAGTTCGGCGTCGAAGCCTCCGAGCGCCGTGCGCCGGACGACTTGCGGGTTCTCGTCGAGCCAGTATTCGGCGACGGAATCGAGCACGTTGCGGCCCGTGCGTCGCGCGCGAGCGCCGGCATCGCGCACGACCGTCGCGATCCGGTACGCCGCCGCGTCGCCGACCAGCTTCGCAAGATCTTCTTCCGGTTCCCAGCGCAGGTGCTCGGCCAGCTTCGCGATCTGCGTCGCGAACTCTGCATCGCCCTCGATCTTCACGTGCTTCATCACGGCCGCCTGGCCGCCCTGCAGGAACGCGGCGACCGTGTCGCCCGCGAGTGCGATCGACACGTCGACCTGTTGCGCATCGTGCGCGTCGACAGCCGACAGATAGCCGTCCGGCTGCACCAGCAGCGTGAGCGTGACGGGGGATACGTCGATCCGGGCAGTCTTGCCCGCATACGGAATCAGGCGGTCGCGCGCCCACGATTCGCGCGCGAGCAGGTGATTGACAGCAGCAGCAAAAGGCTTGGCGGCAAAGGTCATCGGGCTGGGAAAGAAAAAACCCGCGCAGGCCGGGCGCCCACGCGGGTTTCTATTGTAACGTCGGATCGTCGGCAGACCGTGCCCGACCGTACACCCGGGCGGCAAGCGGTCGCAGTGCGGCGGCCGTCGCCCGGGCGTCCGGCGGCACGGGCCGCCGGTCACGCTCAGTGCGTGTTGAGTTGCTGGATGCCCGCGAGCAGCCAACCCTGACTGCCCGACTTCGACAGGTTCCACACTTCGTCGAACGGCGCGGCCGACGCATTCGCCGATTCGCGGATCAGGCCGTGGAAGCGCACGCTCGCCGACTGCTCGATGCCGCGATCCTCGATCGCGACCAGTTCCGCGTCGAGTTGCACGACGTCGGTCTGGTTCGACTCGTTGCCGCGCGAATCGAGGTCGATCTTGATCTCCGCGAACATTTCGGGCGTCGTGAACTCGCGGATGTCGGCCAGGTTGCCCTGGTCCCACGCGGCCTGCAGGCGCACGAAATAGACCTTCGAGCTGCGCAGGAACGCTTCGGTGTCGAAGCCGGCCGGCACCTGGAGCGGTGCGGCCGCAGCCGTCGCACCCGCTGCCGCGCCGGCAGCCGCGGCACCGCCGCCGAACACGCCCTGCGCTTCGTTCGCGTAGCTGCTGCCGCTGCCCGCATAGTTGCTGCCGGTGTTGCCCTGCTGGAACGACGGGCTTTGCGAGTAGCCGCCCGACGACGATGCCGAGCCGCCGACCGAATACGACGGCTCCTGCGTGCGACGGCGGTTCATGAACTTGCGCACCAGCCAGATGCCGACCATCGCGAGCAGCGCGATCACGATGATGTTCGACATCATGCCGGCGAATGCCTCGCCGAGGCCGAAGTGCGACAGCAGCGCCGCGATGCCGAGACCGGCCGCGAGGCCCGCGATCGGCCCGAGCCAGCGCGAGCGGTTGGGCTGCGCGGCCGGCGCGGGCGCGGCCGGATTGGCACGCTGCGCCTGCGACGGCGCGGCCTGCTGCATCGGCTGCTGCGCGGGCGGCGTGGCCTGGCGCTGCGTGACGGTGGAGTTCTGGCGGCCGATGCTGCGCCCGCCGCCCATGCGCTTGGCTTCGGCGTCGAGCGATGCGAACGTGCCGGCCGTGAGCAGGCCGACCATCAGCAGCGTGCCGACCCGTCGAGCCCACGGCTTCGACGGCTTGCTACGGTTGAACAACGAACGCGATTCGGACATCACTTTCTCCAGATGTAAGGCGAATGTATGGAAAGAACCCCTTAGTACTTGGTTCCCATGTGTAAAGCTACCACGCCACCTGACAAATTGTAATATTTGACGGCATCGAGGCCCGCTTGTTCCATCATCGTCTTCAGCGTGTCCTGATCGGGGTGCATCCGGATAGATTCGGCAAGATACCGGTAACTTTCAGCATCTTTCGCGAATTTGTCGCCAAGCCACGGTAATACTTTGAAAGAATACAGGTCGTACGCTTTTTTCAGCGGGTCCCAGACTTTCGAGAATTCCAGCACCATCACGCGGCCGCCGGGCTTCGTCACGCGGCGCATCTCGGCCAGCGCGGCGTCCTTGTGCGTCATGTTGCGCAGCCCGAACGCGACCGTGACGACATCGAAGTAGTTGTCCGGAAAGGGAATTTTCTCGGCGTCGCACAGCAGCGACGGCGTCACGATGCCCTTGTCGAGCAGCCGGTCGCGGCCGACGCGCAGCATCGATTCGTTGATGTCCGTGTGCCAGACCTCGCCCGTCGGCCCGGCCGCCTTCGCGAACGATTTGGTCAGGTCGCCGGTGCCGGCCGCGATATCGAGCACCTTGTAGCCGGGGCGCACGTTCGCCTGCGCGATCGTGAACGCCTTCCACGCGCGGTGCATGCCCGCCGACATCAGGTCGTTCATCAGATCGTAGTTGCTCGCGACCGAATGGAACACACCCGCCACTTTCTTCGCTTTTTCGTTTTCCTCGACGCTTTCGAAGCCGAAGTGGGTTTTGCTCATCGCGTTGATCCTCAGTAAATGGCAAGACGGCGCCGAGCGGGCGCCGTCGATTTCAGTGGCAGTGGCCGTGCGGCGCCGTGGCCGCCTGCATCGGGGCGTCGCGATCGACGCCCGCCGCCTTCAGTTTGTCGAAATAGTCGCGCCACAGCGCGTCCTGCTGCGTCGCCAGTTCGTACAGCAGGTCCCACGAGTAGATGCCGGTCGAATGGCCGTCGGAGAAGGTCGGTTGCAGCGCATAGTTGCCGACGCCTTCGAGCGCGGTGATCGTCACCTCGCGCTTGCCCGTCTGCAGCGTCTCCTGGCCGGGCCCGTGGCCGCGCACCTCGGCCGACGGCGAATAGACGCGCATCAGCTCGAACGGAATCCGGTAGCTGTCGCCGTTCGGGTACTGCAATTCGAGCACGCGCGATACCGCGTGCACGACGACGCCGGACGGAATCGGCGTCGTGGAAGTCAAACCGCTCATGGCTGCCTCGAATCGGTCGTTCGTTGAATTTCCTCGCGCACCGCATTGTGCAGCAGCGAGGCCTGCGCGGCGCGCGTGCGCAGCAGCGCCTCGGACACGCTGCGCTGGCGCGGCGCCCACACGGGCTGCGGGAAATGGGCGTCGTTCGAGAAGCGCGGGATCACGTGCCAGTGCACGTGCGGCACCATGTTGCCGAGGCTCGCGAGATTCACCTTGTTCGGCTGCATCACGCGGCGCACCGCCCGCTCGACCGCGTAGACCACGCGCATCAGGTGTGCCCGCTCGGGCTCGCCGAGATCGGAGAACTCGGCCATGTGCGCGCCCCAGATCACCCGGCAGAAGCCCGGGTAGTCGTGCTCGCCCGTCGCGAGGACGACGCGCAGCGCATCGTCCCGCCAGAGCAGCTCGCCGCCGTCTTCACGGCAAAACACGCATTCCATCGTCGCTCCCATGTGGACGGGCGCCCGCGCATCAGCGCCGGCGCCCGCTCTCATCCCAAGCCCGGTCGGGCGGTCGTCACGCCCGCATTAGACCAGCACGCGCTCGATCCCGCCATGGTTCGCACGTGCGACATAATCGGCCATCCAGTTCTCGCCGAGCACCTGGCGCGCGATCTCGACCACGATGTAGTCGGCCTCGATGTTCGCATCCTCGTTGTAGCGCGACAGGCCCTGCAGGCACGACGGGCAGCTCGTCAGAATCTTCACGTCCGGGCCGGCGTTCGCGGCCGGTGCCGGTGCGCTCGCGCCGCCGGCCACGACCGGGATGCTGCGCAGCTTCGCCGCGCCCTTGCGGATCTCCTCTTCCTTGCGGAAGCGGACCTGCGTCGACACGTCCGGGCGCGTCACCGCGAGCGTGCCCGATTCGCCGCAGCAACGGTCGTTCTTCTCGATCTTGTAGCCGTCCTTCTCCGAGCCCATCAGCTCGTTGACGAGCTTGATCGGATCCATCGTCTTGATCGGCGTATGGCACGGGTCGTGATACATGTAGCGCGTGCCCGTCACGCCGTCGAGCTTCATCCCCTTCTCGAGCAGGAACTCGTGGATGTCGATGATCCGGCAGCCGGGGAAGATCTTGTCGAATTCGTAGCCTGCGAGCTGGTCGTAGCAGGTGCCGCACGACACGACGACCGTCTTGATGTCGAGGTAGTTCAGCGTGTTCGCGACCCGGTGGAACAGCACGCGGTTGTCCGTGACGATCTTCTCGGCCTTGTCGTACTGCCCCGCGCCGCGCTGCGGATAGCCGCAGCACAGGTAGCCCGGCGGCAGCACGGTCTGCACGCCGGCTTCCCACAGCATCGCCTGCGTAGCCAGCCCGACCTGCGAGAACAGGCGCTCGGAGCCGCAGCCCGGGAAGTAGAACACCGCTTCCGAATCGACAGTCGTCGACTTCGGGTTGCGGATGATCGGCACGATCTTGTTGTCCTCGATGTCGAGCAACGCGCGCGCCGTCTTCTTCGGCAGGTTGCCCGGCATCTTCTTGTTGACGAAGTGGATCACCTGCTCGACGACCGGCGGCTTGCCGACGGTCGCCGGCGGGTGCTGCGTCTGCTTCGTCACGACCTTCTTCAGCATGTCGTTCGCGAAGCGCTGCACCTTGTAGCCGACGCCCATCATCACGCCGCGCGCGATGTTGATCGTCTGCGGATTGGTCGCGTTCAGGAAGAACATGCCCGCCGCATTGCCGGCGTTGAATTTCTTCTTGCCCATCTTGCGCAACAGGTTGCGCATGTTCATCGTGACGTCGCCGAAGTCGATCTTCACCGGGCACGGCGTCGCGCACTTGTGGCACACCGTGCAGTGGTCGGCCACGTCGTTGAACTCGTCCCAGTGCTTGATCGACACGCCGCGGCGCGTCTGTTCCTCGTACAGGAACGCCTCGACCAGCAGCGACGTCGCAAGGATCTTGTTGCGCGGGCTGTACAGCAGGTTCGCGCGCGGCACGTGCGTCGCGCACACCGGCTTGCACTTGCCGCAGCGCAGGCAGTCCTTCACCGAATCGGCGATCGCGCCGATGTCGGACTGCTGCATGATCAGCGACTCGTAGCCCATCAGCCCGAAGCTCGGCGTGTACGCGTTGCGAAGATCGGCGCCGTCGAGCAGCTTGCCCTTGTTGAAGCGGCCGTTCGGGTCGACGCGCTGCTTGTACGCGCGGAATTCGGCAATCTCGTCGTCGGTCAGGAACTCGAGCTTCGTGATGCCGATCCCGTGCTCGCCGGAGATCACGCCGTCGAGCGAGCGCGCGAGCTTCATGATGCGTGCAACCGACGCGTGCGCGTCCTGCAGCATCTCGTAGTTGTCGGAGTTGACCGGGATGTTCGTGTGGACGTTGCCGTCGCCGGCGTGCATGTGCAGCGCGACGAACACGCGGCCGCGCAGCACTTGCTTGTGGATCGCCTGCGCTTCGTCGAGGATCTGCTTGAACGCGCCGCCGTTGAAGATCGCGCGCAGCTCCGCGCGGATCTCCTGCTTCCACGAGATGCGCACCGTGCGGTCCTGCGTGATGTGGAACACGGTCGCGCCCGGCTGCTCGTCGGCACGATCCGCGAACTTCTCGGCCAGCGCCTCGTAGCCGAGCTGCACGAGGTAGTGCTGCGCCTCGCGCAGCGGCTGGTCGAGCCGGTCGCGCACGAATTCCCAGCGCGCGCGCACGCGCTTGAGCAGCTCCAGCGCCTGCTGGACACGGTCTTCGAGCAGCTCGGCGCTCGGGATCTCGTTCGCGTCGTCGGTCTTGCCGAGCGGCAGGTTGCCGCCGCGGAAGAACGCTTCCAGCGCGTCGACGAGCTGCAGCTTGTTCTTCAGCGACAGTTCGATGTTGATCCGCTCGATGCCGTCGGTGTACTCGCCCATCCGGTTCAGCGGGATGACGACGTCCTCGTTGATCTTGAACGCGTTCGTGTGCTTCGCGATCGCGGCCGTGCGGCTGCGGTCGAGCCAGAAGCGCTTGCGCGCCTCCGCGCTGACCGCGACGAAACCCTCGCCGCTCTTGCCGTTCGCCATCCGGATCACTTCGGACGTCGCGTGCGCGACCGCATCGGCATCGTCGCCGACGATGTCGCCGATCAGCACCATCTTCGGGAATGAATTGCGCTTGCTCTTGGTCGCGTAGCCGACCGCGCGCAGATAGCGCTCGTCGAGGTGTTCGAGGCCCGCGAGGATCGCGCCGCCCTGCTTCGACGTCTCGAACAGGTAATCCTTGATTTCGACGATGCTCGGGATCGCCTCGCGCGCCTGGCCGAAGAATTCGAGGCAGACGGTGCGCGTGTGCGCGGGCATCTTGTGCAGCACCCAGCGCGCGGACGTGATGAGCCCGTCGCAGCCTTCCTTCTGCACGCCCGGCAGGCCGGCGAGGAACTTGTCGGTCACGTCCTTGCCGAGCCCTTCCTTGCGAAAGCGCCGGCCTTCGATCTCGAGCATCTCGGTGCGCAGCAGCTTCTCGCCCGGCGCGTATGCGCCGTCGAACCACTTCAGCTCGAAGCGCGCGACCGCGATGTCGTGGATCTTGCCCTGGTTGTGCTCGTGGCGCGTGACTTCGAGCCAGTTGCCGTCCGGGTCGACCATCCGCCACCAGGCCAGGTTGTCGAGCGCGGTGCCCCACAGCACGGCCTTCTTGCCGCCCGCGTTCATCGCGACGTTGCCACCGATGCACGACGCGTCGAGCGACGTCGGATCGACCGCGAACACGTAGCCGGCCGCCTCGGCCGCCTCGGTCACGCGGCGCGTGACGACGCCCGCGCCGGAGAAGATCGTCGGCACCTTGTGCGCGACGCCCGGCAGCTCGGTCAGCTCGACCGCGCCGAGCTGTTCGAGCTTCTCGGTGTTGATCACCGCGGAGAACGGCGTGAGCGGCACCGCGCCGCCCGTGTAGCCGGTGCCGCCGCCGCGCGGGATCACGGTCAGGCCGAGCTCGAAGCAGGCCTTGATCAGTGCCGCGATCTCCGCTTCGGTGTCGGGCGTCAGCACGACGAACGGGTATTCGACACGCCAGTCGGTCGCGTCGGTGACGTGCGACACGCGCGACAGCCCGTCGAAGCGGATGTTGTCCTTCTGCGTGCAGCGGCCGAGCGCCTTGGTCGCGCGGCGGCGCAGGTCGGCCATTTTCGCGAATTCGTCGGCGAACTCGTTGACCGCACGCTGCGCGGCGGCTTCGAGCATCTCGACGCGCAACGCGCGCTCGCGGCCCGCGTCGTCGCGATGCGCGGTGAGATCCGCGCTGCGGCGCTTGCCGATCTCGGTCAGGCGGTGGTTCAGCGCCTCGATCAGCAGCGCGCTGCGCTTCGGGTTGTCGAGCAGGTCGTCCTGCAGGTACGGGTTGCGGCGCACGACCCAGATGTCGCCGAGCACTTCATACAGCATCCGTGCCGAGCGGCCCGTACGGCGCTCGGCGCGCAATTCGTCGAGCACCGACCACGCCTCTTCGCCGAGCAGGCGGATCACGATCTCGCGATCCGAGAAGGACGTGTAGTTGTAGGGAATCTCGCGCAACCGGGGCGCGGGATCGGCGGCGACGGCGGCGGCCGCGCCATTCGGATCGAAAACTTGTGGTGCGTTCATGTTCGGACGACTCGGAGGGCCGATACACCGTGCACGGGCGTCGGCAAGCGCGTGGGCGCAATCTTGGGGAAATCTGTTCTGTTACCAGGCGTGCGGCTGTCCTTCATGGGGCCGGAGCGGGTGTTGACTCACCCCTCCTGGCCGGCGACAGGGCCTGGCGGCACTCGGAACCATCAGCACGATCGCGCGCTGCGCGCATGCCGTTCCGCCGCGGGGCTGGCTGCGCGCGGCGTCGGCTTCAACGGGGCGATCCGAGGGTGCCTCTGCATCTTCCGATCCTTGATTCAAAACGGAATTCTAACCCATGATCGGGCCACGCGTGACACGCCGGACAGGTCGTGGGGCTATCGCCGCAAGCCGCGCCAGGCCTGGCTCGGCGCGGTTTCGTGCGATCATTCGCCGTCCGTCCGGTCGGTAACCGTGCGGTTAAACCGGTAAAAACGGGACGCCCGGCGTCGCGAACGCGCCGCCCGCGCGGCCCCGCGACCGTGCGCTCGGCATGCCGCTTGCATGCGGGCGGACCCTTGGCGCTATCATTGATGTTTTACCGTCTGCTTCCGCACTGCACGCGAGCGCCCATGGCATCCCACGATTACCTGAAGAAAATCCTCACCGCGCGCGTCTACGACGTCGCGATCGAGACGGAACTCGAACCCGCCCGCAACCTGTCGGCCCGGCTGCACAACCCCGTGTACCTGAAGCGCGAGGACAACCAGCCGGTGTTCTCGTTCAAGCTGCGCGGCGCGTACAACAAGATGGCGCACATTCCGGCGGACGCGCTTGCGCGCGGCGTGATTACCGCGTCGGCCGGCAACCACGCGCAGGGCGTCGCGTTCTCGGCGGCCCGGATGGGCGTCAAGGCGGTGATCGTCGTACCCGTCACGACGCCGCAGGTGAAAGTGGACGCGGTGCGTGCGCACGGCGGCCCGGGCGTCGAGGTGATCCAGGCCGGCGAGTCGTACAGCGACGCGTACGCGCATGCGGTCAAGGTGCAGGAAGAGCGCGGCCTCACGTTCGTCCACCCGTTCGACGATCCTTACGTGATCGCCGGCCAGGGCACCATCGCGATGGAGATCCTGCGCCAGCACCAGGGCCCGATCCACGCGATCTTCGTGCCGATCGGCGGCGGCGGTCTCGCGTCCGGCGTCGCCGCGTACGTGAAGGCCGTGCGCCCGGAGATCAAGGTGATCGGCGTGCAGGCCGAGGATTCGTGCGCGATGGCGCAATCGCTGAAGGCCGGCGAACGCGTCGAGCTGACCGAGGTCGGCCTGTTCGCGGACGGCACCGCGGTGAAGCTCGTCGGCGAGGAAACCTTCCGGCTGTGCCGCGAATACCTGGACGACGTCGTGACCGTCGACACCGACGCACTGTGCGCGGCGATCAAGGACGTGTTCCAGGATACCCGCAGCGTGCTCGAGCCGTCCGGCGCGCTCGCGGTCGCGGGCGCGAAGCTGTACGCGGAACGCGAAGGCATCGAAAACCAGGTGCTCGTCGCGGTCACGTCCGGCGCGAACATGAACTTCGACCGGATGCGCTTCGTCGCCGAGCGCGCGGAGGTCGGCGAGGCGCGCGAAGCCGTGTTCGCGGTCACGATCCCCGAGGAGCGCGGCAGCTTCAAGCGCTTTTGCTCGCTCGTCGGCGACCGCAACGTCACCGAGTTCAACTACCGGATCGCCGATGCGCAATCCGCGCACATCTTCGTCGGTGTGCAGATCCGCCGCCGCGGCGAATCGGCGGAAATCGCCGCGAACTTCGAGTCGCACGGCTTCAACACCGTCGACCTGACGCACGACGAGCTGTCGAAGGAACATATCCGCTACATGGTCGGCGGCCGCTCGCCGCTCGCGCTCGACGAGCGCCTGTTCCGCTTCGAATTCCCGGAGCGGCCGGGCGCGCTGATGAAGTTCCTGTCGTCGATGGCGCCGGACTGGAACATCAGCCTGTTCCACTACCGCAACCAGGGCGCCGACTACAGCTCGATCCTCGTCGGGCTGCAGGTGCCGCAGGCCGATCGTGCCGAATTCGAGCGCTTCCTCGCGGCACTCGGCTATCCGTATGTCGAAGAGAGCGCCAACCCGGCTTACCGCCTCTTCCTGTCGTAAAGGCGCCACGCAATGAATCCCGAACATTCCCCGCTCGGCAAGGCCACCGTCTACGCGGCCCGGTACGACGCGTCGCTGCTGTTCCCGATCCCGCGCGCCGGTGCGCGCGCGCAGCTCGGCATCACGTCGGCGCTGCCGTTCTTCGGCACCGACATCTGGAACGCGTACGAACTGTCGTGGCTCAACGCGCGCGGCAAGCCGCAGGTCGCGGTCGCGACCTTCTACGTGCCGGCCGAATCGCCGAACATCGTCGAATCGAAGTCGTTCAAGCTGTATCTCGGCTCGTTCGCGCAGTCGACGTTCGACTCGATCGATGCGGTGCGCGACACGCTGAAGCGCGACGTATCGGCCGCGTGCGGCGCGAGCGTCGCCGTGCAGCTCGTGTCGGCGCGCGATTTCGGCAAGCTCGAGATGGAAGAGCTCGACGGGCTGTCGCTCGACCGGCTCGACCTCGACACCGACGTGTACGAACCCGATCCGTCGCTGCTGTCGGCCGCCGAGGACGAAGCGCCGGTCGAGGAAACGCTCGTGTCCGACCTGCTGCGCTCGAACTGCCCGGTCACGGGCCAGCCCGACTGGGGCAGCGTGCAGATCCACTATGTCGGGCCGCAGATCGATCATGCCGGCCTGCTGCGCTACATCATCTCGTTCCGCAATCACACGGGCTTTCACGAGCAGTGCGTCGAGCGGATCTTCCTCGACATCCTGCATGCGTGCAAACCGGTGAAGCTCGCGGTGTATGCGCGCTATACGCGTCGCGGCGGGCTCGACATCAACCCGTTCCGCACGAACTACAACCAGCCGATGCCGGACAACGCGCGTACGGCGCGGCAGTAGATGAAGTGGAATGGGCGGGCATTCGTCGGCCCGCCAACACCCAATGCTTGCGGAAAAAGCATCTTGAAGACGTCAATCGATCCAGCCTGTCACGGCAGTGCGGCCAGTCGTGCGGCGTCCCATTTTCCTTCGACGGCCGCATGATGCAGCATCGCGAGCGTAATCGATTCTCGCTTGAAGTCGTGCGGCTTTCGAAGCACCCACCGCTGGAATAGCGAATAGAGCAAACCCTCGCCTTCCATCAAGAAGTACCGGTGGAAATCGAAATCTCCGGTGTCGACGGCGAAATGCTCAAAATAGCGCCCCATGAAGTCATTGGCTTCGTCGCCGGTTTGCCCCAGATCCTCCCACAGGCGCGTGCCGGCGGAGAGCGGCTTCGACGGACCGAGCCCCACCTCTGACCGGACAAACGCTTCGATCTGGTCCCAACTCACGTTTTCCATCAGAACACCTTATCCTCCGGCTTGACGAGGCCGTTGTATCTGGAGACGGTGCCGTGAACGATCCCGAACACGTCGCGTGCAAGTAGCGCCCAGCCCACGCCCGGAACGGCACGCCCGACGAACACGCTGAGCTTCCTGGTCAGGATGATTCGAAACGACTTGATACTTTGAAGCGTCACGGTTGGCAAAACCTTCCTGTTGAGCTGGTAGCGAAAAATCGAACGCGCCATCACGGATGCGACGGACGTCCCTTTCGTCGCGCCGCCGAATTTTTGCCGGGTCGGCAAAACGGGCCACCCGGCCAAAATAAGAACCACGGCTTCGACATCGTCGATCCCGACCCGTGCGCACGTCTCTTCCACGGCAACGAAAAAGAAAAGCTCGGCGGGCGTGAGATCCGAATGAACCCCGTAGCGGTATGTATTGCTCGTCATGATTCGACTTCACGAAATCGTTGATCGGAATGACGACCCTACACGGCAGTCCAGCTGATTTGCTCCATCGAGATTCATTGACGCCGTCGGCGTATTGTCCGGCCATCCCTGGCACCGCCGCCAGACGCGGCACATCGCGTCACGCTCGCGTCGCAAGGATTTCATTCAGAGCGTAAAAATTCGGCGGCCCTCACATCAATCGTGACCGGGCCTCCCACCGAATTATCGCAATTGCCGGGACGCCCGCCCCCACGGTGCCCAGCGCCGGCAACACAGCTATTGCGCCATAACGCAACGAGGCCGGCGCACACCAATGCACCGGCCTCGTCATCCAACAATGCGCGCTCGTACGTTACTTCGCCGGCGCCTTGTACGCGATGCAGTCCACCTCGACCTTGCAGTCGATGACCATGCTCGACTGCACGCACGCGCGCGCCGGCGGATGCTCGCCGAAGTACGAGACGAACACCTTGTTGAACGACGCGAAATCGCGCGCGTCGTCGAGCCACACGCCGCAGCGCACGACGTGCTCGAGGCCGTAACCGGCTTCCTTCAGGATCGCGATCACGTTCTCGATCGTCTGCTTCGACTGCGTGACGATCCCGCCTTCGACGACCTCGCCGTTGACCATCGGCGTCTGGCCCGACACGTACAGCCAGCCGTCGGCCTCGACCGCGCGTGCAAACGGCATCACCTGGCCGCCGGTACCCTTCGCTTCGCCTACGCCATATCGCTTCATCGTTTCACTCCTTGTTTTGTCGACCCGGGCAGGCGCTTCAGCACTGACCCGGATCCCATGCAACGCACGGTTGCGGATGCGCGCGCCTGCAGCGGCACACGCGGAAGACCGGAATAACCGCCGCGCTCAGAACGCGGCGTCGGCGCCCGCCGGCACGCGTTCGCCGCGTGCGACGAAGCCGCCGGCGCGCTCGCCGGTCGGCTGGCCGTTCTCGTAGGTCAGCACGCCGTTCACCCACACGGCATCGATCCCGTGCGCGGGCTGCTGCGGCTTCTCGAACGTCGCGGCGTCGATCACGCGCGCCGGATCGAACAGCACGAGATCCGCGTGGTAGCCGACATGCACCTCGCCGCGCCGCGCAATCCCGTAGCGGCGCGCGGACAGCGATGTCATCTTGCGGATCGCCTCCTCGAGCGGCAGCAGGTTCGTGTCGCGCACGTAATGGCCGAGCACGCGCGGAAATGCACCCCACAGCCGCGGGTGCGGCAGCGGATCGTTCGGCAGCCCGTCCGAGCCGACCATCGTCGCGGGGTGCGACAGGATCCGGCGCACGTCGTCCTCTGACATGTTGTGGTACACGGCGCCGGCCGGGCGGATGCGCTGCGCGGCTTCCTGCTCGGTCACGCCCCAGTCGGCCGCGATCGCCTTCAGCAGCTTGCCCGCGACTTCCGGGTGCGGCTCGGACCACGTGATCGTGATGTCGATGTCGCCCGTCACCTGCTTCAGGTCGAGCGTCGACGAGCTGCGGCTGTACGGATAGCAGTCGCAGCCGACCGGCTGGTAGCGGCGCGCACCTTCGAGCGACGCGAGCACCTCGGTGCTGCGCCCCCAGTTCGACGGGCCCGCGCACTTCAGGTGCGAGATCACGACCGGCACCTGCGCATGGCGGCCGACGCGATACGCCTCGTCCATCGCATCGAGGATCGCGTCGAACTCGGTGCGCATGTGCGTCGTATACAGCGCGCCCGCGTTTGCGAGCGGCTCGGCGAGCGCCATCACTTCCTCGGTCGGCGCCGCGAACGCGGAACCGTACGCAAGGCCCGACGACAATCCGAGTGCGCCGTTCGCGAGCGCCTCCTCGAGCTGCGCGCGCATCCCCGCGATCTCGCCGTCGGTCGCCGCGCGGTCGAGGCGGTCCATCTGGTTGTTGCGCAGCGCCGTGTGGCCGACGAGCGCCGCGACGTTCACGGCCGGACGCGCATCGTTCACGGCTGCGACGTAGTCGGCGAAGGTCGGGTACTGGAATGCGCCGCGCTCGCCGAGCAGGTTCATCGGGTCGGGCGGATCGCCAGCGAGCGTCACCGGCGACGCGCTGATCCCGCAGTTGCCGACGATCACGGTCGTCACGCCCTGCGAGATCTTCGGCAGCATCTGCGGCGCGCGGATCACGTGCGTGTCGTCGTGCGTATGCACGTCGACGAAACCCGGCGCGAGCGCGCGGCCGTTCGCATCGACGACGGTCTCGGCGAGCCAGTTCGACAGGTTGCCGATCGCCGCGATCACGCCGTTACGGATCGCGACGTCGCGCGTGACGGGCGGTGTGCCAGTGCCGTCGTAAAGCTGCGCGCCGACGATCAGCGTATCGGCGGCTTCGGGATGCGAATGCATGGTCAGTCTCCTACCGGTTGACGGTCTCCGCCGCCGCGATGCGCATCGAGCGCATGCTTGATGCGGCGCAGCGATTCTCGGCCCGCATCGCCGAGCCGCAGCGCGACTCCGGTGACGAGCACGTCGATCGCCATCATCATCGCGTAGCGCGACGTCGACGGCTTGTAAATAAAATCGGTTTCGAACGCGACGACCGGGATCAGGTGGTCGGCGAGCTTCGCGAGCGGCGAAGCCGGCGCGGTGATCGCGATCAGCTTCGCGCCGTAGCGCTTCGCGAGCCGGCAGCTCTCGAGCAACTCGGGCACGCGCCCGCTCACCGACAACGCGACGACGACCGCGTCGCGCGACAGCGTCGCGGACACCATCCGCTGCAGCAGGCTGTCCTGGTAACTCGCGACCGGCCGGCCGAAGCGCACGAGCCGGAAGCGCAGCTCGTCGGCCAGCGCGGTCGAGCCGCCGCCCTGCCCGTACACGTAGATCATCTTTGCGCCGGCGAGCAGGTCGGCCGCCGCGTCGAACGACGTGTTGCGCAGCAGTTGATGGTTGTGGGCGAGCGCCACGCGGATCTCGTCGTAGACGACCGACGCGGGGCTCGCGTCGTCGGCCGGCGCACCGTCGGACGGCACCAGAAAGCGCTGGCCGACGGCCGCCGCCTGCGCGACGAGCACCTTCAGTTCGCGCACGTCACGGCAGCCGACGGCCTTCGCGAAGCGCGTGACCGTCGCGACGCTGACCTCCGCGTCGCGCGCGAGCGCGCCGATGCTCGCATGCGCGGCGCGCGCGAGATCGGCGAGGATGAACGCGGCGACCTTGCGCTCGGCTTCGCGCAGCTCGGGCGCGCATTCGGCGATCCGCGCGACGATGTCGAGGACCGGCGGGGCAACCGGAGCCGGATGAAGCTCGGCCGCGAGCGGAGCGGACGGGGTGACGGGCGTATTCATCTGCGGGAAAGGTTGCGAAGCTTGATGTTACTAAATAACATCACCGCGCCGATGCTACTTTCTGTACCATCGGCATGTCAACTTCAGTGCAATATATAGTGATGATGGAGCGGGATGACATGAAAGTTACAAACTATCAGGAAGCGACGATCGATCCTTTCGGCAAGGGCCTGGGCAACTTGCCGAGCGCCAGCGTGCCGCTCGGCGACGCGGGCCGGCTCGAGTGGAACCTGCTCGCGGAAGACGTCAGCCTGCCGGCCGCCGTGCTTTACGAGGACCGCATCGAACACAACCTGAACTGGATGCAGGCGTTCGTCCAGCAGTATGGCGTCAAGTTTGCGCCGCACGGCAAGACGACGATGGCGCCGCAACTGTTCCGCCGCCAGCTCGACGCCGGCGCATGGGGCATCACGCTCGCGACCGCGCACCAGACGCAGGCCGCGTATCACGGCGGCGTGCGGCGCGTGCTGCTCGCGAACCAGCTCGTCGGCCGCCAGAACATGACGATCATCGCCGGGCTGCTGTCCGATCCCGACTTCGAATTCTTCTGCCTCGTCGATTCCGCCGAGAGCGTCGACCAGCTCGGCCGCTTCTTCGGCGACGCGAAGAAAACGCTGAACGTGCTGCTCGAGCTCGGCGTGCCGGGCGGCCGCGCGGGCGTGCGCGATGCCGCGCAACGCGAGGCCGTGCTCGCCGCGCTCGCGCGCTATCCGGACACGCTGAAGCTGGCCGGCATCGAGCTCTACGAAGGCGTGCTGAAGGAGGAAGGCGAGATCCGCGCGTTCCTGCAGGACGCGGTCGCGCTCACGCGCGAGCTGTCCGACGCGGGCCGCTTCGCGCGCACCCCGGCGATCCTGTCCGGCGCCGGTTCGGCGTGGTACGACGTGGTTGCGGAAGAATTCGCGAAGGCGTCCGAAGCCGGTTTCGCGGAAGTCGTGCTGCGCCCGGGCTGCTACCTGACGCACGATGTCGGCATCTACAAGAAGGCGCAGACCGACGTGTTCGCGCGCAACCCGATCGCACGCACGATGGGCGAAGGGCTACTGCCCGCGCTGCAACTGTGGGCCTACGTGCAGTCGGTGCCGGAAGCCGACCGTGCGATCGTCGCGCTCGGCAAGCGCGACGCGGCGTTCGACGCGGGCCTGCCCGAGCCGGCGCGCCACTTCCGCCCGGGCCGCGACACCGCGCCGCGCGACGTCGCCGCTACCGAAGGCTGGGCCGTGACCGGGATGATGGACCAGCACGCGTACCTGCAGATCCCGCCGGGCGCGGACGTGAAGGTCGGCGACATGGTCGCGTTCGACATCTCGCACCCGTGCCTGACGTTCGACAAGTGGCGCCAGGTGCTCGTGCTCGATCCGCAGTTCCGCGTGACGGAAGTGGTCGAAACGTTCTTCTGACGCACGTTGCGCGCGCCCCGCCGCTCGCGCGGGGCGGCCGTCACGCGCGCTTCAATCTGCCGGAGTACACTGCGCTTTCGTCCCCGGGGCCCCTCGAGGCCGTTGCGCACGGCGCGAACGGGCCCTCAACGCTGCTTCACTGGAGAAAGCCATGGCCGCGAAGAAGATCCTGTTCCTGACCGGCGATTTCGCCGAAGACTACGAAACGATGGTGCCATTCCAGGCGCTGCAGGCCGTCGGCCACCACGTCGATGCAGTCTGCCCGGGCAAGCGCGCGGGCGACAAGATCAAGACCGCGATCCACGATTTCGAGGGCGACCAGACCTACACCGAGAAGCCCGGCCACCAGTTCACGCTGAACGCGGCGTTCGACGATGTCGACGCATCGCGCTACGACGCGCTCGCGATCGCGGGCGGCCGTGCGCCCGAATACCTGCGACTCGACCCGAAGGTGATTTCGCTCGTGCGCGAGTTCGCCGCGGCCGGCAAGCCGATCGCCGCGATCTGCCACGCGGCGCAACTGCTCGCGGCCGCCGACGTGATCCGCGGCAAGCGCATCTCGGCCTACCCGGCCTGCGCGCCCGAGGTGAAGCTCGCGGGCGGCGAATACGCGGACATCCCGGTCGATGCGGCCGTGACCGACGCGCCGTTCGTCACCGCGCCCGCGTGGCCCGCGCATCCGGCATGGCTCGCGCAGTTCCTCGCGTTGCTGGGAACGCGCATCGAGCTGTGAACCTGAAGTGAATTGAGATGAAATGAAGCGCCGGCCGGCGGCGGGAATTCGTGCCCGCTTGCCGGTCGCGATCGATCGCGGGCGCGACGCACGCGCCTGCCCGCGCCGTGCTTCAGCGCACGACCGGCGTCGAACCGACGTCCGCGATCCGCGATTCCAGCATCGCCAGCGCGCCCGACAGCGAATTCAGCACGTCGTCCGGCAACTGCGCCATCGTCTGTTCGAGAAACGCCTTGCGGCGCGGCAGGCATGCATCGAACGCGGCACGGCCATCGTCCGTCAGCGTCACATTGGTCACGCGGTTGTCGCGTGCGTCGGATTCGCGCTCGATCCAGCCGAGCGCGTCGAGCGATTTCAACTGGCGCGTGAGCGCGCCCGGATCGATGCGCAGCACTTCGACCAGCTTCTTCTGCGACGAATGCCCGCCCATCGTGTGCAACGCGACCATGATGCGCCAGCGCGGCATCGGTTGCCCGACGTGCGCTTCGAACGCGGTCATGAACGCGCGATACGTGCGTCCGAATTGCTGCAAGATCGCGACGCGGTCCTGTTCTTCCATGCGCTGATTTCGTTTCCGGTAAATCGTTGAATCGTTCAATCGGCCGCGACGTGCGGCTCGATCTTGTGCCGCAGCGCAATCGGCGGCACGCGGCGGCACTGCCACACCGACACCACGGCGACGACGGCCGCCATCGCGACGCCCAGGTGAATCGCGCTGACGAGCGATTCGCGGGCCGCTTCCAGCAGCAGCGCGCCATTATGCCCGGCACGCGTCAGCTCCGCGACGAGACCGCCCTGCGCCGCGCGGTCGATCAGGATCTGCGGATCGGCGAGCTGCGCATGCCACTGCATCGCATGGTCGGCCGCGAGTGCATTGCGCACGCCGCCCGAATACATCTGGTTGACGAGCGTGCCCGTCAGCGCGGTGCCGATCATCCCGCCGACCATCCGCAGCGACTGCAGCAGCGCCGTCGCGATGCCGAGGTGCTCGCGGCCGGCCGCCTGCTGCGCGAACACGGTGAGGTTCGGCAGCACGAAGCCGAGACCGATGCCGCCGGCAACCATCAGCGCCATCAGCATCCAGGTCGGCGTCGTGTGCGTCGACACGACGATGCCCGCGCACGCGATCGCGAACAGCACGAAGCCGACGTGCAGCATCGCGTTCGGATTGCGGATGCGCGTGACGACGCGGCCGTTCATGATGCTGCCGATCGTGATGAACACGACGAGCGGCGTGATCACGAGCCCGGCCGCCTTCGGCGACATCCCGAAGCCGCCCTGGAACAGCAGCGGCGCGTAGAACAGCAGCGAGAACATCGAGAAGCCGGCGAGGATCGCGAGCACGAACAGCGCCGACAGCGCGCGGTTGCCGAACATGTCGAACGGCAGAATCGGCTGCGCGCAGCGCTTTTCCCAGTGCCACAGGCCGACGCCGGCCCCGACCGCGACGACGAGCAGCAGCGACGCCCAGCTCGCGACGCCGTACTTCGGCAGCCATTCGACGAACAATTGCAGCGCGCCGAGCGACAGCGCGATCAGCAGCGCGCCCGGCCAGTCGAGCCGCATCTTGCGATCGTGCTCGACGTGGCGCAGGTGCGGCAGGTAGCGCCACACGAACAGCAGCGACAGCAGGCCGACCGGCAGGTTCACGTAGAACACCGAGCGCCAGCCGAACGACTGGGTCAGCACGCCGCCGAGCGACGGACCGACCGCGTTCGCGATGCCGAAGGCCGAGCTCATCAGCACCTGCCAGCGCAGCCGCACGACGGAATCGGGGAACAGGTCGGGAATGCACGCGAACGCGGTGCCGACCAGCATCCCGCCGCCGATCCCCTGCAGCCCGCGCGCGAGCACGAGGCTCAGCATGTCGTTGGCCATCCCGCACAGCACGGACGCGCCGGTAAACACGACGATCGACACGATCACGAACGGCTTGCGGCCGTAATAATCACCGAGGCGGCCGAAGATCGGCACCGTGATCACGGAACTGAGCAGGTACGAGGTCGCGACCCACGCGTACAGGTCGAAACCCCTGAGCTCGGCGACGATGGTCGGCAGCGCGGTGCCGACGACGGTCTGGTCGAGCGCGACGAGCATGGTGACGAACGAGATCCCGATCATCGCGAGCAGCGATTCGCGGAACGGCAAGACTTGCCCGCTCGAATGGTGGGCGGCAGTATGGACGGCCATTTTTTGTTGATGCAACTTTTGACGAGTCAAACAATCTCAAAATTCTAGCATGCCGGAGTAATCTAGGCTGCCGACGGGCAACCCGCTCCCGACCACCAAGGAGAAAGATGGAACCGATTTCAATCACCCCCGCGACGACGCTGTCGCAGGAGGATCGGGACGCGCTGCGGCGCGCGAAGCAGGTGCTGGAAAGCCCGTCGCTGACGATGAAGCTGACGGGCGTGCTCGGCGCACCGGTCGAGAAGATGATCGCGCGGCTGCCCGATTTCGCGACCGGCAAGATCAACGATGCGACGCAACTCGCGCTGCGCAAGTGCCTGAACATCGCGCTGCGCACGCTCGGCAAGCCGCAGGCGCCGGACGCCGAACCCGAGAAACCCAGCAACCTGCTGCACAAGCTCGCGGTCGCGACGACCGGCGCGGCGGGCGGCGCATTCGGCTTTCTCGCGCTGCCGGTCGAGCTGCCGGTCACGACCACGCTGATCTTCCGCTCGGTGTGCGACATCGCACGCAGCGAGGGCGAGGACCTGGCATCGGTGGATACGCAGTTGCAATGCCTGGCCGTGCTCGGCATGGGCGGCAACCCGGACAAGCAGGAAGAGGACGCCGATCTCGGCTATTTCGTGCTGCGCGGCGCGCTCGCACAGGCGATCTCGAAGGCGTCGTCGGACATCACGACGAAAGGCATCGCCGCGCACAGCTCGGCGGCCGTGTTCAAGCTCGTGCAGACGGTGGCATCGCGCTTCTCGGTGCAGGTGACCGAGCAGATGGCCGCAAAGTCGATCCCGGCGATCGGCGCCGTGCTCGGCGCGACCGTCAACACGCTGTTCATCGATCACTTCCAGCAGATGGCGCACGGCCACTTCACCGTACGCCGGCTCGAGCGCAAGTACGGCGCGGTAGCCGTCAAGGCCGCCTATCAGGCGATCGACGCCTCGCCGACGCGCTGAACCGCGCGTTCTACCGCGACGCGGCGCAGGAACGCAGCCGCGCGGTCGAGCGCATCGCGCGCTTCCGGCACCATCGGCACATAGAGCTGCCACACGTGCGGCACGTCCGGCCACACCTCGATCTCCACCGGCACGCCGGCCGCCTTCGCCTTCTCGGCGACGCGGCGCGAATCGTCGAGCAGCACCTCGGTACTGCCGACCTGGATATACAGCGGCGGCAGGCCCGCGAAATCCGCATAGAACGGCGATGCGTACGGATCCGTCGCCGGCGCGTCGCCGAGGTACAGCTTCGCGGCCTTCGGCAGCGCCGCGCCGGCGAACATCGGATCGGCACCGTCGTTCGTGCGCAACGAATCGCCGGTGGCCGCGAGATCGGTCCACGGCGAGAACAGGATCGCGCCGGCCGGCAACGGCTCGCCGCGGTCGCGCAGCGCGACGAGCGTTGCGAGCGCGAGGCCGCCGCCCGCCGAATCGCCGCCGAGCACGATCGACTCGGGCGGCGTGCCGAGCGCCAGCAGTTGCCGGTACGCGGCCAGCGCATCGTCGAGCGCGGCCGGGAAGCGGTTTTCCGGTGCGAGCCGGTAGTCGAGCGAGAACGAGCGCGCGCCCGCGCGCTTCGTCAGGCCGAACACGAGCGGCCGGTGGGTTCTCGTCGAACAGAAGTAATAGCCGCCGCCGTGGAAGTACAGCAGCGTGCGGCCGGGCCCGCGACCCGCGCCCGCGTCGGTGCGTTCGAGCCATTCGCCGCGCAGCGGCGCGTCGCCCGCGCCGTAGCACTGCCGCAGCCGATAGCCCGACGGCGCGCGGCGCGGCACGACCATCCGCAGGTCGGTAAAGCGCCGCGCGCGGGCAGGATCGAGCACCTCGCGCGTGGTCTCGGGACGGAACTGCCAGCGCAGCAGCCAGCAGGCGAACTTGCTTTGCCAACTCATCGGACGCACTCCGTAATCGCAGTGTGACGATGGTACGTGCGATCGTTCCCGCGCCGCTCGATAAGTGCCTCTACATCAAACGCCGGCACTCAGTTCGCCGGCATCACCTGGCCGCGGATCTCGCCGGACGGGTGCTCCTTCGTATGGACGTTGAAGTACCACTTGCCGCCCATCAGGTCGGTGACCTGCGCGTCGGTGAGCTGCTTCGAGCCCTTGATCGGGCTCGCCAGCTCGTCCTTCGGAATCGGCACCTGCACGCCGGCGTTCTGGCCGACCGGCGCGGGCCCATGGAAATGCGCGGCAGTGGCCGGCCCCGTGAGGTGTTCGTACGTGACCGCCCACTGCAGCATGTGCGAGGCCGTGTCGTAGGTGGCGTCGACGGTGCCCGAGCCCTTGGTCGCCGTCGGCGGCACTTCGCTCGACGGCTGCAGATTGGCGGACAGGCGCACCGTTTCGGCGGCGGCGCTGCCGGCGGCCAGCACGCCCGCGAGTAACGCGACCTGGAGCAAACGCAGCTTGGACATGGACTCTCCTTGCACGACGTTGTACGCCGCCCGAACGGGGACGCTACTCGTGATGGTAGTCGATCGCCGCCGATCCGGCAGCCCGCCGAACGGCCATGCAGCGAATCGCCGCGCCGCCCGTCGGCGCGCCGTGCGAGGCCGGCCATCTCGGGCGGCGCTCATCGCGTCAGTCTGCTTCAGGCTGGAACGGACCTTTGCAGCCTGACGGCTGAATCCGCGCGCGGCCTTTCGCTACACTTCGTCTCACAGTTGCTTGTTTCCTTCGTCCGAAGGAGTCTGCGAGTATTCACGCGGCCACCCGGCCGCGTTTTTTTTGCGCCGCCGAATCCGGTTCGCGTCGTCACAAGCATGACGAAGCGATTGCGCCGCCGCTCGCGGCACAACGGCACTTCGCGTCACGCGCGATAACCGGGATCGATGCGATCGACGATGCGCTGCAGCGCGTCGAATGCGTCCTGCCCCGCGCCATGCTTCGGATCGAAATTCAGCGAATCGCGCACGCACCCTTCGAGCACGGGCGGCGCGATCGGCAGTGCGTTGCCGATCGCGTGCGTGGCGACCTGCACCTCGCACGCGCGGTTGAGCAGCCACATCAGCGAGAACGTCTGCGCGAGCGTCGCGCCGATCGTCACCGGTCCGTGGTTGCGCAGCAGCAGCACGGGCCGCCCGCCGGCGCTCTCGACGATGCGCCGCCCCTCCTCCAGATGCACGGTGATGCCCTCGAAGTCGTGATACGCGATCTTCCCGTACAACTGCGCGGAATAGAAATTCGAGAACGACAGCCCGTCGCGCGAACAGCACACGGCCATCGTGGGCGTCGTGTGCACGTGCATCACGCAGTGCGCATCGGGCAGCGCCGCATGGATCGCACTGTGGAACGTGAAGCCGGCCGGATTGATCGGCCAGTCGGAATGGCCGATCACGTTGCCGTCGATGTCGATCTTCACAAGGTTCGACGCGCACACCTCGCGGTAATGGAGCCCGAACGGGTTGATCAGGAAATGCCCGTCCTCGCCCGGCACGCGCAACGAGATATGGTTGTAGATCAGCTCGGTCCAGCCGAGATGATCGAAGATGCGGTAGGCCGCCGCGAGTTGCACGCGCGCCTGCCATTCGGCTTCGGAGAAGCGGGCGGGACGCGTGAACGGCTGGTTCGGTACACGTTGCATGGGGAACTCCGGTTGCAGATGTGCGCATGGCGGGAGCCGTCCGGCGGTACCGTCACACAGCCATGATAGTTGCGCGCACAACCATATCATCTTTCCCCGCGCGTCGGTAACGCGGGTTTAGCCGGAGCGCTTCCGCCCTCTTGGGGCCTGTTCCCGCTTATGGCGGGCTTGCGCTGGCCCTAAAGCTGGTCGTCGACCGGCAGCAGCATGAAGATGCCGGTCATCAGGTTGCGCAGCAGCCCTGCGTGCGGATCGACGTGATAGGTGGTCGGCCGGCCGTCGTCGGTGCCCGTCCACTCGAGTTCGGGCGTACCGCCGCCCGCCGGCGTCGCGAGGCTCACGCGATAGCTTTCGTCCGGCTGCGTCGCGCGCGCGAAGATCGTCGCGGCCTGCTGCGCGAGCGCCGGGCTGTGGATCACGAGCGCCAGTTCCGTATTCAGGTATGCGGAGCGCGGATCGAGGTTCATCGAGCCGATCACGAGGATCTTCCGGTCGATCACGTACGCCTTCGCGTGCAGGCTCGCGCGCGAGCGCGACCCGAACAGGCGTGCGCGCTGCCGGCCCGGCTGCGCCTTGAACTCGTACAGCTCGACGCCGTGCTGCAGCAGCGGCACGCGGCACGGCCCGTAGCCGGCCTGCACGGCGACCGCGTCGGTCGCGGCGAGCGAATTCGTCAGGATCGCGACGCGCACGCCGCGCGCAGTCGTGTCACCGAGGATCTTCACGCCCGCGTCGTGCGGCACGAAATACGGCGAGAACGCGAGGAATTCCTGCTGCGCGCCGCGTGTCAGCTCGACGAGGCGCTGCATCGGCGGGCTCACGTACGCGTCGGTCGGCTGCGCGACCTTGTCGGGCGCGTCGGCCTTGAACTCGGCCGGCGCCCACACGAGCGCGAGTTCGTCGCGCGCGATCTGCTGTGCGAGCGGTGTCGCGTTCAGCGGCTTCGCGTTGTACGGATCGGCGTTCTGGCGCCAGTGGTTGCGCAGTTCGTCGCGCATCGCGTCGAGATCCTTCGGATCGAACGACTGGTGATTCAGCACGCGCAGCGGATAGCTGCTCGCGCTCGCCCAGTAAGTGTCGAAGCTCGCCGAGATGTCGTTCGTCACGGGGCCGGCGGCGAGCACGTCGAGGTCGCGGAACTGCAGCGTCGGGCTCGCGCTGAAGTATTCGTCTCCGAGATTGCGGCCACCGACGATCGCCATCTGGTTGTCCGCGATCATCGCCTTGTTGTGCATCCGGCGCGTAAAGCTGTCGATGCGCGTGAAGAAGTCGGTGGTGCGCTCGACCATGCGCTGCCGCGACGCGCCGAACGGGTTGAACACGCGGATCTCGATGTTCGGGTGCGTGTTCAGCGCGGCCATGATGCGATCGATGTCGCGGAAGTTCAGGTCGTCGACCAGCATCCGCACGCGCACGCCGCGATCGGCCGCGTACAGCGCCGCGGCGAGCAGCAGCTTGCCGGTCGTGTCCTCGGTCGCGATGTAGTACTGCATGTCGAGCGTCTTCGTCGCGGCGCGCGCGAGCGCGATGCGCATCTGCAGCGCCTGGGCCCCGTCGGCCAGCAGCCGGAAGCCCGACTGGCCCGGATGCACGGCCTCGGGCGCGGCCAGCGCGTCGCGTAGCGGCGTCGCGGTATCGGGCGGCAATGCATGGGAGGCCGGGCGATCGAGCGTGGTGGCGGGCGGATGCGTCGCGCACGCGGCGACGAGCGACAGCAGCACGCAGACGGCCAGCGCGCGGGCCGGTCGGCATGCGGCGCGCCACGACGGCGCGGCCGGCGCGCGCCGGATGAAAGACGTGAGCACGGAAGCTTCCTCGACTGGCTGGCGGAACAACGGGTCCGCATTCGCCGCGGCGCGCGGCTGGCGGGCGGTCCCGGCCGATTCTAGTGGGCGCCCGATGAACCGGTCAATCGCACGGGCGGCACGGGTGGCGCCACGCTGCAGCGGCGCGCGGCGCGGGTAGCCGGCGAACGAACGACCGGCGCCGATGCCTGACTGCCCCGAACCCGCCCGCCGGACGGACCGCCCACCGAAGTGGTCCGACCAATCTCATTGCCCGTCGCCGCTGCGCTCGAAATGGCTGCGCACGTAATCGATATGCGTCTGCATCGCGGTGCGCGCCTCTTCGGGCCGGCGCGCGCAAATCGCATCGCACACGACGCGGTGCTGCAGCAACAGCAGCTCGGACGCCTGCTCGTCCTCCGTCGTCATGCCCGCGACGTTGATCGAGATGTGCTCG